>NZ_CAXSXW010000014.1:0-170712 GCF_964241505.1 Klebsiella sp. Q11
TCAGAAGTGAAACGCCGTAGCGCCGATGGTAGTGTGGGGTCTCCCCATGTGAGAGTAGGGAACTGCCAGGCATCAAACAAGTGAAGAGCCCATCCTGACGGATGGGCTTTTTGCGTTTTTGTCGTCTGAACCGACCGGACAGCGGTTACCCTTATCCGGTCTTACTTCATTACTCATGTACCAAATTCAATAACGGATAGGGTTTTCCAAGATCGTCCGTCTCAGAACGGCCTGTCACCTTAAAGCCCATCTTCTTATAAAATCCGACCGCTTGTTCATTCTGCTCATTAACGTTGGTCGTCAGTTTGGGCGCTAACGTCAGCGCGTGTTCAATCAACAGCTTACCCACGCCGCAGCCGCGGACCGTAGGGTCAACGAATAGCGCATCCATATGTTCCCCCGTAAGCAGCATAAAGGCGACCGGCTCGTCTTTCTCCGTCACCGCGACCCACAGCGGCGCTTCGGGTAAAAACGCGCTCACCAGATCTTCCAGTTCCGCTCTATACTCTTTTGATAAAAAATCGTGCGTTGCATCGACCGACCGACGCCAGATCGCAATCAGTTTTTTCCCTTCATCATGCCGTGAACGGCGGATACTAATAACCATATTTGCTCCTTTTATTTGTTCTTATATTCTAACTCAAATGTCTCCGTGAAATTTTCTCACCCTGCACTTGCAGGCTCGACATTCACCTTATTCCTGGGTATCTTCAGCTGTCTGGATGTCTAAACGTTTATACGTATGCTATGAGGTAATAAAGTTATGCCAATTCGGGTGCAGGACGAGCTACCGGCCGTCAATTTCTTGCGTAATGAAAACGTCTTTGTGATGACGACAACTCGCGCGACGACTCAGGAAATCCGCCCGCTGAAGGTGCTCATCCTTAATCTGATGCCGAAGAAAATCGAGACTGAGAATCAGTTTTTGCGACTGCTTTCCAACTCTCCTCTGCAGCTTGATATCCAGCTGTTGCGCATCGATGCCCGCGAATCACGTAATACTCCGGCGGAACACCTGAACAACTTCTACTGCAACTTTGAAGATATTTGCGATCAGAACTTTGATGGCCTGATTGTTACCGGTGCACCTTTAGGTTTGGTTGAATTTAATGACGTTGCCTACTGGCCGCAGATAAAACAGGTGCTGGAATGGGCTAAAGATCATGTTACCTCAACGCTGTTTGTCTGTTGGGCGGTACAGGCAGCCCTCAATATCCTCTACGGTATCCCTAAACAGACCCGCTCTGAGAAGATTTCCGGGGTCTACGAACACCATATCCTGCAACCTCATGCCTTGTTAACCCGCGGCTTTGACGATAGCTTTCTGGCCCCGCACTCGCGCTATGCCGATTTCCCGGCGGCGCTGATACGCGACTACACCGACCTCGAGATCCTGGCGGAAACGGAAGAGGGCGACGCCTACCTGTTCGCCAGCAAAGATAAGCGCATCGCCTTCGTGACCGGTCACCCGGAATATGACGCGAACACCCTGGCCAGCGAGTTCTTCCGCGATGTGGAAGCGGGTCTCGATCCGCAGGTTCCACATAATTATTTCCCGCAGAACGATCCGCAGAACAAACCGCGCGCCACCTGGCGAAGCCATGGCAATTTGCTGTTTATCAACTGGCTGAATTATTACGTCTACCAGATCACGCCATACGATCTACGCCATATGAATCCGACTCTGGATTAATCTTCTACACAACGCGATCCTAAAGCGTTTCAGCATTTTGCCTCTGGCACCTTCGGGTGCCTTTTTTATTTCCGAAACGCAGCTCATATTGTAATTAAACTTTATTTATATTGTTATCAATAGGTTAAACGATAATTAAATTAAAAATGGAAATTGTTTTTGATTTTGAAAAATAAATGCGTAGTCTTAATTGTGCTGAACGAAAACTACACAACGATCTTACGTTCGCGCCAACTGGATTAACCAAGAGGAGCAGCACATGACGCAGCAGGCGACAATCACTGACGAACTGGCTTTTAGCCAGCCATATGGCGACCAGGAGAAGCAAATCTTAACGCCTGAGGCCGTAGAATTTCTGACCGAGCTGGTGCGCCGCTTTACGCCTGAGCGCAATAAACTCCTGGCCGCGCGTATCCAGCAGCAGCAGGCAATTGATAACGGCAAGCTTCCAGATTTTATTTCGGAAACAGCTTCCATTCGTAACGGTGATTGGACGATCCGCGGCATTCCGGACGATTTGCAGGATCGGCGGGTAGAAATTACCGGTCCGGTAGAGCGCAAGATGGTCATCAATGCGCTCAATGCGAATGTAAAAGTCTTTATGGCGGATTTCGAAGACTCACTGGCGCCCGAATGGAGCAAAGTCATTGATGGGCAAATTAACCTGCGCGATGCGGTTAACGGCACCATCAGCTACACCAATGAAGCCGGCAAGATTTATCAGCTCAAGCCGAACCCGGCGCTGCTGATCTGCCGCGTGCGCGGTCTGCATCTGCCGGAAAAACACGTGACGTGGCGCAGGGAAGCGATTCCCGGCAGTCTGTTCGACTTCGCCCTCTATTTCTTCCACAACTACAAAGCGTTACTGGAAAAAGGCAGCGGCCCCTATTTCTATCTGCCGAAGACTCAGGCCTGGCAGGAAGCCGCGTGGTGGAGTGAAGTATTTAGCTTTACGGAAGACCGTTTTGAGCTGCCGCGCGGCACCATCAAAGCCACGCTGCTGATCGAAACGCTGCCCGCCGTATTCCAGATGGACGAAATTTTACACGCCCTGCGCGACCATATTGTGGGTCTGAACTGCGGGCGCTGGGACTACATCTTCAGCTATATCAAAACGCTGAAGAATCATCCGGATCGCGTTCTGCCGGACCGTCAGGTGGTGACGATGGACAAGCCTTTCCTCAGCGCCTACTCGCGATTGTTGATTAAGACCTGCCACAGGCGCGGCGCGTTTGCGATGGGCGGCATGGCGGCCTTTATTCCGAGCAAAGATGCCGAGCGAAACAACCAGGTGCTGAACAAGGTAAAAGCGGACAAATCGCTGGAGGCGAATAACGGCCATGACGGTACCTGGATCGCGCATCCCGGGCTGGCTGACACCGCGATGGCCGTCTTTAACGGCGTACTGGGCGAGAACAAAAATCAGCTGTCCGTTACCCGCGAAGACGATGCGCCGATTACCGCTGAACAGCTGCTGGCCCCCTGCGAGGGCGAACGAACCGAAGAGGGCATGCGCGCCAACATTCGCGTGGCGGTGCAGTACATCGAGGCGTGGATTTCCGGCAACGGCTGCGTACCGATTTATGGCCTGATGGAAGATGCGGCGACGGCGGAAATCTCCCGTACCTCTATCTGGCAATGGATCCACCATGAGAAAACCCTCAGTAACGGCACACCGGTTACCAAAGCGCTATTCCGCCAGTGGCTGGCTGAAGAGATGCGGGTGATTCAGGACGAACTGGGCGAGCACCGCTACAGCAGCGGGCGTTTTGATGAAGCCGCTCGCCTGATGGAACAGATCACCACCTCCGACGAGCTGATCGATTTCTTAACCCTGCCGGGCTACCGCCTTCTGGCCTAATTCACCACACAACAATATGGAGCATCTGCACATGAAAACCCGTACCCAACAAATCGAAGAATTAAACAAAGAGTGGACGAATCCGCGCTGGGAAGGCATTACTCGCCCATACAGCGCCGAAGATGTGGTGAAGCTGCGCGGCTCGGTCAACCCGGAATGTACTCTGGCGCAGCTGGGCGCGGCAAAGATGTGGCGACTGCTGCACGGGGAAGCGAAAAAAGGCTACGTCAACAGCCTGGGCGCGCTGACCGGCGGCCAGGCGCTGCAGCAGGCGAAAGCGGGCATTGAAGCGATTTATCTTTCCGGCTGGCAGGTCGCAGCGGACGCCAACCTGGCCTCCAGCATGTATCCGGATCAATCGCTCTATCCGGCGAACTCGGTACCGGCCGTGGTCGATCGGATCAACAACAGCTTCCGCCGCGCGGATCAGATCCAGTGGTCTGCGGGTATTGAGCCGAACGATCCGCGTTATACCGATTATTTCCTGCCGATCGTCGCCGACGCGGAAGCGGGGTTTGGCGGCGTGCTTAATGCGTTTGAGCTGATGAAATCGATGATTGAGGCCGGTGCAGCGGCCGTACACTTCGAAGACCAGCTGGCATCGGTGAAAAAATGCGGCCATATGGGCGGCAAAGTGCTGGTCCCCACGCAAGAGGCGATTCAGAAACTGGTCGCCGCGCGTCTGGCGGCGGACGTCATGGGCGTGCCGACGCTGGTGATCGCTCGCACTGACGCCGATGCGGCGGATTTAATTACCTCAGACTGCGATCCTTACGATCGCCAGTTCATTACCGGCGACCGTACCAGCGAAGGTTTCTTCCGTACCCATGCCGGTATCGAACAGGCCATCAGCCGCGGGCTGGCCTACGCGCCCTATGCCGACCTGGTGTGGTGTGAAACCTCTACCCCGGACCTTGAGCTGGCGAAGCGCTTTGCCGACGCGATCCACGCGAAATATCCGGGCAAACTGCTGGCCTACAACTGCTCGCCGTCGTTTAACTGGCAGAAAAAGCTGGATGATAAAACCATTGCCAGCTTCCAGCAGCAGCTGTCGGATATGGGCTACAAGTATCAGTTCATCACCCTGGCCGGTATTCACAGCATGTGGTTCAACATGTTCGACCTGGCCCACGCCTACGCCCAGGGCGAGGGGATGAAGCACTACGTTGAGAAGGTCCAGCAGCCGGAGTTCGCGGCGGCTAAAGATGGCTACACCTTTGTCTCTCATCAGCAGGAGGTCGGCACCGGCTACTTCGATAAGGTCACCACCATTATCCAGGGCGGAGCCTCATCAGTCACGGCGTTAACCGGCTCTACAGAAGAAGATCAGTTCTGATAATTTCCCCCTCTCCCTCTCTCCGGGGGAGAGGGATGGGTGAGGGGGAAGAGATGACGCGTGGCCTGGAATTATTGATTGCTCAAACTATTTTGCAGGGTTTTGACGCCCAGTACGGTCGTTTTCTTGAAGTGACTTCCGGCGCCCAGCAGCGCTTTGAACAGGCTGACTGGCATGCCGTCCAGCAGGCGATGAAGCAGCGTATTCATCTCTACGATCACCATGTCGGCCTGGTCGTCGAGCAGCTGCGCTGCATTACCGATGGTAAAAATACCGATACCGATTTTTTGCTGCGGGTAAAAGAACACTATACCCACCTGCTGCCGGATTACCCTCGTTTCGAAATTGCGGAGAGCTTTTTCAATTCCGTTTATTGCCGGTTGTTTGACCACCGCTCGCTGACTCCCGAGCGGCTTTTTATTTTCAGCTCTCAGCCAGAGCGGCGCTTACGCGCCATCCCGCGCCCGCTGGCCAAAGATTTCTTCCCCGAGCGCGGCTGGGACACGCTATTACGCAAAGTGTTATCCGATCTTCCTCTCCGTCTGCCGTGGCAAAACAGCGCGCGCGATATCGGTTATATCACCGCTTGCCTGCAGGAGGCGCTCGGCAGCGAGCTGCTTTCCCGGTCGCACCTGCAGGTGGCGAATGAACTGTTTTACCGCAATAAGGCGGCCTGGCTGGTAGGCAAACTGGTTACGCCGATGGCGACGCTGCCTTTTCTTCTGCCAATCCATCGCACCGATGAAGGCGAATTGTTTGTCGACGCCTGTCTGACGACGCATGCCGAAGCCAGCATCGTTTTTGGCTTCGCCCGCTCCTATTTTATGGTTTACGCGCCGCTGCCCGGCGCGCTGGTCGAGTGGCTGCGCGAGATTCTCCCGGGGAAAACCACCGCTGAACTGTACATGGCGATTGGCTGCCAGAAGCATGCGAAAACCGAGAGCTATCGGGAATACCTGCACTATATTTCCCGCAGCGATGAGCAATTTATTGAAGCGCCGGGGATTCGCGGCATGGTGATGCTGGTGTTTACTTTGCCGGGATTTGATCGGGTATTTAAAGTCATCAAGGACCGCTTTGCGCCGCAGAAAGAGATGACCGCCGCCCACGTGCGCGCCTGCTATCAGCTGGTCAAAGAGCACGACCGCGTGGGAAGGATGGCCGATACCCAGGAGTTTGAGAACTTCGTCCTGGAGAAACGGCAAATTGCGCCCGAACTTATGGCCCTGTTACAAACCGAAGCCGGAGCGAAAATTACCGATCTCGGCGATCGGATTGCGATCAGCCATCTTTATATCGAGCGGCGGATGGTGCCGCTGAATATCTGGCTGGAGCAGGTGGACGGTCCGGCGCTGCGCGATGCGGTAGAGGAGTACGGCAACGCCATTCGTCAGCTGGCCGCCGCCAACATTTTCCCCGGCGATATGCTATTTAAAAACTTTGGCGTCACGCGTCACGGCCGGGTGGTGTTCTACGATTACGATGAAATTTGCTATATGACGGAGGTGAATTTCCGCGAGATCCCGCCGGCGCGCTACCCGGAGGATGAGCTTGCCAGCGAGCCCTGGTATAGCGTCTCGCCTGGCGATGTTTTTCCGGAAGAGTTTCGCCACTGGCTGTGCGCTGACCCGCGCATCGGACCGCTATTTGAAGAGATGCACGCCGACCTGCTGCGCGCCGACTACTGGCGGGAGCTGCAAACGCGTATCCGCAACGGCCACGTGGAAGACGTCTACGCCTATCGCCGCCGTCAGCGTTTTAGCGTGCGCTACGGCGACCTGAAGCAGGCGGGATAGCCGATGGCCTGCTTCAGGCTGCTTCGATAACGGCAAATTCTTCGTACACCAGCTCCATATCCGGCGCCCAGGTACCTTCGCGTTCAAAGAATGCCTGATGCGCCGATTGCCAGTAAGCGAGGCTCAAATCACCTTCGCCCTCCAGCGCGGCGAGCTCAGGGCTCATTTCGTTAAAACGAATGAGCCTGAGGGACAGGGTGCGTATCACGCAGACGGCTTTCCCTTTGCCGTCCAGCACAATGTGATACGCCCCCGGCGTCACGGGCGGCTGCTCCTGCTGATAGCTGGCAAGCGAACCGCAGGTGCCGCGCTTCTTCCCGGCGATAACCAGGGCAGCCAGCTCGTCGGCCAGCGCCGGTGAATCGCCGAAAGACCAGCAGAAAGCAGAAGGGTATTTATCCTGCCAGTAGGATTTCAGATCGCTCATTTAGCGCACTCCGCCGTAGGCCAGCGTCACTTCTTTCGCCGCCTTAATCACCATCGCGCCGAACTCGGTCACGCGGTCATCAGTAATACGGGAAATGGGCCCGGAAATGGAGATGGCGGCGAACGGCTCACGATGTTCATCATAAATGCACGATGCCACGCAGCGCAGGCCCAGCGCGTGTTCTTCGTCATCAAACGAGTAGCCGCGCTTACGCGTCTGGGCCAGGTCCTCTTTCAGATGTACCGGCGATACCAGGGTGGCATGGGTATAAGCGTGCAGACCTTGACGGTGCAGCAGGCCGGTAACCTGCTCTTCGCTTAGCTGCGACAGAAACGCCTTTCCGGCGCCGGAAGCGTGCATCGGCAGCTTACCGCCAATCGGTGCCGACATACGCATCAGCTGCGTACACTGCACCTGATCGATAATAATCGCCTGATGATCGCTCTGGTCAAGCACCGCGAGGTTAACCGTTTCACCGGAATCTTCCATCAGCTGACGCAAAATCGGATGGACGATCGCCAACAGATTACGGCTTTGCAGGAAGCTGCTGCCGACGACGAAAGCATGGGCGCCCACCGACCAGTGGCCCAGCTCACCGACCTGACGAACAAAACCCAGCTGCTGCATGGTCGTCAGCAGGCGGTGAGTCGTGGAGTTAGGCAGGCCGGCCTGCTGGGCCAGTTCGGTCAGCGCCACGCTGCCGTGGGATTCAGCAATCCATTCGAGCAGCTTCAGTCCGCGGGTCAGGGACTGAACTTGCCCGCCGGCCGGAGCGGCGGCGGGGGAGGCAGGTTTTCTGCCGCGTTTTGCGGGAGCGGGGGTCGCCATCGCGGACTCCTTTTTTCTGTATCGTGGAAATTATTTTCGTTTTATTTGGCGATAATGCAATCACTACCCGACTGATCGGATGAGTGAAGCTGAACATGTCTCATCTTGCCCGCTGTTCTCTTTTCCACCCCTTCGGTTTGTGCCAGTATGGTCTGTTGAGTTTTTTCGGTCTGGTTGAGCGTTGTCGGGAGCGAGTGTGAGCAGCAAAGTTGAGCAACTGCATCAGCAGTTAAAAGCACGTATTTTGGTTCTGGATGGGGGCATGGGCACCATGATCCAGAGCTACCATCTGAGTGAGCAGGACTTTCGCGGCGAGCGCTTTGCCGACTGGCCCTGCGACCTGAAGGGCAACAACGACCTGCTGGTTCTCAGCAAGCCGGATGTGATAACCGCTATCCACGATGCCTATTTTGCGGCCGGGGCGGATATCATTGAAACCAACACCTTTAACTCGACGACCATCGCGATGGCGGATTACCAGATGGAATCCCTGTCGGCGGAAATCAACTTTGTGGCGGCGAAACTGGCCCGCGCCAGCGCCGATGCCTGGACCGCACGCACGCCGGAAAAACCGCGCTACGTCGCAGGGGTCCTCGGCCCGACTAACCGCACGGCGTCCATTTCTCCCGACGTCAACGACCCGGCCTTCCGCAACATCACCTTTGACGGGCTGGTGGAAGCCTATCGTGAATCCACCAAAGCGCTGGTGGAAGGCGGGGCGGATCTGATTCTGATTGAGACGGTGTTCGATACCCTCAACGCCAAAGCGGCGATCTTTGCGGTTAAAGAGGAGTTTGAAGCGCTGGGAGTCGATCTGCCGATTATGATCTCCGGCACCATCACCGACGCCTCCGGGCGCACGCTGTCCGGCCAGACCACCGAAGCCTTTTATAACTCGCTGCGCCACGCCGATGCGCTGACGTTTGGCCTCAACTGCGCCCTGGGGCCGGATGAGCTGCGCCAGTACGTGCAGGAGCTGTCGCGTATCGCCGAATGCTACGTTACCGCCCACCCGAACGCCGGTCTGCCGAACGCCTTTGGCGAATACGACCTCGACGCCGACACGATGGCGGCGCAAATTCGCGAATGGGCTGAAGCCGGATTCCTGAATATTGTCGGCGGCTGCTGCGGTACCACGCCGGAACATATCGCCGCCATGAGCCGCGCGGTCGCCGGCCTGCCGCCGCGCCAGCTGCCGGAAATCCCCGTCGCCTGTCGTCTTTCCGGCCTTGAGCCGCTGAATATCGGCGATGACAGCCTGTTTGTGAACGTCGGCGAACGCACCAACGTTACCGGCTCGGCAAAATTCAAACGCCTGATTAAAGAAGAAAAATATAACGAAGCGCTGGATGTGGCACGCCAGCAGGTGGAAAGCGGCGCGCAGATTATCGATATCAATATGGATGAGGGGATGCTCGACGCCGAAGCGGCGATGACGCGTTTCCTCAACCTGATCGCCGGTGAGCCGGATATCGCCCGCGTGCCGATTATGATCGACTCCTCCAAATGGGAGGTCATCGAAAAGGGTCTGAAGTGTATTCAGGGTAAAGGCATCGTTAACTCCATCTCGATGAAAGAGGGCGTTGAGCCGTTTATCCAGCATGCGAAAAAGGTGCGCCGCTACGGCGCCGCCGTCGTGGTGATGGCCTTTGATGAAGTGGGCCAGGCCGATACCCGCGAGCGGAAAATTGAAATTTGCCGCCGGGCGTACAAAATTCTCACCGAAGAGGTGGGCTTCCCGCCGGAAGACATCATCTTTGACCCGAATATTTTCGCCGTGGCGACCGGGATTGAAGAGCACAACAACTATGCCCAGGACTTTATCGGCGCCTGCGAAGATATCAAACGCGAACTGCCGCACGCGCTGATCTCCGGCGGCGTCTCTAACGTGTCGTTCTCGTTCCGCGGCAATGACCCGGTGCGCGAGGCGATTCACGCGGTATTCCTCTACTACGCCATCCGCAACGGCATGGACATGGGCATCGTTAACGCCGGCCAGCTGGCGATTTACGACGACCTTCCCGCCGAGCTGCGCGATGCGGTTGAAGATGTGATTCTGAACCGCCGCGATGACGGCACCGAACGCCTGCTCGATCTGGCGGAAAAGTATCGCGGCAGCAAAACCGACGATACCGCCAACGCTCAGCAGGCGGAATGGCGCAGCTGGGACGTCAAAAAGCGCCTCGAATACTCGCTGGTTAAAGGCATTACCGAATTTATCGAGCTCGATACCGAAGAAGCCCGCCAGCAGGCCGCGCGTCCGATTGAGGTTATCGAAGGGCCGCTGATGGACGGCATGAACGTGGTCGGCGACCTGTTCGGTGAAGGGAAAATGTTCCTGCCGCAGGTGGTGAAATCCGCCCGCGTGATGAAGCAGGCGGTGGCCTACCTCGAACCCTATATTGAGGCCAGCAAAGAGAAAGGTTCCAGCAACGGCAAGATGGTCATCGCCACCGTGAAGGGTGACGTTCACGACATCGGCAAGAATATTGTCGGCGTGGTGCTGCAGTGTAACAACTACGAAATCGTCGACCTTGGCGTGATGGTGCCTGCGGATAAAATCCTGAAAACCGCCCGCGAGGTTAACGCCGACCTGATTGGCCTCTCCGGGCTGATTACGCCGTCGCTGGATGAGATGGTCAACGTGGCGAAGGAGATGGAGCGTCAGGGCTTTACTATTCCGCTGCTGATTGGCGGCGCAACCACCTCGAAAGCGCATACGGCGGTGAAAATCGAGCAGAACTACAGCGGGCCGACGGTCTACGTGCAGAACGCCTCGCGCACCGTTGGCGTGGTCGCCGCGCTGCTGTCCGATAGCCAGCGCGATGATTTTGTCGCCCGTACCCGCAAAGAGTACGAAACGGTACGTATTCAGCACGGGCGTAAAAAGCCGCGCACCCCGCCGGTCACGCTGGAGGCCGCGCGCGATAACGACCTGGCCTTTGACTGGGCAAGCTACACCCCGCCGGTGGCCCATCGTCTGGGCGTGCATGAGGTTGAGGCCAGTATCGAAACCCTGCGTAACTATATCGACTGGACGCCGTTCTTTATGACCTGGTCGCTGGCCGGTAAGTATCCGCGCATTCTGGAAGATGAAGTGGTCGGCGAAGAGGCGCAGCGCCTGTTCAAAGACGCCAACGAACTGCTGGATAAGCTCAGCGCCGGGAAGGCCCTGAATCCGCGCGGCGTGGTGGGGCTGTTCCCGGCTAACCGCGTCGGCGACGATGTTGAAATTTATCGCGATGAAACCCGGACTCACGTGCTGACGGTGGGGCATCATCTGCGCCAGCAGACGGAGAAAGTCGGCTTTGCCAACTACTGCCTGGCGGATTTTGTCGCGCCGAAGCTGTCGGGGAAGGCGGACTATATCGGCGCCTTTGCGGTGACCGGCGGCCTTGAGGAAGACGCGCTGGCCGACGCCTACGAAGCGCAGCACGATGACTACAACAAGATTATGGTGAAGGCGATTGCCGACCGCCTGGCGGAAGCCTTTGCCGAATATCTGCATGAGCGGGTGCGTAAGGTTTACTGGGGCTATGCGGCGAACGAAAACCTCAGCAACGAGGAGCTGATCCGCGAGAACTACCAGGGAATTCGCCCGGCGCCGGGCTATCCGGCCTGCCCGGAGCACACCGAAAAGGCGACGATCTGGGAACTGCTGGAGGTGGAAAAACGCACCGGCATGAAGCTGACGGAATCTTTTGCCATGTGGCCCGGCGCGTCGGTTTCCGGCTGGTACTTCAGCCATCCGGACAGCAAATACTTCGCGGTAGCGCAAATTCAGCGCGACCAGGTGGAAGACTATGCGTTGCGTAAGGGGATGAGTGTGGCGGAAGTGGAGCGCTGGCTGGCGCCGAACCTCGGTTACGATGCCGACTGATCCACCAAACCGTTATCTTTCCTTACAACTAACAGGGCGCTCAATGAGCGCCCTGTCTCTTTATTGTGCGTAAACCCTTATACTGAAGGAAGCTTGCGATCGTTGCCGTCGGATAAGCGAAGCGCTATCCGGCCTGTAACGGTTTATGAGTTTCGGGAACGAATAAATATAAGGAGAAGCTGATTCCGTGTTAACTCTGCTACACCTGTTGTCCGCCGTCGCCCTACTGGTGTGGGGCACCCATATCGTCCGTACCGGCGTGATGCGCGTCTACGGCGCTCGTCTGCGAAGCGTGCTCAGCAGCAGCGTGGAGAAAAAACCGCTCGCCTTCTGCGCGGGGATCGGCGTTACCGCGCTGGTGCAGAGCAGCAACGCCACCACCATGCTGGTCACCTCTTTTGTCGCTCAGGATCTGGTGGCGCTGGCCCCTGCGCTGGTGATGGTGCTGGGCGCTGACGTCGGTACCGCGCTGATGGCGAGGGTGCTGACCTTCGATCTGTCCTGGCTTTCGCCGCTGCTGATTTTTATCGGCGTGATTTTCTTCCTTGGGCGCAAGCAAACGCGCGCGGGCCAGCTCGGGCGCGTGGGGATTGGTCTGGGCTTGATTCTGCTGGCGCTGGAGCTGATCGTTCAGGCGGTGCATCCCATCACCCAGGCTAACGGCGTGCAGGTGATTTTTGCCTCGTTGACCGGCGATATTATGCTGGATGCGCTGATCGGCGCGGTGTTTGCCATCATCAGCTATTCAAGCCTGGCAGCGGTGCTGCTGACCGCAACGTTAACCGCCACCGGCGTGATTTCGTTTCCGGTGGCGCTGTGCCTGGTGATCGGCGCCAACCTCGGATCCGGGCTGCTGGCCATGCTAAACAACAGCGGCGCCAATGCCGCCGCGCGCCGCGTGGCGCTCGGCAGCCTGCTGTTTAAGCTGGTGGGTAGCCTGATTATCCTGCCGTTTGTGCATCTGTTGGCAAACGTCATGGATGAGCTTCCGCTGCAAAAATCCGAACTGGTTATCTATTTCCACGTCTTCTACAACCTGATCCGCTGTATCGCCATGGTGCCGTTTGCCGGCCCCATGGCTAACCTCTGTAAGCGTCTGATTCGCGATGAGCCCGAGCTGGACGCGCGGCTGAAGCCGAAGCATCTTGATACTTCGGCGCTGGATACGCCCGCCCTGGCGCTGGCCAATGCCGCCCGCGAAACCCTGCGTATTGGCGATGCCATGGAGCAGATGCTGGAAAGCCTGCATAAAGTGATGCACGGCGAGCCGCGTGAGGAGAAAGAGCTGCGGCGGATGGCGGACGATATCAACGTACTTTACACCGCCATTAAGCTCTATCTGGCGCGGATGCCGAAAGAGGAGCTGGCGGATGAGGAGTCCCGCCGCTGGGCGGAAATTATCGAAATGGCGCTTAACCTCGAGCAGGCTTCGGATATCGTCGAAAGAATGGGCAGCGAGATCGCCGATAAATCGCTGGCCGCGCGGCGCGCGTTCTCCATGGAGGGATTAAAAGAGCTGGATGCCCTCTACGAGCAGCTGCTCAGCAATCTGCAGCTGGCGATGTCGGTCTTCTTCTCCGGCGACGTGCCGAGCGCCCGCCGCCTGCGCCGCAGCAAGCATCGTTTTCGTATCATGAACCGTCGCTACTCGCATGCCCACGTTGACCGCCTGCATCAGCAAAACGTGCAGAGTATTGAGACCAGTACGCTGCACCTGGCGCTGCTGGGCGATATGAAGCGTCTGAATTCACTGTTCTGCTCGGTGGCCTATAGCGTGATGGAGCAGCCGGATGAGGACGATGAGCGCGATGATTATTAAGCGCTGATGTGCCGCCTGACATCCCCGGCTCGCGCTGCGCTTAGCCGGGCTACAGGTATACCGCGGTCTGCGGGATGGTAGCCCGGACAGATGCGCAGCATCGCCTCCGGGGAATTATGCCACTCTGCGCTTTGCTCCCGGGGACGGCGCAGAGCGCCTTGCCCGGGCTACGAGATCTCCACCGTCTGCGGGATGGTAGCCCGGACAGATGCGCAGCATCGCCTCCGGGTAATTATGCCACTCTGCGCTTTGCTCCCGGGGGCGGCGCAGAGCGCCTTGCCCGGGCTACGAGTTCTCCACCGTCTGCGGGATGGTAGCCCGGACAGGCGCGCAGCATCGCCTCCGGGTAATTATGCCACTCTGCGCTTTGCTCCCGGGGACGGCGCAGAGCGCCTTGCCCGGGCTACGAGTTCTTCACCGTCTGCGGGATGGTAGCCCGGACAGGCGCGCAGCGCCGCCTCCGGGAAACGTGCGCACGGGGTTTAGAAACGATGACCGGCGTTGAGGGTCACCGCGTCTTCTCCGGCTCTGAATACCAGCGTTGGATTCGGGCCGCCAAGGGTAGCGTGGCCCTGCGTCACCTGTATCCAGTTGCCTTCCGGCAGGCCGATAATCGTCAGCTCTGGCGCAACCACCAGCAGCTCGCGGATCCGCTGTTCGCGGGTCTCGCCTTTATGGCCTTCCGGCAGCGCGTTGGTGAAATGCGGGTTAATTTGCAGCGGGAACAGCCCCAGCGCAGCAAAACCGTTAGGGTCGACAATCGGCATATCGTTAGTGGTGCGAATCGTCGGGCAGGCCAGGTTAGCGCCCGCGCTCCAGCCGATATACAGCGCCCCGCGCTTCACCACATCCACCATCGGCGCCAGCAGGCCGCGTTCGCGGCACTCTTTCAGCAGCTGAAAGGTATTGCCGCCGCCGACGATAACTATCTCCGCATTCTCAATCGCCGACACCGGGTCCGCGACGCTGTGAATACCGGTAACCGTAACGCCCATTGGGCTGAAGACGGCGGCGGTTTTCGCGGTGTAATCATCCCAGGTTTGCGTCACCCCGGCAAAAGGGATGAATACCGCAGAACGGCGGCCATTTAGCTGCCCGGCAATGGTCGGCAGCGCATGTTCCAGCCAGGCTTTGCCCGGCAGCGTTGAGTTACTCAATAGCAGCAGTTCCATTATTTCTCCATTTGACCAGATGATTATTCGGGCAGAGATGTTATCACAGGATATCTTACCGCTTGCTGACGTGGCTCACGCTGGGACGCGCTGAGCAAAGCGGAACGGTGATTATTGGCGCAGCGACTCTCTGAATTAATCTGGAAAGTGCCTCGCAGACTGACTCTACCGGGCGTGACAGGTTAGCGGGAACCGCTTAGTTTTACGTTGATGATTCACAGGCAAAGAATAGAAAATGCTCGTTTATTACGCTAATCTGAGGCATGTCATGCGCATTACCATGGGGGCTATCATGCGCACTACGTCGAACGTTAAAAAATCAGTCAATGTCTCGCTTTCGCCTGAAATCCTGGAAGAGGCGCGTAAACTTAAAATCAACATTTCGGCGGTTTTAACGGAAGCTTTACTTGAGAAATTTCGTGAGCACAAACGTGAAGAGTGGTTACGAGACAATAAGAAATCGATCGATACGATTAACCAATGGGTAGAAGAAAACGGTTCGTTTAGTGATTTTCAAAGGCCGTTCTGATGGAACAATATTGCGCTTATGAGAATACGGGAAGCGGTAAAAAGGTTTTCCCTTATTTAATCAACCTGCAGCATCCGGTCGCGAATGTCCTGAAGCATATCCTGGTTGCCCCTGTGATAGAACAAAACCAACTACCTGATACCCAGCCTCCGACCAAAATTTGTCCCGTGATTACGATTGCCGGTCAAACTTATATTGTGATGACGCATATGATGGCGGGTTTACCGCAGAAAGAACTGGGCAAGCGGGTTGCTGATTTGACGGCGGACAGGGCTGCGCTGCGCGATGCAATCGACTTTCTGATCAACGGTTATTAGAGCGCCCTCCCTGGCGCTCTCCGTTTTGCCCTTATCCTCTGGCAAAGGCCGCGGCTTCAGCGACCAGCGCCGCGTCCGGACGCACGCCGGTGTAGAGCGCAAACTGCTCCACCGCCTGCAGGGCAATCACCTCCGCGCCGCTGATAACGCGCTTGTCCAGCCTCTGCGCCAGCTTGATGAGCGGGGTTTCCGGCGGCAGAGCGACCACGTCAAATATCACGTCGGCCCGTTCCACCATCGTCGGGCTAAAGGCCAGAGTTTCGCTTTCCGCGCCGCCCGCCATGCCGAGCGGCGTGACGTTAACCAGAATATCCGCCGCGATTCCCTCCGGCCTGGGCTGCCACTGAAAACCGTACTGCTTTGCCAGCGCCAGGCCGCGCTCGCGATGGCGGGCGGCGATAATCACATCGCGGAAACCGGCATCGCGGAAGGCGGCGATGACCGCTTTGCCCATTCCGCCGCTGCCCTGGATCATCACTTTGGCTGAGGAATCGAGCTGATAGCTGTCAATCAGGCTTTTCACCGCGATATAGTCGGTATTCAGCCCGGTCAGCCTGCCGTCGTCGTTGACGATGGTGTTGACCGAATCAATCGCCTTTGCCGAAGGGGCAAGCGCGTCAAGATACGCTATGCAGCTCTCTTTAAACGGCATAGAGACCGCGCAGCCGCGAATGCCTAATGCGCGCACGCCGTTTACCGCCGCGGCTATATCCTGGGTCGTAAACGCTTTATAGATATAGTTCAGCCCCAGCTTTTCATACAGGTAGTTATGAAAGCGGGTGCCGAAGTTACCCGGGCGACCGGCCAGCGACATGCACAACAGCGTATCGCGATCAATCATGAGCAATATCCTCCGCGTGGGCCAGAAGATACTCTTCCGCCTCTTTTGACCAGATACCGTGGTGACGTTCCATAATCGCCGCCAGCTGCGGGTCGCTAATGTTTCCCAGCGGCGTAAGCGGAATGTTTTTTCCGGTATAAACCAGCTTCTTACCGCCGCCTACCGCCGGTAAATCCAGGGTGGTCGCGCCCGCCGCGTTCAGCCCCAGAATATGAGTCACCACCTTCGCGGTCTGCACCTTTTTCTCCTGCATCAGCGCTACGGCGGCGCGCATATCGTCGGTATTGCCGCCGGAGGTGCCCACGTAGTGGGTGAAGGCGTAATGCACATCGTAAAAATTGATCGGTGCGCTGAACTGCTTATCCTGCGGGCCGGCAAAAAAGTTCAGGCAGCCGTCCGGGGCCAGCAGCGAGGATGCCAGGGTGATGAGCTGTTCGTTAGGGACGAAGACGAAGATATCGTCAAAGCCGTGGCCGCCGGAGAGCGCCATCAGCGTTTCGCGGCTGGCGTCGCGCCCATCCAGATAGTGGATCAGCGTTTGCGGCTCGGAGGGATAGTGCTGGCGCGCATAGCTGAGCTTTGGCTTATTGGTATCGGTGACCACCAGCAGCGCCGGGTTGATCGGGCCATGCAGCGCGTAGTCGATGGCCAGTAGCCCCATCGGGCCGGTGCCGCCGAGGATCAGCGTGCGGCCCTGCGGGCGAATGCCCATCACATGGTTATAGCTGCCTTCCTGCAGATGATAGTTGGCGTTGAAGGCGCCAATCACGCAGGAAAGCGGCTCCACCAGCGAGCCTTCAAACCAGGTATCGCCTTCCCAGGAAAGCAAACAATCCTGTTCCATCACCTCGTTGGGGATCACCACGTGGGTGGCCTCGCCGCCGATCCATGGAAAAGAATAACCGGGGCAGTCCGGGCGATCCGGCAGCTGCAGGTTGGCCTGAATCACATAGCGCTGGCCGGCGTGAAACTTGTGCTGCCACTTTTTGCCGACGGCGATAATCTCCCCGCAGAACTCATGGCCGATAATGATTGGGTTCGTCGCCACATCGTCCGGCACCTTTTTGTGGTCCTCGCCCTGGTTCGCCTCTTTCCACGAGGAGAGGCACAGGCTGTCGGTGACCACCCTGGCGAGAATTTCATCATCCTGCATCGCCGGAAGTTCAAAGGTTTCCAGGCGCAGATCGCGTTTGCCGTAGAGCCGCAGGGCTGTTGTTGTTTGCATGTTTACCACCTCATCCCCTTCATCTTTCGCATGACGGCTGCGAAATCTTTTGGGTTTAACTTGTTGAAGTAGCCCCGGCATCGCCGGGGCGGAAAAATCAGGACAGGAAGCCCAGCGCGTTACCGATAATCCCCAAACCGAAGAGGGCGAAAATCAGCCATACCGGGTTCACTTTCTTATTGAGCAGGCGCACCATCAGCAGCGTCAGGCCCAGAGCCAGCAGGCCGGGGCAGAGCTGATCGAGGATGTCCTGTACGGTCATGGTGACGGTCGAGCCGTCGGCGCCCGGGGTTTGCGAGACCACCAGCGGGACGTTGATGGTGGTCCACTTGGTCACCAGCACGCCCATCACAAACAGGCCAAGAATGGAGGCGCCTTCGGTCAGTTTTTGCAGCAGGTTGCCGCCCATATCGCTGACGATATTGACCCCTTTACGGAAGCCAAGCTGCAGCCCGTACCACTTCATCGCCAGACGTACCGCGTTGAAAATAAAGAAGAACAGCAGCGGTCCAAGAATATTGCCGGAGAGCGCCAGCGAGGCGCCGAGGGCGGCGGTAATCGGCCGCAGCGTGCCCCATACCAGCGGGTCGCCCACGCCTGCCAGCGGCCCCATCAGGCCAACTTTGATCCCGTTGATGGCGCCATCGTCGATAGCGGCGCCGTTGGCCCGGGCTTCCTCCATCGCGGCGGTGACGCCAATCACCGGCCCGCAGACTGCCGGAGTGGTGTTGAAGAACACCAGATGGCGCTTCAGCGCGGCGACCTGATCCTCCTTCAGCGGGTAGAGGCGCTTGATGGCCGGGATCATGTCGTAGCAGAAGCCAAGCCCGTGAATACGTTCGAAGTTGAATGACGCCTGCTGCAGGTTGGAGCGCAGAAACATGCTCACCAGGTCGCCTTGGGTAATTTTTCTCTGTTCCATGTTGGGCTCCATCAGTCGTCAAGCTGGTCAAGGGCAGTGGAAGAGGTGGCGGCGGCCTGCGGTTCGGGTTTACGCCACTGCGGATTAAGCTGGATATAAATCAGCGCGATGATGACCCCGACGCCGCCGAAGGCCAGCAGGCTAAAGTCGAGATAGCCGCCCGCGAGGAAGCCGAGGAAGAAGAAGGGCATCAGATACTTCACGCCCATCATGCGCAGCACCATGGCGTAGCCGACCACCACGATAAAACCGCCGGCGATTTGCAGACCGCGGGTGACGAATTCCGGAATGGCGTTGAGCATATTGCTGACCATATCCGCGCTGACAAACAGAGAAACGATGAGTGCGGGAATGGCGACGCGCAGCGCCTGAACGCCCAGCGCAGACACGTGCAGCAGATCGATTGTTCTGAAGCGCGCCTCTTCCGCGGCCTTATCCGCCGCGTGCTGGAACACCACGGTAATGGTGCGGGCGAACACGGTGAGCACCTGACCTGCGGCAGCGACCGGCAGCGCAATCGCTATTCCGGTAGCGATGCTTTGCTGGCCCACGATCACCAGGATGGCGGAGATAATGCTGGCTAACGCCGAATCCGGAGACTGCGCCGCGCCGACGTTCATCCAGCCGAGCGCGATCAGCTCCAGCGTCCCGCCGAGCATAATACCGGTTTTTAGATCGCCGAGAATTAAGCCAATCACGGTACAGGCGATTAATGGCCGGTGCGTCTGGAATTCATCCAGCACGCTGCCCATCCCGGCAATACAGGAAAAAATAAATATGGCGATTATTTGTAGGGTACTTATTTCCATAATTTGTCACCTTGAGGGTATAGAAATCCCTGCCTTTTACGGCATTTACACAATGTTCTTCAGGCTGCCTCTTTGTTGACTGCATTCTCTCGCCCCAGTCACATAGTTAGCTATGCTGCTGGTGACTCGCTCATTTGCCGCCGCGATGCATCCAGAATGACAGTGTGTAATAAAAGGCGCGTTTTATTATTCTGTAACGGACTGCTCTGCTATTTTATCGAGAATATTAACCGACGGATCCGAAGCCACGACGCGTAAATCAAGCTTAACGCCCAGCTTATCTAACTGCTGAAAGGCATTAATATCCGCTGCGTCTAATGACACCGCTTTGGTTAACTGTTTTTTACCCGGTCGCCAGGCCATGCCGCCAATATTCAGCGTGGCTATTTTGACGCCCTGCTGCACCATGGTTAATACGTCCTGCGGATTAGTGAATAAATAAAAAACCGTTTCGTCCTGATATTGCGGGTTGTGATAAACGGCGACGGCTTTCTCGATATTCACCACATTGACCTTCATGCCCGGCGGCGCGGCCTGGCGAAGCAGCGTGCGGCGAACGTCGTCGTTATACACGTCGTCATTACAGATAATGATGCGCTGGGCGTTGGCCACTTTTGACCAAACGGTGGTGACCTGGCCGTGAATCAGGCGGTCATCAATGCGTGCGAGCGTAATGTTCATCAGAAATCCTCCTCAATGGTTTCCGGCTGCCGCCAGGTGACGCAGCACTGGCTGGCGATGGTCTCAAGATGTTGGCACAGTGCTTCTGCATTCATCGTTTGCTGGTTATCGACCAGCTCCAGAGCCAGCGGTAGCGACAGGCCGCTGATGACCCGAAGCTGCGGGTTGCGCATCGCCAGGCCGGCGGCGGCGTTCCACGGGCTGCCGCACTGTAGATCGACGGCGATGAGCCACTCCTCCACTTTGTGAGTACTTACCAACTTTTCAAGCTTATCGGCGATATCGCCCGCGTTTTCCCCCGGTACAAACGCCACGGCGCTGACGTGGACATCGCCGTAAACCATGCGCACCGAGTCGAGCATGGCGCAGGCCAGCTGACCGTGAGCGCAGAAGATGACGTTAACCATGTTTCCCCCTTAGCCGCGCGTTTTGCCGCCCGCAATGTTAGTGGTTACTCCGGTAATGTAGCTGGCGCGCTCTGAGAGCAGATAGCAAACAAAATCAGCAACTTCGCTGAGACGGCCGGAGCGACCAACAGGAATCGCATTTTTGCTATAGCCTTCGCGCAGCTGTTCGACGGTGATATTGCGGGTCCAGGCCAGCGCTTCTTCATATTCCGGCGTACGCAGCCCGGTTTTTTCCAGAATGCCCGGCGCGACGCCTACGACGCGAATACCGTGCTTGCCCAGCTCTTTCGACCAGGAGCGGGTAAAGCTGTTCAGCGCGGCTTTGGTCGCGGCGTAGCAGCTCTGGCCTTCAGAGCCTTCGAGACCGCTTTCCGACGAGACGTTAACAATCACGCCGCTGCGCTGTTTAACCATCTGGCGCGCCACCGCCTGCGACATCAGGAACACGCCTTTCTGGTTGATATTGACCATTTTTTCGAATGCCGCTTCATTTAATTCATAGCGACCGGACGGCGCTTTCTCATCGACTAATAAACGCGGGAAGTTGACGCCGGCGTTATTGACTAAACCATCAATGCGGCCAAAGCGCTGAATAATACTCTCGACGGTTTTATTCACTTCGCTGGCACTGGAAATATCGGTTGGGCAGAAATTATAATTAACGCGATTCTGATGTTTGTCGCCGCCGTGAATATCGATCATCTGCACGTTTGCGCCCTGGGCTAATAACTCATCGACAATCGCCAGGCCGATTCCTGATGCGCCGCCGGTCACGATAATTATTTTGTCTTTTAAATTTAACCATGTATTCATTATCGACTCCTGTTTCTTTAGATAAAGGGATCCCCCGCAGCAGCGCTGCGTGAAATCATATTCTTGACATTTACTTCAGTAATGACTCAGCGGTTTCTCGATTCGTCACCAGACAATTAATGTAATGACCGTTTAAGGCGCCAAGAATCCCGGCGTATTTCTCCTCGCCCATGGCGATACCCACCGAGTAGCGCGCCTGCCTGAGTTTCGCCATTTCGATAGAGAGCGTTTTTTCGCTCATGGCGGTTTCGACCAGCGCGCCATCAATGTTGTAAAAACGCGAACAGATATCGCCGGCGACCTGGCGAGCGTTGAGATCGTCGCTCTCTTCACTGCCGTAAAATGCATGCCAGTTGGCGCCGTCGCGGATCGCCGGAGAACCAATGCCCACCAGCGCGACGTCCAGGTTATCCCAGTAGGAGGCAATCGTTTTAAAATGCCGGGACTGCATAATACCGTTGCGAATTAATGTGTTATCCAGCAGTGCCGGGAAATCAGCGAGATGAGATTCCGCTTTCAGCTTCGCCGCTGCGCCGTAGGTCAGCGTATTCACGTGGTAGCGACTTTCCAGTTTTCCGGAGGGGCCGCCGATAATCGGCACGCAGATAACCTGACGGGACTGGCTGGCCTGCGGCAGATTCTCCACCAGCGCGCGCACCGCCCGACCCCAGGAGAAGCCGACGATATCGCCCGGCTCCAGCAGCCTGTCGACCAATTGCGCGCCATGCAGGCCGATAAGATTGAGCTGATCCTCCTCCAGCAGTGAGTCGCAGGCCGCCACCACCGCCTCTTTGAGACCGAATTTTTGTTTTAGCTGCTGCTCAAGCCACAGATTTTCGTTGTAGTCGTAGTTGATGGCGATAGTGACGATGCCCTGCTCGCGGCCGCGCTTCAGCAGACGGCTGATAGTGGTGCGGTATATCCCCAGCTCGCGGGCAATCTGCGCCTGGGTCATATCCTGCTCATAGTAGAGCTGGGCGATTTTCACGATCAGACGAATATCGTCGCTGTTTTCCATCGTCACTGTCGGCTCCTGCACATTTGTGCAAATGGGAGAGTTGCTGTCATGATCTGATATAACCCCATCAGCGACCCGCTTCAAAGAAATTTTCCTCTATTTCATGATGATGTTCCGACCGTTTCTGTTGCACATTTGCGTTGCTTACCGGTGGTTTATGGCACCTTTGTGCCGGACGTGATAAGAGCCTGATTCTGCTTTGTTTCGCCGGGCAAAGTTGCCGGGCTTTCATGGGCACACTTTTGTGTTGAAAGGCGGGGCAGATCACATTTAGCGGCAGGCGACGAGAGCGCGATTCTTTTTTATCGCCCGCAAGGTAGGGTATATTTCGCTTTTACAGGAGATTTTATGCTGCCCGACTCATCAACCCGACTCAATAAATACATCAGCGAAAGCGGAATTTGCTCGCGTCGTGAAGCCGATCGCTTTATCGAACAAGGCAACGTTTTTATCAACGGCAAGCGCGCCACCATCGGCGACCAGGTTAAAGCGGGCGACGTGGTAAAGGTCAATGGCCGGTTGATTGAGCCGCGCGAAGCGGACGATCTGGTCCTGATTGCGCTGAATAAACCGGTTGGCATCGTCAGCACCACCGAAGACGGCGAACGCGACAACATCGTTGATTTCGTAAACCACAGCAAACGCGTTTTCCCCATCGGACGTCTGGATAAAGACTCCCAGGGGCTGATCTTTCTGACCAACCATGGCGATCTGGTGAATAAAATCCTGCGTGCCGGTAACGATCACGAAAAAGAGTATCTGGTCACCGTTGATAAGCCGGTGACCGATGAGTTTATCCGCGGCATGGGGGCGGGCGTACCGATTCTCGGCACGGTGACGAAGAAGTGCAAAGTGAAAAAAGAAGCGCCGTTTGTGTTCCGCATTACCCTGGTGCAGGGGCTGAATCGCCAGATCCGCCGGATGTGCGAACACTTTGGCTATGAAGTGACGAAGCTTGAGCGGACGCGGATCATGAACGTCAGCCTGACGGGGATCCCGCTGGGAGAGTGGCGCGATCTGACCGACGATGAGCTGATCGATCTTTTCAAACTGATTGAAAACTCGTCCTCAGAAGCGAAACCGAAGGCAAAAGCGAAGCCGAAAACGGCCGGCATCAAGCGTCCCGTCGTGGCGATTGAAAAAACCAGCGACAAGTCCTCCCGCCCGGCGTCGAACGGCAAACGCTTTACCGCGCCGGGGCGCAAGAAGAAAGGGCGTTAACGTCTGCCGCGCGTCGGGGTATTTGCCGACCAGGAAAACGAGGCCTCTGCGTCCGGTTTATAAGCCTGCTTTTTCTTCAGCTGGCGGGCTTTCTTAGCCTCGGCCTCGCGCAGGGCCATCAGTTTATCGATGTACTCTTTTTTCACGCTATTGGTTTCCGCGTTGGTCAGCGGACGGCCATGGGCGATGCGCGCGCGGTCGAGCAGGGTTTTCAGTTCGCGCTGTTCGCGCTCGGTCATCTCTTTTTGCGTGATGCGGGGGAGTGCCATAGTGGTGCCCTCAATTAGCCTGTGGTTTCAGTGTACGGTATTGGGGCTGACGTCTCACGGTAAATTGTTGTGCCTCGCAGAAAATCCCGGAGGCGGCGCTGCGCACCTGTCCGGGCTACAAAACCCGCAAGCTGCACGGACCGTAGCCCGGCTAAGCGCAGCGCAAGCCGGGAAAATTACGGGTTGTTAGCTCTCTTTTTCCGTTTGACGCGATTCATCCGCAATCGGCTTCCCTGACCAGTAACCGGCCAGCAGCGAGCCGGACAGGTTGTGCCAGACCGAGAACAGCGCCCCGGGCAGCGCGGCCAGCGGGCCAAAGTAGATTTTCCCCAGCGCGGCGGCAAGTCCGGAGTTCTGCATTCCCACCTCGATCGCCAGCGTGCGGCAGGTGGATTCGTCAAAGCCAAACAGCCGTCCGCCCCAGTAGCCGCCGAGCAGGCCGATGGTGTTATGCAGGATGACGGCGATAATCACCACAAAGCCTACGGAAGCGATATGCGATGCGGAACCGGCCACCACGGCGCAGATAATCGCCAGAATGCAGACCATCGAAAAGGCCGGCAGGAACGGCTCCACCGCCTTCACCACTTTCGGCAGCAGATGGTGCACTACCAGCCCCAGCGCAATCGGGATCACCACGATTTGCAGAATGCTGAGCAGCATCCCCATCACGTCCACCTGAATATGCGCATCCACGTACAGACGCGTCAGCAGCGGGGTGGCGACCACGCCAACCAGCGTGGAAACCGATGAGATGGTGACTGAGAGCGCGACGTCGCCTTTTGCCAGAAAGATCATCACGTTGGATGCCGTACCGCTGGCGACGCTGCCGACCAGCACCATCCCGGCGGAGAGCTCGGGCGGCATGTGAAAAATCAGCGCCAGCAGCCAGGCGGCGAGCGGCATCACCAGGTAGTGGAGAAAAATGCCTGCGGCGACCGGCGCGGGGCGAGAAAGCACGCGCTTAAAATCGTCGACTTTCAGATGCACGCCCATGCCGAACATAATCAGCATCAGCAGCGTCGGGACCCACGGGCCAACGGGGGTAAAAGTGGATGGCGTGTAATAGGCGATAACCGAGAGCAGCAGCGCCCATAATGGGAACAGCCGCGTAAGCGTGGCGAGCATGTTGTTTTCCTTGCACGTAAGTTGTGTTTGCTTGTTATAGACCGGCCGGGATCGAGCCCGGCCATCGCTATTGTTTATCGTGCTAAGACATATTATTCAAACAAATTATGCTCATGTTCCGCTGCGGATAAGCTCCCAGCTGAGTCCGAAGCGCGCTAAATATTTGCGCAAGCGGTCGGCATCGTTAGGGTTGGCCTTTTTTTGCCGGGAGACGGCGAACAGCTCGCGTCCGGCTTCGGAGAGCGAAGCGCTGCGTTGGCAGACCTCCAGCACCGTTTCCAGCTGGCGGCGATCGAACAGATCGATTTCCAGCGCAATATCAGGAGAAGATGTCGTGAGCTGCCAGCTCTCTTTCAGCAGCATTATCTCCTCTTCCGCAACGGCCAGCGTAATGCGCCCCTGCTCGGCCAGGGTCGCCATACGCGCCACGGAGGAGCCTAGCTCGCGGAAATTGCCGCGCCATTGCGCCTGCGGCGAGCAGGCAAAGGCCAGATAGCGTTCGCGGGCCTCTTTATCGAAGCGGATCTGCGTCTGCCGCTCGTTGGCCAGTCGCCGTAATTCATACTCCACGTTCGGCGCAATATCTTCCCGCCGCTGCGCCAGGCCGGGGAGGGCAAAGCGCCACATATTGATGCGCGCATAAAGATCTTCGCGAAAGCGCCCCTCCGCCACCCACTGCTGCATATCGCGATGCGTGCCGGCGATTAGCTGGAAGTCGCTGTGCACCTCTTTATCCGAGCCAAACGGGAAAAAGGTTTTTTCTTCGATGGCCTTCAGCAGCATAGCCTGCTCATCAAGCCCCAGCTCGGCGATTTCATCGAGAAACAGCACGCCGCCGTCGGCTTCGCGTAATAGCCCGGCGCGAGGCGTAACCGCGCCGGTAAACGCGCCTTTGACATGTCCAAACAGCGTGGACATGGCGTTATCACCGCGCAGCGTGGCGCAGTTTACCGCCATGAATTTTCCCGCCACCCGATGGCGCGACTGACGAAGCTGAAAAATACGTTTGGCGAGGACGGACTTCCCGGCGCCCGTTGGGCCGGTCAGCAGGATCGGATCGGTCGATCGGATCGCCACGCGCTCAATACGATCGATAAGCGCGTTGAACGTCGCATTACGCGTCTCGATACCCGCCTTCAGGAAGGAGACGGACTGCTGCTGCTCGCGCTGAAAGCGGCTGGTGAGCGCGGCGTAGCGGCTTAAGTCCAGATCGATCACCGAGTAAATACCGGCGGCGACGGCGTCATCCGCTGCGCCTTTCGGCGCAGGGCTGGTCTGCAGCAGGCTGGCGGGGAGATAGCGCGCTTCGGTCAGCAGGAACCAGCAGATCTGCGCCACGTGGGTCCCGGTGGTGATGTGCACCAGATACTCTTCGTTTTCGGTATCAAAGCGATAGCGGTTGGCGAAGTCGAGAAACGCCGCGTAGACCTCTTCAAAATCCCACGGATCGTTTATCTCAATCGTATGCGGGCGCACTTCGGTATGCGGCGAAAGCTGGGCGACATCGTCAATCAGCTTTTGCGCCATATTTTCATCACGCGGCTGGTGGAGAAGCTCCAGCCTGTCGACAGGAAAATCGGCCTGCTGGCATAGCCCAACGGTAGGCCGCCATTTTTTAAAGCGATTCGCCCGCTTGCCGCGTTTGTCCAGCACCGTTCCGAGGACGCCAATGACCACTCGCCGCTTTTTCATGTTTATCCCAAAAGATAAGTTTCGATATTTAAAGATAAAAAAACCTGCTGCCGGCGGCAAGCGTTACCGTTTGAATTAAAAACAAAAGCGTTATTAATCAATTGATTGAAAAATAACTCTCGCATTTTTTATTGTTGGCACGCAACTGGCAATATCCCTTCCGTCACGACGCTGAAAACGCAGGGGGTTAAACCTCGCCGGCACGCCAGGAACGGTACAGGCCGTTTTTCGGGCGCGTTCCGTCAGCCGATGACCACCAATGGGTTCGATTCCCGATTTCATCTCCAATGAAAACTGGTCGTTAATCATAGAAATAACGCGGGGTGATGCGCAGTCAGCACGCCCCACAGCAGGCCGCCGGTAAAGGCGCCGTGCCGCAGGCAAAAGGGAGTTCCCCTGCGGCTTCGCCCCTGCACCCGCGCCTGATTTTGCTAAGGAACAAAAAATGACGAAGAAAATCACGATACGTAAAGGCCAGCTTGGCCTTTTATCCCGTCAGGGTGACTACTATCAGGTTCTGGAAGCGGGCGAGCATCGCCTGCCGTGGTTCAACGTCCCCGAAGTGCTGATCGTTAACCGGGACGGCAGCGAAGTGCCGGAGGCGCTGGCGGAGTATTTACGACGCTTTCAGCCGGAATGGATTGAACGCTACTGCCTGGCGGCGGATTTGACGGATGTCGAGGCCGGGGCGCTGTATGCCAACGGTGTGCTGCAGGAAATTTTACCGCCTTCGACGCGCCGACTGTACTGGTCCGCCGGTGATGAAATTCAGCTGCTACGTATCGATACCCGGCAGGTTGCGGTTCCGGCTGACATTATGAATGCGGTGCTGCAGCCGCGACGTCACGGGGCGGTAAAAGGCCGCGAAGCGATCCTCACCGTATCGGTGCCGGCGTGGCACGTCGGGGTGCTGAAAATCGACGGCGAGACACAATCGCTGCTGCAGCCTGGCCTGAGCGCGTACTGGAAGGTCAATCATCTGGTGGAAGCGGAAGTGGTCGATACCCGCCTGCAGGTGCTGGAGGTTGGCGGCCAGGAGATTCTGACCAAAGATAAAGTGAACCTGCGTTTAAATCTGGCGGCGAACTGGCGCTACAGCGATGTACTGCAGGCGTTTGGACAGCTGACGAAGCCGCTGGACCATCTGTATCGCGAGCTGCAGTTTGCGCTGCGTGAAGCCGTCGGAACGCGAACGCTGGATGAGCTGCTGGAAGATAAGAAAATCATTGATGAGGTCGTGAGCGCGCAGGTCACCGAGCGCATGGCGGCATTTGGTATCGACGTCGCGTCGCTGGGCGTGAAGGATATTGTGCTGCCCGGCGACATGAAAGCCATTTTGTCGCAGCTGGTGGAGGCGGAGAAATCGGCGCAGGCGAACGTGATCCGCCGGCGTGAAGAGACCGCGGCGACGCGCTCGTTGCTCAACACCGCGAAGGTGATGGAAAACAATCCGGTGGCGTTGCGTTTAAAAGAGCTGGAAACGCTGGAAAGAGTGGCGGAGCGTATCGATAAAATCTCGGTCTTTGGCGGTCTCGACCAGGTGCTGCATGGCCTGGTGAATCTAAAAGGATAATGAAAATGACGTATCACGGTGTGAACGCCGCCATGCGCCATAAGGTGCAGCGGCAGTTAAACGACGTGGAGCGGCGCTACGGCGTCAGGGTGCTCTACGCCTGCGAGTCCGGCAGCCGGGGCTGGGGCTTTGCTTCGCCGGACAGCGATTATGATGTGCGGTTTCTCTACGTTCATTCGCTGGAGTGGTATCTGCGGGTGGACGCGCAGCGCGATGTTATCGAGCTGCCCATCGACGATGAGCTGGACGTCTGCGGCTGGGAGTGGCGCAAAGCGCTGGGTCTGTTGAAAGGGGCGAACCCGACGCTGATCGAATGGCTGGATTCACCGGTGGTGTATCGGCAGGATGATGCGACGGTTCAGGCGCTTAAAAAACTCATCCCGCATTGGTTTTCTCCGGTTCGCGCCCGCTGGCATTACTACTCGATGGCCAGGAAAAATTTTCGCGGCTATCTGCAAGGCGAACGGGTGCGGCTGAAAAAGTACTTTTACGTATTGCGCCCGCTGCTGGCCGTCCGCTGGGTTGAGGCGGGAAAAGGCGTGCCGCCGATGCGCTTTGATGAACTGCTGGCGGGAAGCGAGCTGGAAACGGGTCTACGTGCGGAAATAGACGAGCTGCTGGAGCGTAAACAGCGTGCGGGAGAGGCGGAAAACGGCCCGCGTCGACCGCTGCTGCATGCGTTTATTCAGTCCGAGCTGCTCAGGGGCGCAATCCCGCCAGCGCTGCCGGAGAGCCGGAGCGGTGATGTCAGGGAGTTGGACAGATTGCTGATCACCACGGTGATGGGAAACTAAAAATGGCCCGGCAGAAATGGCGGGCCATTTTATTCGCTATTACTCGAACAGATTATGATGCAGCTTCTGCACCACTTTTTCGGCATCCGCACCCGGGACCAGGAAACACAGGTTATGGCTGGATGCGCCGTAGCAAATCATACGAATATTAAACGGGTCCAGTACGCCAAACACCTCTTTACCGACGCCGCACGCCTTCGACAGTTCATTACCAATGATGGCGACCAGCGCCAGATCCTGCTCGACCTCAACGCGGCACAGAGAGGAAAGTTCGGTCAACAGTCCCTGGGTGAGCAGGGTATCGCCAGCCGACGTCGAACCGGTGGTATCCATGGTCAGCGCCACGCTCACTTCCGACGTGGTGATCAGATCGACGGAGATACTGTGGCGGGCCAGAATACTGAATACCTCGGCCAGAAAACCGCGTGAGTGCAGCATATTCAGGCTGTGCAGGGTTAGCAGCGTCTGCTTGCGGCGCAGCGCCAGCGCGCGGAACAGCGGCGGGTTTTCGGTGTTTTTGCACACCAGCGTGCCGCCGGCTTTCGGCTCTTTGCTGGAGCCGACGAATACCGGAATATCGCTGCGCACGGCGGGGAGCAGGGTAGCCGGATGCAGGACCTTCGCGCCAAAGGTCGCCATTTCCGCCGCTTCTTCAAAAGCGATAACGTCAATGCGTTTGGCCGCCGGGGCGACGCGCGGGTCGGTGGTATAGATACCCGGAACATCGGTCCAGATGTCGACGCGGGTGGCGTTTAGCGCTTCGCCGAGTAGCGCGGCGGTATAGTCGCTGCCGCCGCGGCCCAGGGTGGTGGTGCGGCCTTTGGCTTCGCTGCCAATAAAGCCCTGGGTGATCACCACGCCTTCCGCAAGACGCGGGGCCAGCAGCTGCTGGGTTAATTCGGATAAGGCGGCAATATCCGGTTCCGCGCGGCCAAAGCGGTCGTTGGTGCGCATAATTTTGCGCACGTCGAACCACTGGGCGGCGATGCCGCGCTCGCGCAGGATCTCGACAAACAGCAGAGTAGACATCAGTTCGCCGTGGCTGACCAGTTCGTCGGTTAACGCGGTTGAACTGGCCAGGGAGGCGGCTTCCGCCAGGGTGGTGATGTTTTCCAGCAGGCGCTCAATTTCATCGCGAATAACGTTGGGATAGCGCAGACGCTCCAGAATATTGAACTGGATTTGACGCATGGCATCGAGCTTCGCGAAACGTTCGCCGGGTTCCAGCCCTTCCGCTAAGGCGACCAGCAGGTTGGTCACCCCCGCTGAGGCGGAAAGCACCACCACGCGGGTATTGGCGTCCAGCAGCGCGACGTCCACGCTGCGGTTCATGGCATCAAAATCGGCAACGCTGGTGCCGCCGAACTTGGCTACAACTAAGTCTGTCATAACAACCTCGTGTCAGGGGGCCTGACTTATTAAAACGATTCCAGAAAACCAATCCTGGCGGGGCTGGACGCAACCGGATTGCAATAAAATGTCTTAATAAGCCAGGCCAAATTATTCAGCCATGGCACAAGGGAAGAGCGAAAAACAGGGTGGGCGCAGAGCGATAAACAAACTACGATGTCACCCAGAAGTGCTCCACCTTGTAGACCCGCTTGCCGATGCTGTGCATCAGACGGCGAGTATGAAACGCCCGACTGCGAACGTTTCTGGTGACAACCCAGGGGATTCAGCCCCTGTGGCCGGTGATGAGCGTAACCAGACGCTTATTCACCTCGGCGTTGCTCCCCCTCACGTATTTTCCCCGGACTGGCTCCTCCAATACGGTTACCTGGGCAACGCACCTCTTCTGGCAATTACCGACGTCTTTCACTTTGCCAGGGGGACGCGGGACATTATACCCCCCTGCAATACCCTTTCGCTGTAGCGTGAAATGCGCGATCCATACCTACCTACGTATATGTAGGTACTGCCGTTATATAAAGGCTTCAGGCGAAGTATGTCAACGTCAGGGTTATGCGGATTTTTCATGCGCGAGTCGCTGACAGAAAAAAGCCTTATGATGTCTATACTATGAGGGGCGATTTGCGCCAAATTGGCTCTAATCCTGACGCGTATCATCGGCATAACACAAAAATCATCACAATTTTTCGTCACCGGCGCTACAATCGACCGCAGTCACAATTCTCAAATCAGAAGAGTATTGCTAATGAAAAACATCAACCCAACGCAGACCTCTGCCTGGCAGGCATTACAGAAACACTTTGATGAAATGAAAGACGTTACCATCGCGGATCTGTTCGCGAAGGATAGCGATCGTTTCTCTAAATTCTCCGCCACGTTCGACGATCTGATGCTGGTGGATTTTTCCAAAAACCGCATCACCGAAGAGACGCTGGCAAAACTGCAGGACCTGGCCAAAGAGACCTTCCTGGCCGACGCCATTAAATCCATGTTCTCCGGCGAGAAGATTAACCGCACGGAAGACCGCGCGGTGCTGCACGTTGCGCTGCGTAACCGCAGCAATACTCCGATTCTGGTTGATGGCAAAGACGTGATGCCGGAAGTGAACGCCGTGCTTGAGAAGATGAAAACCTTCTCCGAAGCCATTATCTCCGGCAGCTGGAAAGGCTACACCGGTAAAGCGATTACCGACGTCGTCAACATCGGTATCGGCGGCTCCGACCTCGGCCCGTTCATGGTGACCGAAGCGCTGCGCCCGTACAAAAATCACCTGAATATGCATTTTGTTTCTAACGTCGATGGTACCCACATTGCCGAAGTGCTGAAAACGGTGAACCCGGAAACTACCCTGTTCCTGGTCGCGTCGAAAACCTTTACTACTCAGGAAACCATGACCAACGCTCACAGCGCGCGCGACTGGTTCCTGGCGACCGCTGGCGATGAGAAGCACGTCGCGAAACACTTCGCCGCGCTCTCGACCAACGGTAAAGCGGTTGGCGAGTTCGGTATTGATACCGCCAATATGTTTGAGTTCTGGGACTGGGTTGGCGGCCGTTACTCTCTGTGGTCAGCCATCGGCCTGTCCATCATCCTGTCCGTGGGCTTCGACAACTTTGTTGAGCTGCTCTCCGGCGCGCACGCGATGGACAAACACTTCTCCACCACGCCGGCTGAGAAAAACCTGCCGGTGCTGCTGGCGCTGATCGGTATCTGGTACAACAACTTCTTCGGCGCTGAAACCGAAGCGATTCTGCCGTACGACCAGTATATGCACCGTTTTGCCGCCTACTTCCAGCAGGGCAACATGGAATCCAACGGTAAATACGTTGACCGTAACGGCAACGCCGTGGATTACCAGACTGGCCCAATCATCTGGGGCGAGCCGGGGACCAACGGTCAGCACGCGTTCTACCAGCTGATTCACCAGGGGACCAAAATGGTGCCTTGCGACTTTATCGCGCCGGCGATTACGCATAACCCGCTGTCCGATCACCATCCGAAGCTGCTGTCCAACTTCTTTGCGCAGACCGAAGCGCTGGCGTTTGGTAAATCCCGCGAAGTGGTTGAGCAGGAATATCGCGATCAGGGTAAAGATCCGGCGACCCTGGAACACGTGGTGCCGTTCAAAGTGTTTGAAGGCAACCGCCCCACCAACTCCATCCTGCTGCGTGAAATTACGCCGTTCAGCCTGGGCGCGCTGATTGCCCTGTATGAGCACAAAATCTTCACCCAGGGCGTGATTATGAACATCTTCACCTTCGACCAGTGGGGCGTTGAGCTGGGCAAACAGCTGGCTAACCGCATTCTGCCGGAGCTGAAAGATGGTTCCGAAGTGAGCAGCCACGATAGCTCCACTAACGGCCTGATTAACCGCTATAAATCCTGGCGCGCATAATCGCTAAAACGTTCGCAATGCCGGCCCATGTGGCCGGCATTTTTGTTATAGCCGCCGCAGCAGCTTTGCCGGGTTCCCGGCCCACACGCCTTTCTCCGTAATGGATTTGGTCACCACGCTGCCCGCGCCAATCACGACCCCATCGCAGATGCTGACCGCCAGAATGGTTGCGCCGCTGCCGATAGACACATCGTTGCCAATCACAATTCTTCCCCAGCTCTCGCGGTCGGCGTTGGGTTTTCCCTCGCGGAACATATCGTTGGCGAACATCACGCCGTGGCCGATAAAACAGCGCTCGCCGATGGTCACGTACTCGCAGATAAAGGTGTGGGACTGAATTTTGCTGTCGTTGCCGATGCGGGTATGGCCCTGAATCTCTACAAACGGCCCGACGAAGACGTTATCGCCAAGCGTGCAGTCGTAGAGGTTGGCGGGCTGGTAAATCACCACGTTTTCGCCGCTGGCGACGTTGCGAATGGCGGTTTCACGAAGGGTATGCATGCTGCCTCTCAGATTGGTTTAGCCAGAATATGGAGTGTGCTTTCCTGGGTTGCAGAATGAAATGCCACATCCTTCACGTGCTGCATCCCCTGACGTTCATAAAAACGGCGGGCACCGGTATTCGCGGCGAGCACTTCCAGCCATAGCCAGCTTTCACCGGCCTCTTTCGCTCGCTTCTCGACGGCGCGAAAAATCTGCTCGCCGTAGCGATGCCCGGTGGCGTCAGGTAATAGATAGAGTTTATGCAATAGCGTACCCGTTGGGCCTTCGGGGTTGATGTCCTGGCGGCAGGCATATTTAGCAAAGCCAATTGGCTCCTCTGCCTCAGCAATCAACCAGCAGCACTGCGGATCGGCCAGGCTGTGCGCCAGCGCGGCCATGGAATACTCTTGCTGCAGGTAGTGCTCCATTTCATCGGCGTTGTGCCAGAGGTGGGCAAAGTGGTGGCGATAGCTGGCATTGGCCATCTGGTTGAGTAAAGCCGCATCTTCCGGACGTGCAAGACGAATCTTTAGCATTCTGCGTTCCTCGCAAAGAAGTGGCGATATTTTGCCCGTAAAGTTCGCTGCGGGTAAACCTCAAAAGTGGGGGGGGATAAGAAGTGGCCGGAGGATGGCCTCCGGCCGGGGATCAGGCGACGGCGATGGCTTCGATCTCAATGCCCGCATCTTTAGGCAGTCTGGCGACTTCGACGCAGGAACGGGCCGGAAAGGCCGCGTTGTGTTCGGTGAAGAACGCTTCATACACCGCGTTGATGGTGGCGAAGTCATTCAGATCCTTGACGAAGACCATCGTCTTAACGATGTTTTTCACCTGCAAACCCGCCGCTTCAACGATAGCCTTAACGTTGTCCAGCGACTGTCGCGTCTGCTGAGCGATGTCGTCAGACATGGTGCCGTCCTGCGGATTGACCGGGAGCTGCCCTGAGGTCATCGTCATGGTACCCAGATTTACTCCCTGAACATACGGGCCAATGGCGGCAGGCGCAGCGGCGGTGGTAATTATCATTCTGTTGATTCCTTCTGATAGGTGATTACATGAAATAGTTGAGCAAAACCAGTGAACCGACGCCGCTGACGACGACCCAGACCAGGCCCAGGCGGAAGCTGGCGAGCGTGCAAATAATCGCGGCGATCACCTTCGGGTTTTTCAAATCGAACTCCATGCTGGAGTTCACGCTCAGGATCTGAATCGTGATGATGGCCGGCAGCACGGTCACCGGCACAAAACGCAGCGTTTTGCTGACCCGGCTCGACATCTGAATCTTCCCGGCGAGGCCAATGAACGAGAAGCGAATAAGAAAGGTCACGGCGGCCATGCCCAGCGTCAGGGCGATAAAAAAGCTATTACTCATTTTCCAGCGCTCCTTCGAGAGAGAGTTTGTCAGCGGCCTGCGCCTGTTTACGCTCTTCGGCGAGATCGACGCTCAGGCCCGCCATTACGCCCAGTACGGACGCGACGACGATACCTAACGAGTAGGGCAGTACGACCAAAAGTACCCCGGATACGGCAGCAACAACGGCGGCGACGGTGCAGGCCTGGCTTTTGATTTGTGGGACCACGATGGCGATAAATGCGGCGACCATCGCGAAGTCCAGACCATATTTTTCAATGTGCGGAAAAGAGGCGCCAACCAGAGCGCCAAGGAAATCGGCTAGCACCCAGGCGAACCAAAACGTCAGCATTGCTGAAAAATAGAAAAGATATTTATCTTTTTTATTCTCCTCCATCTCTTTCACCGTCGTGGCGTACACTTCATCGGTCAGGGCATACGCCATAAAGCATTTTTTAAAGAAGGAGGCTTCGCGTACCGTACTGGAAATAGAGGCGCTATAAAGCATATGGCGAAGATTAATAATCAGCGTGGTGAATATAATCACCCCAAGGCTCGCTCCGGTTTTTAGCATATTTAACGCCAGCATTTGTGCCGAACCGGCGATGACAATCGTCGACCATGCCGTACTTTGCCAGATACTCATCCCGGCGCTAACGCTTAGCGCGCCGACAATAAATGAAAACGGAAAGTCGCCGATGCACAGGGGAAGTATGGCGCTCATACCCCGTAGAATCACTTTTTTGTTCATAAACAATACCTGTTGTATTCAGGAGATTAATTATTTGTGTAAGGTACATTAAAACGCTAATTAATGATTACTTTGCTACCATAATGTTGATGATTTCTTTATCGGTATAGGCCATAGGCTTAATTACCAGACGGCAGAGATTATTAATAGTCTGCTCAACGTCAGCGCAAACAATGCCGTCATTAGAGCCTGCGCAGCTATTTTGCATCGCCATCAGTACGGCCTTAAAGGCGCTGGAAACCACGGACGACACTTTCATTGCGCAGCTATTAGAGGCGCCATCACAAATCATGCCGGTAATATCGCTGATCATATTAATAATAGCGGTATTAATTGTTTGCAGGTCACGGGTAAATAACCACGCCATGCCAGCCGCGGCGCCCATCGCTGCCGTGGACGCCGCGCATAGCGCGGAGAGACGCGTATAGCGGGAGTGGATCGATATGGCGGTCAGGTGGGAGAGCGCCAGCGCCCGCGCGAGGGTCTCTTCATCGGCGTTAAGATGCTCCGCGACCGTCACTACCGGCATGGTGGCGGCGATACCCTGGTTACCGGAACCAAAGTTAGACATCGCGACGACGGGGGCTCCGCCCATTCGTGCGTCGGATGCGGCGACGGTATTGATGATGACTTTACTCAGCAGGTCGTTGCTGAGCAGGCCATTTTTTACCGCATCAGAGAAGGTGCCGTTGATGTTCAAGCCGTATTTTTTGCTTTTACCTTCCTCCGCCAGCGCCGAATTGAGCCGGGCGGCTTCGAGAATAAATGCGATGTCGGCGAATTCGACCTCGTTAATAAAATTAAAGGCTTCCGCAAGCGAGAAGGTTGCTAATGTTTCCTGCTGCGTTACCGTACTCTGTTTGTCAGCCAGCACCTGCGCTTCGCCATTAATATACAGCTCAACGATATTGGTATGCGTGCCCTTGACCACCACGCGGCAGCTCTTTTCGCCACCCGTTAGCGTCAGATCCAGATGAATAAAGTCAGGAGTATCTTTCACGCTAATATTGACCTGGCCATCGGCAATTAACATCTGGGCTAATTCAACATGCCGTTCGGTAATTCCCTCCAGCGTTTTTAAACCTTTATCCGCATCGCCACCAAATGCGCCAATTGCGGCTGCGAGCGCCACCCCGCTGACGGAAGTGCCCGGAATAGTTACGCCCATCGCATTCTTGTACAGGTTCGCAGAAATAAAGCCGCTAATGTTTTGACAAGCCGTATCTAAATGTTTCGCAGCGTAAGCGGCGGTAAAAGAAATAGCAACGGGTTCCGTACAGCCTAATGCCGGAGCCACTTCTTTTTTTAGCCAGTTTATAAACAGGGATGAGTGTTCAGTAGTCATGTTTTATATCGTTCCGCTAACGAGGGTTTATTAATCTGCGAGTATGCTAAGTCAATTTCTAAGGAAAAACTTACTCTAATGCGGGCGTAATTTATGCCTGAAAGAGAAAAATATTCGCTTATTACAATATTGTAAAATTGTGATCTTATTATGGTTAATTAACTGATTTGACGGGTATTTATATTCTGTTTTTTGAACATAAAAAGGGATTTAGTTAACTACCTCACAGCGTTGCCGAAAGTAAAAATTTCTCTTTTTACGTATTTCATCGGAGATGAGAAAGGCAAGCAGTGGAAAGAAGGGACTCACAAATGTAGATCTGGATCACATTTTTGCGTTATACAGGTCACAGGAAATCATGATGATGAGGTGTACCTATGCCGCCGGTTTATCGTCCGTTGGTGAGTTTTATTGCAACCGCAATGCAAACCGTTTTGAATCTTGGCCTGCTGTGCCTGGGGGTCATTCTGATCGTATTTCTGGGAAAGGAGACGCTGCATCTGGCGCACGTCCTGTTCACCCCGGAGCCTGTCAGCAAGTACAAGCTGGTGGAAGGGCTGGTGGTCTACTTCCTCTATTTCGAGTTTATCGCGCTGATAGTGAAGTACTTTGAGTCGGGATTTCACTTCCCGCTGCGCTACTTTGTCTATATCGGCATCACCGCAATCGTCCGCCTGATCATTATCGATCATGAGTCGCCTATGGCGGTGCTGATTTACTCCGCGGCGATCCTGATTCTGGTGATAACGCTCTGGCTGTGTAACTCCAACCGTCTGAAGCGCGAATAAAAAAAAGCGGCCTCCAGGGCCGCTGACCAACAGTCACAAATAGAATTTATGTAGGGTCCAGTTGAGGATAGCAGTGGCATTTGCCTTACTTTTTCAGCTGAGGGCGACGGCGGTAATACCCGGTTGGGGTCGCGCATTACCGCAAAACCGTCATCCCTCCTCTGAAATTTGGGGCAGGTGTTACAAAAAAATTAACCTTTCACTCCGCCAGCCGTCAGGCCGTTAACCAACCAGCGCTGGGCCAGCAGGAACACCACGGTAATCGGAATGGCGGAAAGCACCGCCGCGGCGGCAAAGTCGCCCCACAGATAGTTCTGCGGGTTGAGATACTGTTGCATTCCGACCGCAAGGGTATAGCTGTTCACATCGCGCAGCAGCAGGGAGGCCACCGGCACTTCGGTAATCGCCGCGATGAACGACAGAATAAACACCACCGCCAGAATCGGTACCGACAGCGGGAGCAGCACCAGGCGGAAAGCCTGCCATGGGGTCGCGCCGTCCAGCGCCGCCGCTTCTTCCAGCGAGCCGTCGATGGTTTCGAAGTAACCTTTGATTGTCCAGACGTGCAGCGCGATACCGCCCATATAGGCGAAGATGACGCCGCCGTGGGTATTCAGTCCAACGAACGGCACGTACTGGCCGAGACGGTCAAACAGGGCATACAGCGCGACAAGCGACAGCACCGCGGGGAACATCTGGAAAATCAGCATCCCTTTCAGCAACGTTGCTTTACCCGGGAAGCGCATGCGGGCAAAAGCGTAAGCGCAGGTGGTAGAGAGCGCGACGATGCCAATGGCGGTAATGCCTGCCACCTTGATGGAGTTCCACAGCCACAGCAGCACCGGGAAGGGGGGCGGCGTGACGCGACCGTCAGCGTGTTCGACGCTGAAGCCGAGCGCCAGCCGCCAGTGCTCCCAGGAGATACTTTCGGGGATCAGGCTACCGGTGGCGAAGTTCCCTTCGCGCAGCGAGATAGCGATGACCATCAGCAGCGGGAACATAATCGCCGCGATAAAAATCAGCAGCAGGAGGTGCGTCGTGAACAGGCGCAGCTTCTGAGATTTGGGTTGAACCATAGCCATAATCGTTATCTCCCTTAATCAAACTTCATACGTGTGGCTTTCAGGTTAACAATCGCCAGGGCGCCTACCAGCAGGAAGATCAGAGTGGCGATAGCCGCCGCGAGGCCGAAGTCCTGACCGCCGCCGCCTTCAAAGGCGATACGGTAGGTATAGCTCACCAGCAGGTCGGTGTAGCCCGCCGGCGTGGTGGTGCCGAGCCGGTCCGGCCCGCCGTTGGTCAACAGCTGAATCAGCACGAAGTTGTTAAAGTTAAAGGCGAAGCTGGCGATCATCAGCGGCGTCAGCGGCTTGATCAGCAGCGGCAGCGTAATTTTGAAGAAGTTCTGGAACGGCGTAGCGCCATCCATTGCCGAGGCTTCATATAAATCGTCAGGAATCGCTTTCAGCAGGCCCATGCACAGGATCATCATGTACGGATAGCCCAGCCAGGTGTTGACGATGATAATCATGGTACGCGCGGTGGTCGGGTCGCTAAACCAGGCCGGCTTGATGCCGAACAGCGCGCTGAGCATCATGTTGATCTCACCAAAGCTCTGGTTGAACAACCCTTTGAAAATCAGAATCGAGATAAACGACGGTACGGCGTAAGGCAGAATCAGCAGTACGCGGTAAATCGCTTTACCTTTCAGGGCTTCCCACTGGACGAGACAGGCGAGCACCATGCCGACCGCAACGGTGAGAATCACGGTCAGAACGGAGAACACCACCGTCCAGACGAAAATCGCGAAGAACGGTTTCTGGATGCCTTCATCCTGGAACACGCGAGTGAAGTTATCCCAGCCGATGGTCACGGTGTAGCCCGGGCTGAGCTTTTCGCTGCCCCAGCTACCGTCGGCGTTGATCGCCTGATAGAAACCGACCTCGGCGTTCGGACGGTATTTCACGCCGCTCTGGTTGTTGGTCAGCGTGCCGTCACTGGCCAGCGCGTACAGCGGCTGAGTACCGGAGAACTGACGCAGGGAGCTCATAATGACTTTGCTTTCATCCGGCAACACGGCGGTCAGCTGGTTCAGGGCGGTACGGTTTTGCGTAATCACGCGCAGCGTGGCGCGCTCGCCTTCCGGCAGGGCGTCAGCCTCTTTTAAGGCCAGCTTCTGTTCGCCGCCGAATTTAAAGGCGTCGGAGAGATAGTTTTTGCCGCTTTCGCCGTCGGTCAGCGCCAGCTTCCACTCATCTCCCGCCGGATAAAGCGCGAAGTTGTAGGATTTCCCTGCCTGGAAGGAGCGGTCCATCAGCACCTGTTGGGCGCGTTCGAAGGTCAGCTGGTTAGTGCTGCTGTAGTTGGTAAAAGCGATAGCGATAGTGCAGATCAGCGGGAACAGGACGAACAGCCCCATCCCGGCGAGACCCGGATAAACATAGCGCCAGGCGTAGGCCTTGCGATTGGAAAAAATATACAGGCCAACCGAGCTCAAAATCAGCGTCATGATGGCAAACAGGTACTCCCCCTGGGCGTACATCAAAACAACAAGGTAACCCACCAGCAGGCACAGCAAGCCGATCACAGACCATGTGAGCTGCGGGCTTTGCCACCAGTGCTTCTTTTTCACGACATCCATGGGGATCATCCTCTTTACACTTTATCCTTCGCGCTACCTCTTTGTTGGCTGCAGATGCGTACCCCAGTCACTTACTGATGTAAGCGCCTGGGGATTTGCATCCTTGCCGCCTCGATGTAGCGCGAATGATTTCGCGTAACAACGTATTCAACAAACCTTATTCCCTAAGAAATAAGGGAAACCGTATTACTTGGTGATACGAGCCTGTGCGTCTTTCAGCGCCGCATCGACGGTCTGGCGACCGCTAGCGGCGTTGATCACTGCGGTACGAACGGCATACCAGAAGGCGGACATCTGCGGAATATTCGGCATGATTTCACCTTTCTGGGCGTTAGCCATGGTGGCGGCGATACGCGGATCTTTTTCCAGTTTTTCCTGGAAGGATTTCAGCGCGACCGCGCCCAGCGGTTTGTCCTTGTTCACTTCATCCAGACCCTGATCGGTCATCAGGTAGTTTTCGAGGAACTCTTTCGCCAGTTCTTTGTTCGGGCTGGCGGCGTTAATACCGGCGCTCAGTACGCCAACGAACGGTTTAGAAGGGTTGCCTTTGAAGGTCGGCAGCAGGGTAACGCCGTAGTTAACCTTGCTCTTATCGATGTTAGACCACGCCCACGGACCGTTGATGGTCATCGCGGTTTCGCCTTTGTTGAATGCCGCTTCCGCGATGGAGTAGTCGGTGTCGGCGTTCATATGCTTGTTCTTGATAAGGTCGACCAGGAAGGTCAGGCCCGCTTTCGCGCCAGCGCTATCCACGCCTACGTCTTTCACGTCGTACTTGCCGTTTTCAAACTTGAACGCATAACCGCCGTCGGCGGCGATCAGCGGCCAGGTGAAGTACGGTTCTTGCAGGTTGAACATCAGCGCGCTCTTACCTTTCGCCTTCAGTTCTTTATCCAGCGCCGGGATCTCTTCCCAGGTTTTCGGCGGGTTTGGCACCAGGTCTTTGTTATAGATCAGCGACAGCGCTTCAACGGCAACCGGGTAGGCAATCAGCTTGCCGTTATAGCGAACCGCATCCCAGGTGAACGGATAGAGTTTGTCCTGGAACGCTTTATCCGGGGTGATTTCCGCCAGCAGGCCGGACTGCGCGTAGCCGCCAAAACGGTCGTGAGCCCAGAAGATGATGTCAGGGCCGTCGCCGGTCGCGGCAACCTGCGGGAATTTCTCTTCCAGCTTATCCGGATGCTCTACGGAGACTTTAATGCCGGTGTCTTTTTCAAACTTTTTACCCACTTCAGCGAGGCCGTTGTAGCCTTTGTCGCCGTTAATCCAGATAACCAGCTTACCTTCTTCGATTTTTGCGAGGGCAGAGGCGGAAAACATCATCGTGGTCAATGCAGACAGCGCGAGGATGCGAGCGCCAGTTTTGATTTTCATATACCCGTCCTATTTGGTGATGTGCTCGTGGATACACTTGAGTGGCTTAACGGTGATGAGTTTCCTTTTTTAACAACCTCTTTCCATCCTCCCCATGTCTACGCCCCATCCCCCGATAGTGTGATCTCCATTGCAGAAATGCCGGTTATGAGTCCTGGAGCACATAAAAAGGCGGCCAATTTTGCAGGCTACATCACGAAATCGACGTCCGTCCGTCCCCCCCGGCGGCGAGAAGCAATCTCTCATCCTCCCGCCTCCTCCCCCATAAAAAAGCCGGGGGGTGGAGGATTTACCCTATTTATGAATGCCGCATAGTCAGCCCATCTTGAATGTGTCGTTAAGTGACAGGTTGTAACGAAGGGAGAAGGGCATGGCGAGCGTACAGCTGCGAAATGTAACGAAAGCCTGGGGTGACGTAGTGGTATCGAAAGATATCAATCTCGAGATCCAGGATGGGGAGTTCGTCGTGTTTGTTGGGCCATCAGGCTGCGGCAAATCCACCCTGCTGCGTATGATTGCCGGGCTGGAAACGGTGACCAGCGGCGATCTGCTGATTGGCGATACCCGAATGAATGATGTCCCGCCCGCCGAGCGCGGTATCGGGATGGTGTTTCAGTCTTATGCGCTTTACCCCCACCTTTCCGTCGCGGAAAACATGTCTTTTGGCCTGAAGCTGGCCGGCGCCAAAAAAGAGCTGATTAACCAGCGCGTGACTCAGGTGGCGGAGGTTCTTCAGCTGGCCCATCTGCTGGAGCGCAAACCGAAAGCGCTTTCCGGCGGTCAGCGTCAGCGCGTGGCGATTGGCCGTACCCTGGTGGCTGAACCGCGCGTGTTCCTGCTGGATGAACCACTCTCTAACCTCGATGCCGCGCTGCGCGTGCAGATGCGCATTGAGATTTCCCGTCTGCATAAGCGTCTTGGCCGCACGATGATTTACGTGACCCACGACCAGGTCGAAGCGATGACCCTGGCCGACAAGATTGTGGTGCTGGACGCCGGTCGCGTCGCGCAGGTCGGGAAGCCTCTCGAACTCTATCACTACCCGGCGGATCGTTTCGTCGCGGGCTTTATTGGCTCGCCGAAGATGAACTTCCTGCCGGTGAAAGTCACCGCTACCGCCATTGAGCAGGTGCAGGTGGAGCTGCCAAACCGTCAGCAGGTCTGGCTGCCGGTGGACAGCGCCCGCGTTCAGGTCGGCGCCAACATGTCCTTAGGGATTCGCCCGGAACATCTGCTGCCCAGCGATATCGCCGACGTCACCCTCGAAGGTGAAGTTCAGGTGGTCGAACAGCTCGGCCACGAAACGCAAATTCATATTCAGATCCCATCCATCCGTCAGAACCTGGTTTACCGCCAGAACGACGTGGTGCTGGTAGAAGAGGGAGCCACATTCGCCATCGGTTTGCCGCCGGAGCGCTGCCATTTATTCCGTGAGGATGGCACCGCTTGTCGTCGGCTGCATAAAGAGCCGGGCGTGTAAGGCTTCTAACTAAAAAAAAACACAAAACCATTCGCGCTGCATCGAGGCGGCAAGGGAATGACAAATTCGTCAGGAACGAATTTGAACAGCCGAAGGCAGCCTTCGGTGAGGGACATGGATGTCCCTCATTCATCCCTGGGAGCGTACAAAAGTACGTGACCAGGGTGAATGAGCGCAGCCAACAAAGAGGCAGCCCGAAGGGTGAAGTGTTCAAAGAAAAGCAATGATCTCAGGAGATAGAATGATGATTACTCTGCGCAAACTTCCACTGGCGGTCGCCGTTGCGGCAGGCGTTATGTCTGCTCAGGCGCTGGCCGTTGATTTCCACGGCTACGCTCGTTCTGGTATCGGCTGGACCGGCAGCGGCGGTGAGCAACAGTGCTTCAAAGCCACGGGCGCTCAAAGCAAATACCGTCTTGGCAACGAATGTGAAACCTATGCGGAACTGAAGCTGGGCCAGGAGTTGTGGAAAGAAGGTGATAAGAGTTTTTATTTCGATACTAACGTCGCTTATTCCGTAAATCAGGAAGATGACTGGGAAAGTACCTCTCCGGCGTTTCGTGAAGCTAACATCCAGGGTAAAAACCTGATTGACTGGTTGCCGGGTTCTACCCTGTGGGCCGGTAAGCGCTTCTACCAGCGTCATGACGTTCACATGATCGACTTCTACTACTGGGATATCTCCGGCCCGGGTGCGGGTCTGGAAAACGTTGACCTTGGCTTCGGTAAACTCTCTCTGGCAGCCACGCGTAACTCAGAAAGCGGCGGTTCTTACACTTTCTCCAGCGATGACACCAAGAAATTTGCTGCTAAAACCGCAAACGACGTCTTTGACGTGCGTCTGGCCGGTATGGAAATCAACCCGGGCGGCGTACTGGAGTTAGGTGTGGATTATGGCCGCGCTAACCCGCAGGACGATTACCGTCTGGTTGATGGCGCATCAAAAGACGGCTGGATGTTCACCGGTGAACATACTCAGTCTATCTGGGGCGGCTTCAACAAGTTTGTTGTTCAGTATGCGACCGACTCGATGACCTCCTGGAACAGCGGTCACTCCCAGGGAACCAGCATCGATAACAACGGCAGCATGATCCGCGTTCTGGATCACGGCGCTATGGACTTCAACGATGACTGGGGCCTGATGTACGTTGCGATGTACCAGGACGTGGATCTGGACAGCAACAACGGTTCTACCTGGTACACCGTCGGTGTTCGTCCGATGTACAAATGGACGCCGATCATGAGCACCCAGCTGGAAGTCGGTTACGACAACGTGAAATCCCAGCGCACCAGCGAAAACAACAACCAGTACAAAATTACCCTGGCCCAGCAATGGCAGGCGGGTAACAGCGTCTGGTCTCGCCCGGCAATCCGTATTTTCGCGACCTACGCAAAATGGGATGAGAACTGGGGCTACAGCAACACCTCCGGTCTGCAGACTAAAGACGGCAGCGGTAACGGGGTTTACACCTCCAGCCGCGGTAACGATAGCGAAGTGACCTTCGGTGCGCAGATGGAAGTTTGGTGGTAACACCGCCGTAATCATGTAGTGACACGGAGGGGCTCTGCCCCTCCTGATTCTTCAGGATTAGCGCGCTATTGCCTGGCCACCGCTAAACCTACGCTATCCGAGGTGAGAACAATGAAAATGAAGAAAACTCTCGTCGCCCTGTGTTTATCCGCAGGAATGTTGGCATGCGCGCCGGGAATGAGCCTTGCCGACGTCAACTTTGTCCCGCAAAACACCAGCGCAGCGCCCGCCATCCCCGGTGCTGCCCTGCAGCAGCTCGTCTGGACGCCAGTCGATCAATCTAAAACGCAGACCGTTGATTTACTCACGGGCGGCCAGCGCCTGGATGTTGCCGGTATCTCCGGCCCGGTTGCGGCCTGGAGCGTTCCGGCGAATATTGGCGAACTGACCCTGACGCTCACGAGCGAAGTGAATAAGCAAAAACAGATTTTTGCGCCGAACGTGCTGATTCTCGATCAGAATATGACGCCATCCGCGTTCTTCCCCAGCAGCTATTTTACCTATCAGCAGCCCGGCGTAATGACCGCGGATCGGCTTGAAGGCGTCATGCGCCTGACCCCGGCGCTGGGGCAGCAGAAGCTTTACGTGCTGGTCTTTACGACGGAAAAAGATTTACAACAAACCACGACTCTGCTGGATCCGGCGAAAGCTTACGCTAAAGGCGCGGGCAATGCCGTGCCGGATATTCCAGACCCGATTGCCCGCCACACCACCGATGGCGTGCTGAAGCTAAAAGTCAAAACCAATAGCGGTTCCAGCGTGCTGGTTGGTCCGCTGTTTGGCTCTTCCGGCAATGGCCCGGTGACCGTCGGCAATACCGCCGCGCCGGTTGTCGCGCCGGCCCCGGCTCCGGCGGCGAAAAGCGAACCGATGCTTGATGACACCGAAACCTATTTCAACAACGGCATTAAGCAGGCGGTTGCGAAAGGCGATATCGATAAGGCCCTGAAATTGATGAACGAAGCTGAACGTCTTGGCTCGAAATCTGCTCGTTCCACCTTTATCAGCAGTGTAAAAGGCAAGGGGTGACCGTCTCCCCGCAATGCTGATGTTTAGGCACAGCCTTTAGGTGCGTCCGTCAGGGCGCACTTTTTTTTAGCGCGCCGCAGCCTCTGTTGCACGGCTGTTGCGCGGATGATCGTATATTGACGTTTGCCCGCCCCCGATGCCCCATTCTGCGATACAATACCTTTACGTTATGTACCGGAGATTCAGGCATGCCACATCCTGCGCTTACGCAACTGCGTGCGCTGCATTATTTTGCCGCTATGCCCCCGCTGGATGCGCATTTGCGCGACTGGCTATTGCTGGAAGACTCAATGACCAAACGCTTTGAGCAGCAGGGGAAGAAAGTCAGCGTCATCATGGTTAACGAAGGTTTTGTTGGACGCGACGCGCTGGCCGGTGAGGCGCCCCTGTTACCGAGCGAACCCCGCTACTGGCTGCGGGAAATCATTCTTTGCGCCAACGGTGAACCCTGGCTGGCCGGGCGCACGATAGTGCCCGAATCAACGCTGAGCGGCCCCGAACTGGCGCTGCAACAGCTGGGGCAAACGCCGTTGGGCCGCTATCTCTTCACGTCATCGACGCTAACCCGTGATTTTATTGAAATTGGTCGTCATGCAGAGCTGTGGGGGCGTCGTTCCCGCCTCCGGTTGAGCGGCAAACCGCTGCTGCTGACGGAACTGTTTTTGCCTGCATCGCCGTTGTATTAAGAGGAAAATGAAATGGAGTGGAGTCTGACGCAGAACAAGCTGCTGGCGTTTCACCGCCTGATGCGTACTGACAAACCGATTGGCGCGCTGCTGCTGCTGTGGCCGACGCTGTGGGCGCTGTGGGTGGCGACGCCGGGGATACCGCCGCTATGGATCCTCGCCGTTTTTGTCGCCGGCGTCTGGCTGATGCGCGCCGCAGGCTGCGTGGTCAACGACTATGCCGATCGCAAGTTTGACGGCCACGTCAAACGGACGGCCCGCCGCCCGTTGCCGAGCGGCGACGTTAGCGAAAAGGAGGCGCGGACGCTGTTTGTCGTGCTGGTGCTGCTTTCGTTTCTGCTGGTGTTGACCCTGAACACCATGACCATTCTGCTGTCGGTAGCGGCGCTGGCGCTGGCATGGGTATATCCGTTTATGAAGCGCTATACCCACCTGCCTCAGGTCGTGCTGGGCGCGGCGTTCGGCTGGTCGATCCCGATGGCCTTTTCGGCGGTCAGCGAATCGCTGCCGCTGAGCTGCTGGCTGATGTTCCTCGCCAATATCCTGTGGGCGGTGGCCTACGATACCCAGTATGCGATGGTCGATCGTGATGATGACGTCAAAATCGGTATCAAATCGACGGCGATTCTCTTTGGCGACAACGATCGCTTAATCATCGGTATTTTACAGGTGGCGGTACTGGGTCTGATGGCCGCGGTAGGCTGGCTGAGCGGGCTGGGCTGGGAGTATTACTGGTCGTTGTTTATCGCCGCGGCGCTGTTTGCCTGGCAGCAGAAGCTGATATTTAAACGCGAACGCGATGCCTGCTTTAAGGCGTTTATGAACAATAACTACGTGGGGCTGGTGCTGTTTCTCGGCCTGGCGATGGGATATATGCAGTAGTTCTTCCCGGCTTGCGGCGTAAACGCCTTAGCCGGGCTACAAACCGCAGGGTCCGGTAGCCCGGCGCAGGCCGGGACATCTCTTTAAGCGTTACGCTTCATCCTGGGTAACGCTTTCAATCGTTAATCGCACATCCGAAGTAATCAGATCCGCCAGCATGCGGTAGATCTTCAACGTCTCTTCCGGCTCGGCGTCCCCGGTATCGCTGATATAGCCTTCGTCACGCAGGGTCAGCACCAGCGTACTGAACACCGCCTTATCGAAGAACTCCGGCGCGTTGATGCCGTGCAGAACGGACAGGCGCTGCGCCACGGTGCGGCTCTCTTTCTCCAGCGAACTGCGGTTGATTGACGGGTTAGCGCTCAGCAGCCAGAAGGTAATGGCGTAGCGCTGCAGCGTTTCGCGCGCGCCTGCGGCCAGCAGCTGCAGAGAACGGGCATGAGACGGATTGACGCTCACCTCATCGTCGTTCAGGGCGATGAGTCCCTGACGCTGCATTTCAGCGATCAGCGCATCGACGACGCCCGCCAGCTCCGCTTTTTCCCAGCGCAGGAACAGCTCGGCCTTCAGGAACGGATAGAACATCTCGACGTGACGCAGGATTTCGGCGCGGGTAATACGACGATGCTGAGTGACGATGGCGGCTAACAGCGACGGCATCACCAGCATATGGGCGATGTTGTTGCGGTAGTAGGTCATCAGCACGGCCTGCTCGCGCGGCAGAATGATGATATCGCCAATGGTATCTTTCTCGACTTCGAACTTGTTCATCTGCAGCGCGTGGTCAATCAGCTCGCTGGCCGAAGCCGCAGGCGTGGTCGCATCCGCTGAATATGGCACATTGCGCAGCAGGGCGAGATAGCACTCCAGCTGCTCGGTGAGCTGCTCGCGGGTCAGTGAACGCTGACGCGATGCCAGCAGCGCGGTACAGCACAGGTTCATGGCGTTAGCCGCGCCGGCATTATTGATGCGCACCATCAGATCCGAGGCGATATTATTCACCGTCGGGGTCAGCCAGGAAGGGCGAACCGCTTCGATAGGGTCGATAGACTCGCGCCAGTCCGGCACATGCTGGTTCAGATAGGCCATCAGCGGCAGGGGTTCGCCGAAGTTAACGTAGCCCTGGCCGAGATTTCGCAGCTTGCTCAAGCCGCGCAGCATCTGCGGCAGGCTCTCTTTCTCTTTCGTCGCACCGCGTAGCTCTTTGGCGTAGGTACCGACCTCCATCACGTGCTCGTAGCCGATGTAAATCGGCACCAGGGTGATGGGGCGATTACCGCCGCGCAGCATCGCCTGAATGGTCATCGACAGGGTGCCGGTTTTCGGATCCAGCAGGCGTCCGGTACGCGAACGCCCGCCTTCAACGAAATACTCCACCGAATAGCCGCGGCTGAACAGCTCGCCGAGATATTCGCGGAATACGGTTGAGTAAAGCTTATTGCCCTTGAACGTGCGGCGAATAAAGAACGCGCCGCCGCGACGGAAGATCGGACCGGCGGGCCAGAAGTTCAGGTTGATACCGGCGGCGATATGCGGCGGCACCAGGCCCTGATGATAAATGACGTAAGAGAGCAGCAGATAGTCCATATGGCTGCGGTGGCACGGGACATAAACGATCTCGTGGCCTTCATGCGCCAGCTGGCGCACGCGCTCGGCGTTATGCACGTTAATGCCCTGATACAGCCGGTTCCAGGTAAAGCCCAGCACGCGATCGGTCAGGCGAATCATCTCATAGGAGAAGTTCGCGGCGATCTCTTCCATCAGGGCGATAGCGTTTTGCTGCGCCTTTTCATGAGAAATTTTCTTGCTGCGGGCTTCGTCTTCTACCGCACGGGCAATGGCTTTCGACGCCAGCAGTTTATTAAACAGATCCTGGCGCGCGGGCAGGCGCGGGCCGACCGCCGCCAGACGCTGACGGGCGAAGTGCATGCGCGCCACGCGGGCCAGCTTCTGGGCGATGGTTTTATCGGTACCGTGTTCGTCCGCCATCTTACGCAGCGAGACCGAAGGCGAGAAACGGACAAAGCTGTCGCGGCCCAGCCACAGAACGGCGAAGAATTTCTGAATGCCGTTGAGCATGCGCAGCGGCGGGTTCACCTCGCCTTTTTCACGCCCCGGCGCGCGACCGAACATCACCGAAACCGGCACCATCTGCACGTCAAGATCGGGATGGTTGCGGTGCAAATCCAGATAGTCGTGAAAGAGCTTGATAGACTCTTCTTTCGGCGTGTAATAGGTAAACACGCGCGGTCCGCCGTGGATAAATACGTAGCGCGGAAGCAGGCCGCCGTCGATCTCGAGCGGCTCCAGCGGGTCCGGTAACTCATGTTCCAGACATTGCGCGCGCAGCGTCAGCAGGTCCGCCTTCGAATTGTAGGGCAGGACATACATAATGGGACGCGAGGTATCCAGGCCTAATTCCTGAGCAGGTTGTGCCGGAATCGACTTGCTTTTTACCAGCGCCCTTAATGGTAAATTCAGTAATTTATAGTAAATTCGTTGCCAGCCAGACATAGACGATGTGAAGCCTCTGGTTAATCATGCAAATGCGCCGCAAGAATAACAGAAAGTGCGCAAAATTTCCGTTGTAACGCGGCAAACGCGTACACTCATTGACGTCATTTACATAAAAAGGTTTGTTTGATGGCCAATAATACCACTGGGTTAACCCGAATTATTAAAGCGGCAGGGTATTCCTGGAAAGGATTCCGGGCGGCGTGGGTCAACGAGGCCGCCTTTCGTCAGGAAGGCATCGCGGCCGTTGTTGCCGTGGCGATCGCCTGCTGGTTAGACGTCGATGCCATCACCCGGGTGCTGTTGATTAGCTCGGTCCTGCTAGTGATGATAGTTGAAATTATCAATAGCGCGATTGAGGCGGTTGTTGACCGTATTGGCCCTGAACATCACGAGCTGTCGGGGCGAGCGAAAGACATGGGATCGGCGGCGGTATTGCTGGCGATTATCATCGCGCTGATCGCGTGGGGAACGCTTTTATGGGCAAACTACCGCTAACGCCTGGCGTAGCGGCTCGCAAAACGGAAAGAAACTCCTGATTTTTGTGTGAAATGTGGTTCCAAAATCACCGTTAGCTGTATATACTCACAGCATAACTGTATATACACCCAGGGGGCGGAATGAAAGCGTTAACGACCAGGCAGCAAGAGGTGTTTGATCTCATTCGGGATCATATCAGCCAGACGGGCATGCCGCCGACGCGTGCGGAGATTGCTCAGCGCTTGGGGTTCCGTTCCCCAAACGCGGCGGAAGAACACCTGAAAGCGCTGGCGCGTAAAGGCGCAATCGAGATCGTTTCCGGCGCCTCACGCGGTATTCGTCTGCTGACGGAAGAAGAAACGGGTCTGCCGCTTATTGGCCGCGTCGCGGCGGGTGAGCCGCTGCTGGCTCAGCAGCATATCGAAGGTCACTATCAGGTCGATCCGGCTATGTTTAAGCCGAATGCCGATTTTCTGCTGCGCGTTAGCGGGATGTCGATGAAAGACATCGGTATTCTTGATGGCGACCTGCTGGCCGTCCATAAAACGCAGGATGTGCGCAATGGCCAGGTGGTTGTGGCGCGCATCGACGAAGAAGTTACCGTGAAGCGACTGAAAAAGCAGGGTAACGTCGTTGAACTGCTGCCGGAAAACAGCGAATTTTCGCCGATCGTGGTGGACCTTCGCGAGCAAAGCTTCACTATTGAAGGCCTGGCCGTCGGCGTTATCCGCAACGGCAACTGGCAGTAATCTCTTCACCTCGCGGCATCATCACCTGATGCATGATGCTGCGCCGTTTTTCCTCATTTGGGCTCTTTCTCCATGCTTTTTAACGCCGCCGACAAAGCCCTGTGGCGCTTAGCGCTGCCCATGATCTTCTCCAATATCACCGTTCCGCTGCTGGGGCTGGTGGATACCGCCGTTATTGGCCATCTCGACAGCCCGGTTTATCTGGGGGGCGTGGCGGTTGGCGCAACGGCGACCAGCTTCCTCTTTATGCTGCTGTTGTTCCTGCGAATGAGTACCACCGGACTGACGGCGCAGGCGTTTGGTGCAAAAGATCCGCAGCGGCTGGCGCGTGCGCTGGTACAGCCTCTGGGCCTGGCGCTGGCCGCCGGGGCGGCGATTGTGCTCTTGCGGATGCCGTTAATCGACCTGGCGCTGCATATCGTCGGCGGTAGCGAAGCCGTGCTCGAACAGGCCAGACGCTTCCTGGAGCTCCGCTGGCTAAGCGCGCCGGCATCGCTGGCGAATCTGGTCCTGCTGGGCTGGCTGCTGGGCGTGCAGTACGCCAGAGCGCCGGTGATCCTGCTGGTGGTCGGCAACGTCCTCAACATCGTGCTCGATTTATGGCTGGTGATGGGCCTGCATATGAACGTGCAGGGGGCGGCGCTGGCGACGGTCACCGCAGAATACGTCACTTTCTTTATTGGCCTGCTGATGGCGAGACGCGTGCTGGCGCTGCGCGGCGTTTCCCTGTCGATGCTGAAAAACGCCTGGCGCGGCGATATACGCCGCCTGCTGGCGCTGAATCGCGACATCATGCTGCGCTCGCTGCTTCTACAGCTCTGCTTCGGGGCGGTGACGGTATTTGGCGCCCGCCTTGGCGCTGATATCGTCGCGGTCAATGCGGTCCTCATGACGATGCTGACCTTTACCGCCTATGCGCTGGACGGTTTTGCCTACGCCGTTGAGGCGCACTCCGGGCAGGCCTACGGCGCGCGCGACGACAGCCAGCTGCTTGCCGTCTGGCACGCGGCCTGCCGCCAGTCAGGGATGGTAGCGCTGGCGTTTGCGCTGATTTACGGTCTTGCCGGTGAGCAGATTATCGCTTTGCTGACCTCGCTGCCTTCGCTGCAGCAGCTGGCCGACCGCTATCTGGTCTGGCAGATGATCCTGCCGGTCATTGGCGTCTGGTGCTACCTGCTGGACGGCATGTTTATCGGCGCGACGCGGGGGGCGGAGATGCGCAACAGCATGGCGGTAGCGGCGGCGGGGTTTGCCCTGACGCTGCTGACGGTACCGACGCTCGGCAACCACGGACTGTGGCTGGCGCTGACGGTCTTTCTCGCTCTGCGCGGCGTTTCTCTGGCGGTTATCTGGCGGCGCCACTGGCAGCGCGGAACCTGGTTTTCGTAATGCATTTGGTGCATCTGATGGTTAAAGATTCCGAATAATAAATCTTACTCAGAATACTCATCTATAGTTAAGTCATGTCCGGCACACAGCGGGCTGTTCATTCACCGAACGATAACCGAACGATGAGGAATGCATGATGAATAAAGACGAAATCGGCGGTAACTGGAAACAGTTCAAAGGTAAAGCGAAAGAAAAATGGGGCAAGCTGACCGACGATGACATGACCGTCATTGAAGGCAAACGCGACCAGCTGGTGGGCAGAATTCAGGAACGCTACGGTTACGCCAAAGACCAGGCAGAGAAAGAAGTGACCGACTGGGAAACCAAAAACGACTATCGCTGGTAGCGAAAACGCCGTGTTTTAACCCCTTACTATTGCCTGCTCTAACGATTTATACCCTAAATAATTCGAGTTGCAGGAAGGCGGCAACGCAGAGAATCCCCAGGAGCTTACTCCAGTAAGTGACTGGGGTGAGCGAGGAAAGCCAACGCACATGCAACTTGAAGTATGACGGGTATACACCCTTGATTCCCGCTGCGGCTAACGCCTCAGCGGGCTTTCTTTTTGATCTGGATGGTATGGTCGTGGTGGCAGTGGCCCGGCGTACTGCAGGATTCAACCTCGACGCAGGCGGCGCACAGGCCGTGAGCCTCAATGACGTTGTGGCGCAGGGCGAATCCCATTCTTGCCGCCAGCGTATGCATAATATCTTCGACGCCTTCCGCACACTCTTCTTTGACGCCGCCGCAGCGGTCGCAGATAAACATCGCCGAGCTGTGGGTCGGCTGATCGAAAAGGTGACACAGCACGTAGCTATTGGTGGACTCCACCTTATGCACGAACCCTTGCTCGAGTAAAAACTCCAGCGCCCGGTACACCGTCGGCGGTTTCGCCTGAGGCTCTTTTTCACGAAGGAGATCGAGCAGGTCGTAGGCGCTGATTGCCCCTTGCTGCAGGCTCATCAAACGCAATACTTCAAGGCGCTGCGGGGTCAGGCGCACGCCACGCTGCGCGCACAGCTTTTCAGCATGCGCTAACATTTGTTGCGAAGTGGTCTTATCCATGAGCGTCCTCTGGTTGCGTGAATCTGAAACTGTTACTTTATCACGATACCGGTAAAACGCCGAGACCCGGCGGGCTATACCCGTCACACTTCACGTTACCTGCGCGCTGGCTGCGCCAATTCGTCCCAGCTGCGCTCCTGGGGTCGCTCAACCTTGCCACCTTATGCTATACCTGATGCATCTCATTTTCGGGAGAAAACGATGAAACGACCTGACTGCATTCGACACTGGCGTGAACTGGAAGGCGTGGATGATTCCACCTATCCCGACAGTACTGAGCTTTTCTCCATCGGCGCGCCGCTGGCGCGGGGCCTGCGGCTGAATCGCCTGGGGATCCACCATGAGCGTCTACCGCCCGGACGCCGAACCTCTTATCCGCATGCGGAGAGCGACGAAGAAGAGTTTATCTACGTGCTGGAAGGCTATCCGGAAGTGTGGATTAACGGCTATCTCTGGAAGCTGGAGCCGGGGGATAGCGTCGGCTTTCCTGCCGGAACCGGCATTTGCCACACCTTCCTCAATAACACCGAGCAGGAGGTTCGCCTGTTAGTCGTTGGCGAGGCAAATAAGAAATTTAATCGCATCTACTACCCGCTTAACCCCGGCTATGCCGCCACGCGACAGGATCGCTGGGTTGACCATCCGCCGCAGTTTTTTGGCCCTCACGACGGGAAGCCACGGAAAATATAGCGTTTATTGCGGGATAAAAAAGGTGAGCGCTGACGCTATGCGTCAGTGGTTTATCTTTGTGCTATAGTAGCGCCCCTTTTTACCCGGATGCTTATTTATTCGCCATGATGTCAGATTCAACGCCTACTGCTTTCGCCGCTCACCGTTTTTCCATCGCGCCGATGCTCGACTGGACCGACAGACACTGCCGTTATTTTCTGCGTCAGCTGTCGCGCCACACGCTGCTGTACACCGAAATGGTGACCACCGGTGCGATTATTCACGGCAAGGGCGACTATCTGGCCTACAGCGAAGAAGAGCATCCGGTCGCCCTGCAGCTCGGCGGCAGCGATCCGGCTGCGCTGGCACACTGCGCGAAGCTGGCGCAGGCGCGCGGCTACGATGAAATTAACCTGAACGTTGGCTGCCCGTCCGATCGCGTGCAGAACGGTATGTTCGGCGCCTGCCTGATGGGGAACGCGCAGCTGGTGGCAGACTGTATTAAAGCCATGCGCGACGTCGTGTCGATCCCGGTCACGGTGAAAACCCGTATCGGCATTGACGACCAGGACAGCTACGGGTTTCTGTGTGATTTTATCGAAACGGTATCCGGGAAAGGCGAGTGCGAGATGTTTATTATCCACGCGCGCAAAGCGTGGCTTTCGGGGCTGAGCCCTAAAGAGAACCGCGAGATCCCGCCGCTTGACTATCCGCGCGTTTACCAGCTGAAGCGTGATTTTCCGCATCTGACGATGGCGATTAACGGCGGCATTAAGTCGCTGGAAGAAGCAAAACAACATCTTGCGCATATGGACGGCGTGATGGTGGGCCGTGAGGCCTATCAGAATCCAGGCATTCTGGCGTCGGTGGATCGGGAAATTTTCGGCGTGGAAGGCGTCGATGCTGACCCGGTTTCCGTGGTCCGGGCGATGTATCCCTATATCGAACGCGAGCTTAGCAACGGTACTTATCTGGGGCACGTAACGCGCCATATGCTCGGGCTGTTTCAGGGGATCCCCGGGGCGCGCCAGTGGCGTCGCTATCTGAGCGAAAATGCGCATAAAGCCGGGGCGGACATCAACGTGCTGGAACAGGCGCTGAAACTGGTTGCCGACAAGCGTTAGTTTTTCACTAAAAACTGGTCAAATTCACCACGCCCTGCACGTATCGTGCCGGGCGTTTTTGTTATTATTCAATGGGTTATATTTGGCACGATTTTTGTAATATCCGGTAAGGTAGATTACATTTCTTTAGGGGAAAGACGATGCTGGAACTCTTATTCGTTATTGGCTTTTTTGTCATGTTATTGGTCACCGGCATTTCACTGCTGGGTATTATTGCCGCGATTGTCGTCGCGACCGCGCTGATGTTTGTCGGCGGTCTGTTTGCGTTAATGATTAAACTGCTGCCGTGGCTGCTGCTGGCCGTTGTTGTGGTTTGGGTGATTCGGGCGATAAAATCACCAACCGACAACCGTTATCGCGCTAATAACCGCTGGCGCTACTAAGGTATTGAGCGGTATGTCACAACCTGAAGATTTTTGCATAAAACAGCGTAGGCTTTGCTTATTAAATCTGTCACTATTAGCGGGTTAACGAATTCATCGTGCTGTACCCTACATACAGCCGAACAAAAAAAGTAAGGGCTTCCCATGTGGAAGCCCTAAACTTTAGTGCTCCGGCCATTACGGCAAGAGCAAACTTGAACCCTGCGTCGCCCGGCTTTCCAGCACCTCATGTGCGCGTCTGGCGTCGGTTAACGCATATTTTTGGCTCTCCGCGACATCCACTTTTATCACGCCGCTGGCGATCAGCGAAAACAGCTCGTTGCTGGCTTCCGTCAGCTCTTCACGCGTGGTGATATAGCCCTGCAGAGAAGGGCGGGTGACGTACAGCGAACCTTTTTGATTGAGGATCCCGAGATTGACGCCGGTCACCGGGCCGGAGGAGTTGCCGAAGCTCACCATCAGCCCCCGACGCTGCAGGCAGTCAAGGGAGGCTTCCCAGGTATCTTTCCCGACGGAATCATAAACCACGTGGACTTTCTTACCGTCGGTGATCTCTTTCAGGCGCTCGACGATATTCTCTTCGCGATAGTTAATGATCTGCCAGGCGCCGGCCTGTTTGGCGCGTTCAGCTTTTTGCGCGCTGCCGACGGTACCGATCAGCTTCGCGCCCAGCGCTTTGGCCCACTGACAGGCGATGAGCCCGACGCCGCCGGCCGCCGCATGAAATAAGAACGGCTCGCCCGCTTTGATCTCGTAGGTTTTCCGCAGCAGGTAATAGACCGTGAGCCCTTTCAGGAATGAGGCCGCCGCCTGCTCGAAAGAGATCGCGTCCGGCAAAATGGCGGCCTTATCCGCGGGCACGTTGTGGACGGTGCTATAGGCTCCCAGCGCCGATTGCGCGTAGACCACCCGATCGCCGGCTTTGATATGTTTCACGCCGCTGCCGACTTTGCTTACTACGCCAGCGGCTTCGGTACCCAGACCGCTCGGCAATGACGGGGGCGGGTAGAGGCCGCTGCGGATATAGGTATCAATGTAGTTGATGCCGATGGCCTTATTCTCTACCTGAATTTCGTGCTCTGCGGGATCTTTCGGCGTGAACTCCAGCGCTTGCAGAACATCAGGCCCTCCGTGCTGGTGAAATTCAATTCGTGTTGCCATGCTTCCTCCAGAAATGTGGTAATCTTTCGACCCATTCACTATCTCGGTAACTCCATTCACTATGGCAGGAAATAAACCCTTCAACAAACCACAGACTGAACCCCGCGAGCGTGATTATCAGCTCGATGGGTTGAAGGTCCCGCCGCACTCGATTGAAGCGGAACAGTCGGTGTTGGGCGGTTTAATGCTGGATAACGAACGCTGGGACGATGTTGCCGAGCGGGTTGTTTCGGAAGATTTTTATACCCGTCCGCATCGCCATATTTTCACCGAAATGGCGCGCCTGCAGGAATCGGGCAGCCCGATTGACCTGATTACGCTCGCCGAATCGCTGGAGCGTCAGGGGCAGCTGGACAGCGTCGGCGGCTTCGCCTACCTGGCGGAATTATCGAAAAATACGCCAAGTGCGGCGAACATCAGCGCTTATGCCGATATCGTCCGCGAACGTGCGGTGGTACGCGAAATGATCTCCGTGGCGAATGAAATCGCCGAGGCCGGTTTCGATCCCCAGGGCCGCACCAGCGAAGATCTGCTCGACCTCGCCGAATCCCGGGTGTTTAAAATTGCCGAAAGCCGCGCAAATAAAGACGAGGGGCCGAAGAATATCGCCGACGTGCTCGACGCTACCGTGGCGCGTATTGAACAGCTCTTCCAGCAGCCGCATGACGGCGTCACCGGGGTGAATACCGGCTATGACGATCTCAATAAAAAAACCGCCGGTCTTCAGCCGTCGGACCTGATTATCGTCGCCGCGCGTCCGTCAATGGGTAAGACGACTTTTGCGATGAACCTCGTGGAAAACGCGGCGATGCTGCAGGATAAGCCGGTACTCATCTTCAGTCTCGAGATGCCCTCGGAGCAGATTATGATGCGTTCTCTGGCCTCGCTGTCGCGCGTTGACCAGACCCGCATTCGTACCGGCCAGCTGGATGATGAAGACTGGGCGCGCATTTCCGGCACCATGGGAATTCTGCTGGAAAAACGTAACATCTATATTGATGACTCCTCCGGCCTGACGCCAACCGAAGTGCGCTCCCGCGCGCGGCGTATCGCCCGCGAGCACGGCGGCATCGGTCTTATTATGATCGACTACCTGCAGCTGATGCGCGTGCCGTCGCTCTCCGATAACCGTACGCTGGAAATCGCCGAAATTTCCCGCTCGCTCAAGGCGCTGGCGAAGGAGCTACAGGTGCCGGTGGTGGCGCTGTCGCAGCTTAACCGCTCGCTGGAACAGCGCGCGGATAAGCGCCCGGTCAACTCCGACCTGCGTGAGTCCGGCTCCATCGAGCAGGACGCCGACTTAATCATGTTTATCTACCGTGATGAGGTTTATCACGAAAACAGTGATTTAAAAGGTATCGCTGAAATTATTATTGGTAAACAGCGTAACGGCCCTATCGGGACGGTGCGCCTGACGTTTAACGGTCAGTGGTCGCGTTTTGATAATTATGCTGGGCCACAATACGACGACGAATAAATCTCCGTCATCCTTCATGCCGCAGATGCGTTGACTACGCCTGTTCACCCCGGTCACTTAGTTTACTAAGCTCCCGGGGATTCTCAGGCTTGTCGCCTTCCTGCAACACGAAGGATTTAGGAGATTCTTTTATTAAGGAATTCAAATGCAAGCGGCAACTGTAGTCATTAACCGCCGCGCTCTGCGACACAACCTGCAACGTCTGCGTGAACTGGCGCCCGCCAGCAAACTGGTTGCGGTGGTGAAAGCGAACGCCTACGGACACGGTCTTCTTGAGACCGCGCGAACGCTCCCGGACGCCGATGCTTTTGGCGTCGCCCGTCTTGAAGAAGCCCTGCGCCTGCGCGCGGGCGGTATCCCCCAGCCGATCTTGCTGCTGGAGGGATTCTTTGAGGCCGCCGACCTGCCGGTGATCTCCGCCCAGCGCCTGCACACGGCGGTACACAGCCCGGAGCAGCTGGCTGCGCTGGAGGAAGCGGATTTACCCGAGCCGGTAACCGTATGGATGAAGCTGGACACCGGGATGCATCGATTAGGCGTTCTGCCCGAACAGGCCGAAGCCTTTTATCAGCGCCTGAGCCAGTGTAAAAACGTCCGCCAGCCGGTCAATATCGTGAGCCATTTTGCCCGTGCGGATGAGCCTGAGTGCGGCGCGACCGAACGTCAGCTGGATATCTTTACCACCTTCACGGAAGGGAAACCGGGGCTGCGCTCAATCGCCGCATCCGGCGGTATATTGCTATGGCCGCAGTCGCACTTCGACTGGGCGCGTCCGGGGATTATTCTCTACGGCGTATCGCCGCTCGACGGTGGATCCACCGGCGCGGATTTTGGCTGCCAGCCGGTGATGTCTCTGACCTCCAGCCTGATCGCGGTCCGCGAGCATAAAGCCGGCGAGCCGGTGGGCTACGGCGGAACCTGGGTCAGCGAGCGTGATACGCGTTTAGGCGTTGTGGCGATGGGCTACGGTGACGGCTATCCGCGCGCCGCGCCGTCAGGCACGCCGGTACTGGTTAACGGCCGTGAAGTGCCGATTGTCGGACGCGTAGCGATGGATATGATTTGCGTCGATCTCGGGCCTGAAGCACAGGACCACGCTGGCGACGCGGTCGTGCTGTGGGGCGAAGGCCTCCCCGTCGAGCGGATTGCCGAAATTACAAAAGTAAGTGCTTACGAACTTATTACGCGCCTGACTTCACGGGTATCCATGAAGTACGTGGATTAATGTCAGCCAGCGCGCTTTCCCCCGGTGGCGGCTGACGCCTTACCGGGGCTACGGGGCCGCTACCGGCTACGGGCCGGTAGCCCGGATAAGGCGGTTTAAGCCGCCATCCGGGATGGGCGTTCACGTTGTTGCGTCAAATCCAGCCCGTTCTGTTTTATCCGCCAACATCCCCTCGACCTTCTTTCACATCCAGTTTATTGTGTTATAACGAGCCCATGTAAACCTGGAGAAACATCGCGTGTTTCAGAAAGTTGACGCCTACGCTGGCGACCCCATTCTCTCCCTGATGGAGCGTTTTAAAGACGATCCGCGTAGTGACAAAGTAAATCTCAGCATCGGTCTTTATTACAACGAAGACGGCATCATTCCGCAGCTGAAGGCGGTTGCCGAAGCGGAAGCACGTCTTAACGCCCAGCCGCACGGCGCCTCAATCTATTTACCGATGGAAGGGCTGAACACCTATCGCCACGCGATTGCGTCGCTGCTGTTCGGGGGCGATCATTCGGTACTGGCGCAGCATCGCGTGGCCTCTATTCAGACGCTGGGCGGCTCCGGAGCCCTGAAAGTCGGCGCTGACTTCCTGAAACGCTACTTCCCGGGCTCGCGCGTATGGGTCAGCGACCCGACGTGGGAAAACCACATCGCTATATTTGAAGGGGCTGGATTCGAAGTAAGTACTTACCCTTGGTTTGATGATAAAACCAATGGCGTGCGTTTCGCGGCTTTCCTTGAAAAACTCAATACGCTACCGGAACGCGATATCGTGCTGCTGCATCCCTGCTGCCATAACCCAACGGGAGCCGATCTTACCAACGCTCAGTGGGATCAAGTGGTTGAGGTGCTGAAAGCGCGTAATTTGATTCCTTTCCTCGACATCGCCTATCAGGGCTTTGGCGCCGGCATGGAAGAGGATGCCTACGCTATCCGCGCTATAGCGAACGCCGGGATGCCTATGCTGGTCAGCAACTCGTTCTCGAAAATCTTCTCCCTGTACGGTGAGCGCGTTGGCGGGCTGTCGATCGTCTGTGAAGATACTGAAACCGCGGGGCGCGTACTGGGGCAATTAAAAGCGACCGTACGTCGCAACTACTCCAGCCCGCCGAACTTTGGCGCGCAGGTGGTTGCGGCGGTGTTGGGCGACAGCGCGCTGAAAGCCTCATGGCTGGCGGAAGTGGAAGGGATGCGCACCCGTATTCTGGCCATGCGTCAGGAGCTGGTTGATGTGCTGAAAGAGACGGTTCCGGGCGGTGATTTTGACTATCTGCTCAAGCAGCGCGGCATGTTTAGCTATACCGGTTTCAGCGCGGCCCAGGTTGACCGCCTGCGCGATGAGTTTGGCGTCTACCTGATTGCCAGCGGCCGCATGTGCGTCGCGGGGCTGAATGCAGGAAACGTGCGCCGCGTAGCGCAGGCGTTTGCTGCGGTAATATAAGTTCTTCCTGACCTTTTGCCCGCGCCAAATCATGACGCGGGCAATTCGCTTTCCGAAGTGTGATCATTCTCTTTTTATATGACATCAGAGCAGAAAAACCTTCCTATCCGCCTTCGCGGGGGGTAAGGTCTGGGTGCATTAATAAGCGTACACATTATTGAAAATTATAACGATTCGATTATTTAGGGAAAAATATGCGCAAGATCACCCTGGCCTTTGGGGCCGTCTGCTTACTGTTCACGCTAAATAGCTCCGTCGTTGCTCGCGCCTCCACACCGCAGCCGCTGTGGACGGGCACCAATATGGCGAAACTCGCCGAACAGGCGCCGATCCATTGGGTTTCCGTCGCCCAGATTGAAAATAGCCTGCTGGGACGCCAGCCGATGGCCGTCGGTTTTGATATTGATGATACCGTCCTGTTCTCCAGCCCGGGCTTCTGGCGCGGGCAGAAAACCTATTCCCCCGGCAGCGATGATTACCTGAAAAATCCGGAGTTCTGGGAAAAAATGAACAACGGCTGGGATGAATTCAGCATGCCGAAAGAGGTGGCGCGCCAGCTGATTGCGATGCACGTAAAGCGCGGCGATAGCATCTATTTCGTTACCGGCCGTAGCCAGACCAAAACCGAAACGGTATCAAAAACCCTGCAGGATGATTTTCTCATCCCGGCGGCGAATATGAACCCGGTTATTTTTGCCGGCGATAAACCTGGCCAGAACACCAAAACGCAGTGGCTGCAGGAGAAAGGCATCAAAGTTTTCTACGGCGATTCGGATAACGATATCTCCGCTGCCCGCGAGGTGGGTGCTCGTGGGATCCGTATCTTGCGGGCCTCAAACTCTTCCTATAAGCCGCTGCCGATGGCGGGCGCTCAGGGTGAAGAGGTCATTGTGAATTCAGAATATTAAGCTGCCCGCCGGCTTAATCATCAATCGCTAAAACGGCAGCCGGCACGCTGCCGTTTTTTTGTGCAAAATAGCGTGCCAAAGGTTTTACCTTTTCGCTTATTGCTGCACACTTAGGAAGGTTCATTAGTAAAAGGAGTGGTTTATGTGGCATCAGCAAACCCTGACGTTAGGCCCGAAAGTACGGGGCTTCCATCTGGTCACTGATGAAATTCTCGGGCAAATCCGCGAAATATCGCGGGTGAAAACTGGCCTGCTGCATTTGCTGCTCCAGCATACATCTGCTTCCCTGACGCTAAACGAAAACTGCGATCCGACCGTTCGCTTCGATATGGAGCAGCATTTTCTGCACGCCGTACCGGAGAACGCACCGTATGAACACGATTATGAAGGTCCTGATGACATGCCCTCGCACATTAAGTCGTCGATGCTGGGCGTATCGCTGATGCTGCCCGTACGGGATGGCAGCGTCAGGCTGGGGACCTGGCAGGGGATCTGGCTCGGGGAGCATCGTATTCATGGCGGATCGCGCCATATCATCGCGACGCTGATGGGGGAATAAAAATGACAATTTCGGATTTATTGCAGTACTGCATGGCAAAGCCGGGCGCCGAACAAAGCGTACATAGCGACTGGAAAGCGACGCAGATCAAAGCGGCGGACGTCCTGTTTGCGATGGTAAAAGAGGTTGAGGACAACCGGCCAGCGGTATCGTTAAAGACCAGCCCTGAGCTTGCGGAACTGTTGAGGCAGCAGCATCGCGATGTTCGCCCCAGCAAACATCTCAATAAAGCCCACTGGAGTACGGTGTTTCTTGACGGCTCCCTGCCTGATTCGCAAATTTATTATCTGGTGGATGCTTCCTACCAGCAGGCGCTTGATTCGCTTTCCGAGGCTAAGCGTAAGCTGTTGCCATAGCGCTAAATTCTGCCCAGCAGCGCCAGCAGGGTCACATCAAACAGACGAAGCAGCGTGGACTGCAGATGCGCCTGCATGGCGATCTGTTCGTTGTTGGCGCGAATGCTGGCAATATCGCGCTGCCCTTGCAGGAGCAGAATGAGGTCGTCCTGACTTAACCAGCCGCGAGCTTTCTCCTGTAACGCCTGAAGCGTGAGCATCCCGGCGTCGCGAATGTCGCTGTCTTCATCATTTACAATCGCGTGCATAAGCTGCAACCACTCTGCCGTATTCACGCCGGCGCCGGCCAGCTGGGCGCTTAACTCTTCTATGGTGGACATGCTTATCTCCCTGAACGCTGTTGTTCGCCGTTGATGGCCTGCTGGTAAAGTTTTTCCGTCTGTTGCGCCAGAATTCCGGCCTCGAAAGGCGTCAGCGCTCTCTCCTGGGGGACGACGCGCCGGTACAGCCGCTGATAATTTTTCTCCAGCACGTGAAGATTACTCTGCCGTAGCGCATCGCTATCGCTTAACGCCAGGCTGAATAGCGGGCGAATCTGGCGATCCTCGTAACTGAGCAAGCGTTGGTCGAGTGGCGCTGCCGCCGCGTCGCTGATGAACTGCAGATGAAGCTGTTCCAGCATCAGCAGCTGCTGATGAGCCGCGCTGCTGTAGCCGTCTATCCAGCTGCAGGCGGTCAGCGCGAATAACGCCGCGACGAGCGAAAATCGATAAAGTCCGTGTTTTAAGTACATGATGCATCCTGCAATTTTTGGCGGTGGTGCTATCTGATAACAGATGCCGTCCGGCCGCAAATCACAAAATATCAGCGGGAGAAAATGAGAGGAAATGAGGCCTCTTCCCGGGACGGGAAGAGGCAGATGAGATTATTTCAGCATGGGCTTGAGGAAGCGAGCCGTATAGGAGGCCTCGCACTCGGCGACCGTTTCCGGCGTACCGGAAACGAGGATCTCTCCGCCGCCGCTTCCGCCTTCCGGCCCAAGGTCAACGATCCAGTCAGCCGTCTTGATGACATCCAGGTTGTGCTCAATCACCACGATGGTATTCCCCTGGTCGCGCAGCTGGTGCAGAACCTCCAGCAGCTGCTGAATATCGGCAAAGTGCAGACCGGTGGTCGGTTCATCAAGGATATACAGCGTTTGCCCGGTACCGCGTTTGGACAGCTCGCGCGCCAGCTTGACGCGCTGGGCCTCGCCGCCGGAGAGCGTGGTAGCCGACTGACCAAGGCGAATATAGGTCAGACCGACGTCCATCAGCGTTTGCAGCTTACGCGCCAGCGCCGGAACCGCATCGAAGAACTCACGCGCTTCTTCAATGGTCATATCCAGCACTTCATGAATCGTTTTGCCTTTGTACTTAATCTCCAGCGTTTCGCGGTTATAGCGTTTGCCTTTGCACTGGTCGCACGGTACGTAGATATCCGGCAGGAAGTGCATCTCGACTTTGATCACGCCATCGCCCTGGCAGGCTTCACAGCGGCCGCCGCGCACGTTAAAACTGAAGCGGCCGGGCGTGTAGCCACGCGAACGTGATTCAGGTACGCCGGCAAACAGTTCACGGACCGGCGTAAAGACGCCGGTGTAGGTTGCGGGGTTAGAACGCGGCGTACGGCCGATGGGGCTCTGGTCGATATCGATCACTTTGTCGAAATGTTCCAGCCCCTGCACGTCGCGGTAAGGTGCCGGTTCCGCGATGGTGGCGCCGTTGAGCTGACGCTGGGCAATCGGGAACAGCGTGTCGTTGATCAGCGTGGATTTACCCGACCCGGAAACGCCGGTGATACAGGTGAAGAGACCCACCGGCAGCGTCAGCGTTACGTCTTTCAGGTTGTTGCCGCGCGCGCCGGACAGCTTCAGCACTTTCTCCGGATTGGCGGGTACGCGCTGTTTCGGCACTTCGATTTTACGCTTGCCGCTCATGAACTGGCCGGTCAGCGATTCCGGCACCGCCATAATATCTTCCAGCTTGCCTTCAGCCACGACCTGACCGCCGTGTACCCCAGCCCCCGGACCGATATCGATAACGTGGTCGGCGGCGCGAATGGCGTCTTCATCGTGCTCAACGACAATCACGGTGTTGCCGAGGTTTCGCAGGTGGATCAGCGTGCCCAGCAGGCGTTCGTTATCGCGCTGGTGCAGGCCGATAGAGGGCTCATCCAGTACGTACATGACGCCGACCAGGCCTGCGCCGATCTGGCTGGCGAGGCGGATACGCTGCGCTTCGCCGCCGGAGAGGGTTTCCGCCGAACGGGAGAGCGTCAGGTAGTTCAGACCGACGTTGACGAGGAATTTCAGGCGATCGCCAATCTCTTTCAGTACTTTTTCAGCAATTTGCGCACGCTGGCCGGAGAGCTTCAGGTTGTTGAAGAAGTCCATCGCGTGGCCGATGCTCATATCCGAGATGGTCGGCAGCGGGGTATTCTCCACAAACACGTGCCGCGCTTCGCGCTTCAGGCGGGTCCCTTCACAGCTGGTGCAGGGACGGTTGCTGATGAATTTCGCTAACTCTTCACGTACTGCGCTGGATTCCGTTTCTTTATAACGGCGCTCCATGTTGTGCAGCACGCCTTCGAACGGATGGCGGCGCACCGAGGTATCGCCGCGATCGTTCATATATTTGAATTCAATATTCTCTTTGCCTGAGCCGTACAGAACCACTTTTTGTACGCTGCTATTCAGCGTGCCCCAGGGCGCTTCCACATCGAATTCATAATGTTCCGCCAGCGACTTCAGCATCTGGAAGTAGTAAAAATTGCGCCGATCCCAGCCGCGAATCGCCCCGCCAGCCAGCGACAGCTCTGGGTTCTGAATGACGCGTTCCGGATCGAAATACTGCTGGACGCCGAGACCATCACAGGTCGGGCAAGCGCCAGCCGGGTTGTTGAAGGAGAACAGGCGCGGTTCCAGTTCGCGCATGCTGTAGCCGCAAATCGGGCAGGCGAAGTTGGCGGAAAACAGCAGCTCTTCGGCTTTCGGATCGTCCATATTGGCGACGATGGCGGTGCCGCCCGACAGCTCCAGCGCGGTTTCAAAAGACTCGGCCAGGCGCGTGCTGAGATCGTCGCGCACCTTAAAGCGGTCAATCACCACTTCAATGGTATGTTTCTTCTGCAGCTCCAGCTTCGGCGGATCGGAGAGATCGCAGACCTCGCCGTCGATCCTCGCGCGGATGTAGCCCTGCCCGGCGAGATTTTCCAGCGTTTTGTTATGCTCGCCTTTGCGCTCTTTAATGATCGGCGCCAGCAGCATCAGGCGCTGGCCTTCTGGCTGGGAGAGCACGTTATCGACCATCTGGCTCACGGTTTGCGCCGCCAGCGGAACGTCGTGATCCGGGCAGCGCGGCTCGCCGACGCGCGCGTACAGCAGACGCAGGTAGTCGTGAATTTCGGTAATGGTGCCTACCGTTGAACGGGGGTTGTGGGACGTTGATTTCTGTTCAATGGAAATCGCCGGCGACAGCCCTTCAATATGGTCGACGTCGGGCTTCTCCATCAGCGACAGGAACTGCCGCGCGTAGGCGGAGAGCGACTCAACGTAGCGACGCTGCCCTTCGGCATACAACGTGTCGAAAGCCAGTGAGGATTTGCCTGAACCCGAAAGCCCGGTGACGACAATGAGTTTGTCGCGCGGGATGACGAGGTTGATATTTTTGAGATTGTGGGTGCGGGCGCCCCGAACTTCGATCTTATCCATTCACCTTTCCCGGTAGATACGCGGATTGCCTGGTTTGTTAGAAGGACAAACGGCAGAAACGGCTAATTATGACACAATTTAACCTGTTTGAATATACAGTATTGGAATGCATTTTCCGGTGGGATGTGTAAAAATGTCGCACCGCGAGAGTTATCTGGAACCTACTTCCCAGCTATCAACATAGCACCTGGAAATGGTACACTCGCGCGTTTACACTATTAAGAAACGCATTCAGGAGACACAAACATGGCCAGCAGAGGCGTAAACAAGGTGATTCTCGTCGGTAATCTGGGCCAGGACCCGGAAGTACGCTACATGCCGAGTGGTGGCGCAGTTGCCAACATTACGCTGGCTACTTCCGAATCCTGGCGTGATAAAGCGACCGGTGAGATGAAAGAGCAGACCGAATGGCACCGTGTTGTGCTGTTCGGCAAACTGGCGGAAGTGGCCGGCGAGTATCTGCGTAAAGGTTCTCAGGTCTATATTGAAGGCCAGCTGCGTACCCGTAAATGGACTGACCAATCCGGTCAGGAAAAATACACTACCGAGGTTGTCGTTAACGTTGGCGGCACGATGCAAATGCTCGGCGGTCGTCAGCAGGGCGCGGGCGCCCCGGCAGGCGGTGGTCAGCAGCAGGGCGGTTGGGGCCAGCCTCAGCAGCCGCAGGGCGGAAACCAGTTCAGCGGCGGCGCGCAGTCTCGTCCGCAGCAGCAGGCGCCGGCAGCCCCTTCCAATGAGCCGCCGATGGACTTTGATGACGATATTCCGTTCTAACGAAGCGTTAGCGTCGTAAAGTCATCTCTGAAAAAGCCCCTGTTCGGGGCTTTTTCTATTTTGTCACCCAGGCCATCTGCGCTATTTCACTGCGTGGCAGGTGTGGCAGGTGTGGCAGGTGCGGCAGGTGCGGCTGGCATCCCCACTGTCGGCACGACCTGATTTTTGGCGGCCGTCGTCGCCTGCTGCTTACGCGCCATTTCATCCACGATCAGCCGGTAAGCGATGTAATACTTATAGATATTGCTGACATAGCTTACGGTCTCGGAGCCGATCTTCTCGGCGGCCAGATACTCCACGTTGCCAAACCAGACGTTCGGATCAAAACCGCGCTTTTTGGTATCCGCCCGCAGCCGGGCGATGCGCGCGGGGCCCGCGTTATAAGAAGCGAATGAGAACAGCGCCTTATCAAGCTGGGTCATCGGTTCATCGCCATAGTAGCGGTCTATCATCCAGCGCATATATTTCACCCCGGCATGAATATTAGGGTCGAGCTGCTTAATATCGCCGACCTTCAGCTCCTTGCCGGTGCTCGGCATCACCTGCATAACGCCAATTGCGCCGACGTGGCTACGCACCGACTGATTTAGCCGCGACTCCTGATAGCCCTGCGCGGCCATCAGCAGCCAGTCAACATCGTAGCGATCGCCATATTTGCGGAAGATCTCCACCATGGTCAGAAATTTACGCCGCTCTTTTTGCGCCGCCGCGTTTTTAACGTACCTGGCATCCTTCAGGTAGCGCAGCAGAATCGTATTACCCAACTTGCTGCCCTGACGATTCTTGTTGATGAATTCATTAAGCAAGGCCAGCAGCTGCGGGCTATTGTTGCGTACCGCCCAGCCGATATTGCCTTCGTTGCGCAGAATGATGTTCTGATGAACCTGAACGTTGGGGAAAACCTGTTTCCAGAACAGAGCCTTGTGGCGGTCAACGACGGTCAATGGAATCAGGCCCGCGTTAAGCATCTCTATCAGATCTTCATCCTCCAGCGCTTCGGGCGCCGGTTCGATGGTGATGGGGGGCAGCGATTGCTGGGCAAAGCGCGCGTTGAGCGCGACCAGGCTCTCGTAATAGCTCGATGAGGTACGCACAAAGACCGTTTTACCGGAAAGCTGCTGCAGATTTTCCACTTTGGGCGAGCCGGGGCCGGAAAGAAGCAGCTCCTGAACGTGAGAGTAGATTGGCGCGGTAAAGGTCATCTCCTGCTGGCGAGCGGGGGTAATCGTCAGGTTAGCGGCGATAATATCCCCCTTACCGGCGTTAAGCGCGCTGATGAGCTGGTCGCGGGCAACCGGAACAAAGATGATACGGACCTTAAGATGACGATGTTTGAGCTTTTTCTCCTTCGTCAGGCTTTGATTGAGGCTTCGCTCAAACTCCATAAAAATATCGTGAGTGGCGCCGCGCTGCGTCCCTTTGTTAATAAAGAAAAAGGTTTTGCTGAAGGTGGTTAATACGCGAATGGTTCGCCGGTCGAGCATACCCGGTAAATCTCCCTTCCATGGCTGCAGCATATCGTCAACGTTGACTTCAAGGGCCTCGCGCTCCTCGGGCTCTGACAGTTTATTCTCTGTGGCGGCGTAAACGGATGTGAAGCATAGCAGGGCGGCAAGGCATGCAAGTCCGCCGACAAGGTATCGATAGAACGACGACGTATTCATGGCGCGGTGCTCCGCAGGGGGATTTTCTTATTTTAGTCAATTTCTGGGCGTTAGCATGCCCGGCGATCGAGAATGTCGGTCGGTTAATCAACTATTTTATTAATTAACAGGCTCAGTATTTATAGTGGAATAATAAAGAAATGGATATCGGTAATTGTGGAGAGAATATGCTTAGATTGTGTTTTTTTAGTGTGGATATATTTTAATTATTTAAAGTGCAAATTAGGAATAAGCGCAAGTAATTATTTCATCTTTTTGTTTTTATTGGGTTATTTAAAATTATTGCTGTGATGCATAATTATCCACTTGATAATAAATCTCATTTCTAATAACGTTGTGTGGCACAATACTCCTATTACTGCTGTTCGGCGAATGCTATCAAAGAATAGCGCGGTGCGTTTATTTCTTCATTTTTGCCAGAGTAATAAATCTATTTTGGTCGCTCATTATTTATTGCTATCCCTATTTAAACGGGAGGGCCTGACTACGCCAAAAAAAGAGATGTTACGCCAGGCATGGAAGACATGACCGGTGTTTATCTGGCGGATGAAGAGGGCGTGCCCCGACGGCTAAAAAGAAAAACAGGGCATATTCCATGAAATACGATTCACACTACTCGCTGGCCGTGCTGATCCCGATGGCCATCTGGGGCGGGATGCTGCCGGCGCAGGCCGCTGACAGCAACACGCCAGACGATACGAAGAAATCAGAAACGGCTACGGCAAATGATGACGAAACCATGGTGGTCACCGCGGCGGCGCAGACGCTGCAAGCGCCCGGCGTATCGACCATCACCGCTGAGGAGATCCGTAAACATCCGCCCGCGCGCGATGTCTCCGAGCTGATTCGTACCCAGCCCGGCGTCAACCTCACCGGCAACTCCACCAGCGGCCAGCGCGGTAATAACCGCCAGGTCGATATTCGCGGCATGGGGCCGGAGAACACGCTGATTCTGGTGGATGGTAAACCGGTGACCAGCCGTAATTCCGTGCGCTATGGCTGGCGCGGCGACCGCGATACGCGCGGGGATACCAGCTGGGTACCGGCGGAAATGATCGACCATATCGACGTGATTCGCGGCCCTGCGGCGGCCCGCTACGGTAATGGCGCGATGGGCGGGGTGGTAAATATCGTCACCAAACCGGCCACCAGCGAATGGCATGGATCCTGGAATACCTATATGAACGCCCCCCAGCACCGTAAAGAGGGCGCGACGAAGCGGACAAACTTCAGCCTCAATGGCCCGCTATCGGATGAGGTCAGCTTTAATTTATGGGGAAATCTGAGCAAAACGCAGGCCGATGCCCAGGATATTAATTCCGGTCACGAAGCGGCGCGAACCGGTAGCTATGCGGGATCGTATCCGGCTGGACGCGAAGGCGTAGTGAATAAAGATATCCACGGTAAGCTGCGCTGGGAATTTGCGCCGATGCAGGCGCTGGAGTTTGAAACCGGCTACAGCCGCCAGGGCAACCTGTATGCAGGCGATACCCAGAATACCAATACCAGCACGCTGGTGAAAAGTATGTACGGTAAAGAGACCAACCGCCTCTATCGTCAGACTTATGGCGTCACGTGGACCGGCGGCTGGGATAACGGCGTGACCAGCAATACTTACGCGCAGTATGAGCACACCCGTAACTCGCGTATGAACGAGGGTCTGGCGGGGGGAACGGAGGGGATCTTCTCCAGCAGCGAATTCTCCGATATCGACCTGTCGGATGTGCTGCTGCACAGCGAGGTGAATATTCCGTTTACCCTGGGATTCGAGCAGAATCTGACGCTGGGTACCGAGTGGAACCAGCAGCGGATGAAAGATGGCGTATCGACCACCCAGTCGCTCTCTTATGGCTCCATTGACGGTATGTCGGCAACCGGGCGTAGCCCCTATTCCAGCGCCGAGATTTTCTCGCTGTTTACCGAAGATAATATCGCGCTGACCGAGAGCACCATGCTGACACCAGCTCTGCGCTTCGACCATCACAGCATCGTTGGCAATAACTGGAGCCCATCGCTGAACCTCTCGCAGGGGCTGTCGGATGACTGGACGCTGAAGCTGGGCATCGCCCGCGCCTATAAAGCGCCAAACCTTTATCAGCTCAACCCGAACTATATTCTCTACAGCAACGGCCAGGGCTGCTATGCCAGCAGTTCAGCCTGTTACCTGATGGGGAATAGCGATCTGAAGGCGGAAACCAGCGTTAATAAAGAGATTGGCCTTGAGTATAAGCACAACGGCTATCAGGCGGGGCTGACCTGGTTCCGTAACGACTATCATAACAAGATTGAATCGGGCTACTCGGCGGTGGGAACGGCCAGCAACGGCACGACCAATATTTATCAATGGGAAAACGTACCGAAGGCGCTGGTTGAAGGGCTGGAAGGCTCATTAAACCTGCCGGTAAGCGAAACGGTCAACTGGAGCAACAACCTGACGTGGATGCTGCAGAGTAAGAACAAGACCACCGGCGATCGCCTGTCGGTGATCCCGCAGTTCACCCTTAATTCGACCGTCAGCTGGCAGGTACGCGACGATCTTTCGCTGCAGAGTACTTTCACCTGGTATGGCCGGCAAAAACCTAAGCGCTTCAACTATAAGGGCGAGGCGGTATCCGGCAGCGAGCTGAATGAAGTGAGTCCTTACAGCATCGTCGGGCTCAGCGCGACCTGGGATGTGAATAAAAACCTGAGCCTAACCAGCGGCGTTGATAACCTGTTCGATATTCGCCACTACCGCGCCGGTAACGCGCAGACGACGGGGAATTCGACGACCGGCGCCTATCTGTATGGCGCGGGCGCGGAGACCTATAATGAATCGGGTCGGACGTTTTATGTCAGCGTGAATACGCACTTCTGATTATCTACTCAAACACCCGCCGGGATAGTGAACTATTCCGGCTTTTTATTTTTTATGTCCGGGAAAAAGGCCGGAGATATAAATGATGACAAAATCTCCACGGCTTCTACACAATTAACTCAACTTAGCAGTTTACACTGTTTCCTGTTGATCGGGTCTGCTTGATCCCGGAAACGATTAACGGTGGCATCCTGCCATTTCCATTCTAACGTTGTGTTCCTCTTCCCCCTTCCATTCCCAACCGCAGCAATGCGGAGGAGGGGGATCCCCTATCCGGAGATACACAGGATTTTGCGAAACTGGCCAGGCGTAATCGCATAGTATCTTTTAAAGGTACGGTTAAAGGCGCTGATATCTTCATAGCCCGCCATAATACAAATATCAACGATGCGAAAAGCCGGTTTAACCTTTAATAAATCAAGGGCTAATTGCATCCGCTGTTGGCGAATATAGGCCATTGGCGACATATTAAAATAGTGACGAAACAGGCGAAAAAGATGCCATTCAGAATAGCCGGAAAAGAGGCTCAGCGCCCGCATGGTTAGCCTCTTTTCAAGATTGTTTTTTATCCATTGCACCAGCTCGCTAAGCACTGAACGCTGAATTTCATTTCGTGGCATGATATCTACTCATTTCATTATAATGGCAATCTGGCTGCATAATTTATTCACTATCTCTTCATTTTATCTACGGGGTTATAGGTTAGTTTGTGGCTGTTCCTGGTTTATCCCAGAGAGCATCATTCCTAACAAGATCTTTTTCCCCCTGTCAACCAATGAGAAAGGGGGCTTTTTGTTTTTTTAATTAAAAAACAAAAGATGTTGAATTTTAATGTTGTCAGGAAATGCTTATCTGACTGGGTGGGAGAAGGAAAGTTCCATTAAAAAATAATTTTTTCACCATTCTCATATATCCACTTTTTCTCCATTTTCTCGTCATAATTGCGTGCAATTCTGCGCCTCGTTCAGGTTATTTAAAACGGCGTCAGAATTTGTCTGGCGCAATGAACTGCATTATTCCCAGCAGGTATCTGCTATTGCCAAATATCTTTTAGACGACACCTCCATGCTAAAAAAAACGAGTCTCATCGCCGGTCTATTGATTTCCCCTTTAACGCTTTACGCATCAACCGCCTATACGGTAGATGACATTCGTTTCGAAGGGCTACAGCGCGTTACCGTTGGCGCTGCGCTACTGAGCATGCCTGTTCATACGGGAGAAGAGGTTTCTAACGAGGATATCAGTGATTCGGTCCGCGCCCTGTACGCCAGCGGCAACTTTGAGAACGTGCAGATCCTGCGCGATGGCAGCACGCTGGTGGTGCAGGTCACAGAGCGGCCAACCATCGCTAAAATCAGCTTTTCCGGGAATAAATCCGTTAAGGATGATGCCCTCAAGGAGAATCTGGCCGCCAGCGGTATTGAAGAAGGCAGCGCGCTGGATCGCAATGCGCTCACGGAAATAGAAAAGGGGCTCCAGGATTTCTCTTACAGCGTCGGGAAATATAGCGCTCAGGTCCATGCTGTCGTCACGCCGCTACCGCGTAATCGCGTTGATTTAACCTTTGTCTTTCAGGAGGGGGTATCGGCAAAAATTGCGCAAATTAATATTATTGGCAACCAGGCCTTTAGCGCAGAAACATTGCTGGACCAGCTGCAGCTTCGCGACAGCGTTCCGTGGTGGAACGTGATTGGCGATAAGAAATACCAAAAGCAAAAGATGGCGGCGGATCTTGAGACCATCCGTAGTTATTATCTCGATCGCGGCTACGCGCGTTTTACCATTAACTCCAGTCAGGTCAGTATTACCCCGGATAAAAAATCGCTGTATATCACGATCAATCTTACCGAAGGCGATCGTTATAACGTGGCCAGTACGGTCGTGACCGGCGACATGGCGCAGCATAACCAGGAAATTGAAGCGCTGGTGAAGCCTTTAGCGGGGAAATGGTACAGCGGCGCGGAAATCACGGCGGCTGAGAACAGCATTAAGACGCTGCTGGGAAAATACGGCTATGCCTGGCCGCAGGTTAATACCGCGCCGGATATTGATGAGACGAAAAAAAGCGTCGTTTTGCATATTAACGTCAATGCCGGACGCCGTTATTCGGTTCGTCAGATTCGCTTTGAGGGTAACGATACTTCCCGCGATGCGGTGCTGCGTCGCGAAATGCGCCAGATGGAAGGCGCGTGGCTGAATGATGAGAAGGTCGAGCAGGGAAAAACGCGGCTGGATCGTACCGGATTTTTTGAAACCGTCGACAAGCAGATCGTTCCGGTAAGCGGTAGCCAGGATCAGGTGGACGTGGTCTATAAGGTGAAGGAGCGCAATACCGGCTCCTTTAACGTTGGTCTGGGCTTTGGTACCGACAGCGGCGTGAGCTACCAGCTCGGCGTCACTCAGGATAACTGGCTGGGGACCGGCAATAGCGTCAGCTTCAACGGCACGCGCAACAGCTACCAGTCCTATATTGAGCTGGGAGCGACGAACCCTTACTTCACCGTGGATGGCGTCAGCCTCGGCGGCAAAATTTTCTACAACAGCTACGACGCCTCGGATGCCGATTCCGGGAGCTACAACCAGCAAAGCTACGGCGTTGGCAGTACGCTGGGATTCCCGATTAGCGAGAATAACGCCCTCAACCTTGGCCTGGACTATGTCCATAACCGCCTGACCAATATGGAGCCGGAGCTCACCACCTGGAGCTATCTTAACTCACGGGGCATCTATCCTGACGTCGTCACCAAAGACGGCGACAGCGGTGCGACCTATAGCGCCAATGACTATTTTGCCAGCGTTGGCTGGAGCTATAACAACCTCGATCGCGGTTTCTTCCCGCGGGCTGGGAATAAAAGCAGCCTGACCGCCAAGGTTACCGTACCCGGTTCGGATAACAGCTATTACAAAGTGACTTTCGATACCACCCAATATATGCCGCTGGCCGAGAGCAAAAGCTGGGTATGGATGGAGCACCTGCGCGCGGGCTATGCCGATGGGCTGAACGGCAAATCGGTGCCGTTTTACGATAACTTTTATGCCGGCGGATCGTCGTCGGTTCGCGGTTTTTCGTCGAATACGATTGGCCCAAAAGCGGCTTATTATCGTTGTAATGGTTCTGAAAGCAGCTACAGCACCTGTCCGCTGGACTCATCATCCGATGCGGTTGGCGGTAACGCGATGGCGGTGCTGAACAGCGAGTTTATTGTGCCGACGCCGTTTGTGAATGACAAATATGCCGACAGCCTGCGAACGTCGCTATTCCTCGACGCCGGTACGGTATGGAGCACCTCCTGGCAAAATACCGGCCAGACGCTGGCGGCCGGGATCCCGGACTATGGCGATCCGTCACATATCCGGATGTCTGCCGGGATTGCGGTGCAGTGGATGTCGCCACTGGGCCCGCTGGTGTTCTCCTGGGCCGAACCCTTTAAAAAATACGATGGTGATAAAGCCGAGCAGTTCCAGTTTAATATTGGTAAAACCTGGTAATCCTGCTGCTTATTATTTGAAGGAGAGCTCGGTTCTTTGTGGTAAATGCTAAAAATAGTACCGCAGGCTACCGCTGTGGGTAGCCTGTAATTAATTGTCAGTATATTCTTATTTATGTATATTCCTGCGGGGCGCGCTTCTGGCTATTATGGTTAACCATTCATTATTAGAATGCTATATTTAAGGTAAGCCTTATTGAGTACGGGTGGTATTGAGTATTGTCTGATATCACATTATTAATCGATAACCTTGCGGTTAGCTATCATGGATGCTATCACTATATAGAGTCATTTATCAGCAATGCCAGCAAGGATAAAAAATGAAATGGACTATTCATAATACGCTTGTCTGCCCGTATTCCGGCGTGGCTTTTTCTTCGATTTCCAGCCTGCGGTTTTTAAAGTTTATTCTTTGGTATGAAGCCGACATTTTATTACTGCCGGGAGAGTCGATGAAGCTCTACTCGTCCAGCGTGTTAATTAACGAGCAATATCATGCGGTAAAGGTTTATAACATCACGCGATACGATGAAGCCCAGTGGGAGAAACTGCGGGAGCGGCCTTCTTGTCCGTATCAATCTACCGCCACGACGGCAAACGCCTGTTCTTACCAGGCGCACTGCGCAATAAAACGCTGCCCGAACAACTTTCCACGCGGGCTATTGGGCAGTCGTCCGTCGGCCAGCGGAAGCGTTATAACCAGACCATAATGGTGTCATCGCTGCGGTGTATATCGGTGATGGGGTTAGGCTGTCGCAGAGGGGGAAATCGCGGGTGGCGGTGCTGTGCACCTGTCCGGGCAACCGGTTCACCGCCGTCTGGTGGTCCGGTCAGCGACATCGGCGCCCGGATAAGGTGGGCCGACATCAGGTCATCATCATCGGCCATTCTGGCGGAGTCTGGCTCATGACTTCAATCATCACGTCCTTGATATTGCCCCAGATTTTCGCCACGTCCAGCAGCGTAATGCCTAACAGACCGGTGGCGAACCAGCAGGCTGCGGCCAGGCCCATACAGCTACAAATCACCGCTAAACCGGCATAATCGCTTTTACGTAGCTGAATGTTCAACGAGCTGGCCAGAAACATCAGCACTGCGCTCACGAGTGGCCAGCGCAAAAGCACGACACTGGTAGTAATGGAAGCCATCAACCTATCCTCAACGAAATTTGGGAGCCTTTGACAACCGGATGAGACTGACGATGGAACGGCGCTCTGGCTATCTTCAGGCAAACAAGATCGTAATGAAACAACGTTTTTGTTTCATCAGCTAATGTGAACTATATCACACTTGTTCTTTTATTCACCAGCCAAAAATGGTGTTTTCTTGCGCTTATTAGCCATGTAAATAGCAGGGTTAATAAGGAGGGCGCGGGGCTTTCTTGCAATGTGAAGGCTGATTATAAGGGATTATCGGCGGTTTTGGTTTTTTAATAAGGTTTATGTTCTGCGGATTTTATTACTTATTCTGGCTAATTATACGGATAAACCGAATGACATAGTGGGGCTAATCTCATTATGTTGAGAATGTTTCTCCAGTGGTCCTATAAGCCAGTATTATTCATAATTCATCGTCATGAGGTTTTTACGTCAAAGCGTGGGTTGCTGAGATGCTCCGTTCATATCACAGTAAGCAGAGTTATCGGGGCTGTTCACCTTGATTAAGGCGTATCGCATGGATAAAAAGCGGAAATGAATCATAGCGCGCCGCATAAGGCGTTGAGAATATTTGGCATCGTGCTGGTCATTCTGCTGCCGGTGCTGCTGGCGTTGTGGTTTGCGCAAATTCGCGCCAAAGCGGAAACCGCCGATCAGCTGAGGCTGTTTTCTCGACTGGCGCTGCAAAAAACGGAGATGGTGATTCGTGAAGCCGACGAAGCGCGCGATAAAGCCCGCTTGTATCAGGGAGCGATATGTTCACCACAGCATCAGCAATATTTGCTCGGTATTGTTCGCGGCCTGCTCTATATCGACGATTTAATCTACGCCAACGGCACCCATTTCTTCTGCTCCACTTCGGTTCGCCGCCAGACGGGGTGGCAAATTCCGGCCGCAACCTATACCAAAAAGCCGGATGTCGCGATTTACTACTACCGCGAGACCCCTTTCTACCCTGGCTATGCGATGAACTATATGCAGCGCGGCAACTATGTGGTGGTGGTTAATCCGCTCTCATACAGCGCGTTGATCACCAGCGACCGCGACCTCGCCTGGGGCGTTTTTGATACCAAAACCCACCAGTTTTTTTCCGTCAGCAAGAATGCCGACCCCGATGAGCTGCATCGCCTGATTCGCGCTGAAGCGTCTTTATTTCACCAGGATGGCCGCGTTTATACCATCGCCCATTCCACCGTTCGCCCGATAGCCGTCATTATGTCCACTTCGCGCGTCAGCTATTATCAGAATTTTTATAATCAGGTGACCCTGACGCTACCGCTGGGGCTGATTTGCAGCGTATTGCTCCTGCTGGTGTGGTCGCGCACCCGTCAGCAGTACCACTCTCCGCGGAAGATGCTGCAGCGCGCGTTAAACCGTCGTCAGCTGTGCCTTCACTATCAACCGGTTATCGATATTAAAAATAACCGCTGCGTCGGTACCGAAGCATTATTGCGCTGGCCAGGCTTTGATGGGCCGGTGATGAGTCCGGCGGAGTTCATTCCGATGGCGGAAAATGAAGGGATGATCGCCCAGGTCACCGACTATGTCATCGATGAGGTATTTTCCGACCTGGGCGAGTTTCTGGCGCGGCAGCCGCATCTGTACGTGGCGATTAACCTCTCCGCTTCCGATTTCCATTCCGCACGCTTGATTGAGCACATCAACGAGAAGATCCAGCGCTACGCGGTCAAGGCGGAACAAATCAAAATCGAAGTGACCGAACGCGGGTTTATCGACGTGGCGAAAACGACGCCGGTGATCCAGGCGTTCCGCGATGCGGGATATGAAATCGCCATCGATGATTTCGGCACCGGCTACTCCAACCTGCACAATCTTCATGCGCTCAACGTCGACGTTCTGAAGATTGATAAATCTTTTGTCGACATGCTGACGAGCAATACCACCAGCCACCTGATTGCCGAGCATATTATCCAGATGGCAAACAGCCTGCATTTAAAAATCGTGGCTGAAGGCGTCGAAACGGCAGAGCAGGTAGCCTGGCTCCAGCAACGCGGCGTGCAGTACTGTCAGGGGTGGCACTTTGCGAAAGCGATGCCACCGCAGGAGTTCATGCTGTGGCTGGCGAATGAGCGCACCTGCCTCAGCCCCTATCAGCCGCACTATCAGGCAGAAATTTGATGGCGATAGGCGGTCGGCGTTCGGTCAAATTCGCGACGGAACACCCGCGAGAAGGTTTGCTGCGACACGTAGCCGAGATCCATCGCGATATCAAAAATAGGGCGCTGGGTGGTTCTTAGCGCTTCCGCGGCGAGCAGCAGGCGGCGCTGGCGAATGTAATCGCCCAGCGTTTGATGCATCACGGCGCGGAACATCCGCTGCAGATACCATTTCGAGTATCCCGATTTTCTGGCGACTATATCAATGTTAAGTGGTTGATCGATATGTTCATCAATCCATTCAATAAGCGTTTGGATAATATCCTGATGGGACATAAAGCGGCCTCTCTCAATTCTCGATTCGTCGTTTTGTCTGCGGGCGAGTATAATTCCTCAAGTTAACTTGAGGTAAAGCGCTTTATGGAAAAGAAATCACCCCGCATCAAAATGCTGCTGACGCCCGGCGAAGTGGCAAAACGAACCGGCGTGGCCGTCTCCGCGCTGCACTTTTATGAAAGTAAAGGGCTGATCCACAGCCAGCGCAACGCGGGCAATCAGCGGCGCTACCGGCGCGACGTCCTGCGCGCGGTGGCGATCATTAAGATTGCGCAACGCATTGGTATTCCGCTGGCGACCATCGGCGACGCGTTCGGCGTACTGCCGGAAGGGCATAACCTCAGCGCCAAAGAGTGGAAGATGCTGTCGTCCCAGTGGCGGGAGGAGCTGGACCGGCGCATTCATACCCTGACCGCGCTGCGCGATCAGCTCGATGGCTGTATCGGCTGCGGCTGTCTGTCGCGTCGCGACTGCCCGTTACGCAATCCGGGCGATAAGCTGGGTGAAGAGGGGACCGGCGCGCGATTGCTGGAGGATGACTAAAAAACTAAAGCGCCACAACAGGGCGCTTTAGTTGTTTTCCGGTCTTGGTCTTTCGCACTATCCCGCTGGTACGCAGGAGGGTTTCCCCCGACGTCGGCTCACCTCAGTATTGCGCAATCTTTGATGGAGGTTCCGGTTTGCGCCGACAATTTAAGTGTGGCTCTTTTCTCTGAATTTGCCTCTTCAGTTTGCCGAAAAATTCCCGGCATCCGCCGCCTGTTCCTATAGTTAATTTGAACAAACAGCGGGAGAGGCCCATGTTAACGGTACATCATCTCAATCAGTCACGATCGCAGCGCGTGTTATGGGCGCTGGAAGAGCTGCAGCTGCCTTATCAGGTTGTCTCTTATCAGCGTGGCAAGGATATGCTCGCACCGGCGGAATTAAAAAGCGTTCATCCGCTGGGTAAATCGCCGGTGGTTGAGGATAACGGCCACATTCTGGCGGAGTCCGGCGCCATTCTGGAATATTTACAGGAAACCTATGATAGCGCCCGGCGCTTAAAACCTGAGTCGGTGGAAGATAAGCTGCAATATCGCTTTTGGCTGCACTACGCCGAGGGGTCGCTGATGCCCCTGCTGCTGATGAAGCTGGTGTTTGCCAGCCTGGGCAAACCGCCGGTGCCGTTTGGTATGCGCACGCTGGGTAATGCGTTGGGCAAGGGGGTACAGAAGGCCTGGCTTAACCGCCAGGTGGACACCCATGCCCGCTTTATTGAAGCGCACCTTTCCCGCCAGCGCTGGTTTGCCGGCGCTGAGCTGAGTATGGCCGATATTCAGATGAGCTTTCCCGCGATGGCGCTGCTGGCGCGCGGCGGCGTGGAGAATTTACCCCATCTGACGCAGTGGGTTCAGCGCGTGGAGCAGCGCCCGGCCTGGCAAAAAGCGGTTGAGCGCGGGGGGCCGTTCACCTTACCCGGCGAATAAACTATTACTAAAGCCGATGACCGGGGAAAATTGCTATCAGCGCAATACAAAAATGTTACCGGATTGCGCATGGACGATAACGTTTGCGCATCGGCTGGTTATTTCCTGAACGTCATAAGCGAAATTTAGCGAAATACGACAAACTTCAGTTGAAAAGGCCCGTCTAAAGGCTGGATAATCGTTTGCCTTTTTATTTTGCTCATCATTTCCTCTGCTGGCAGAGGGGAGCAAAGTCATTCTTCACACCGTACTGTATGCGCGGAGTTAAACGTTTGCTTTTTCGCGGCCCCTGGCGCTGCGATGTAGCACAAGGAGATCGCGTTTAGCTGGCAGTGGATGGTCCACCACGCATTCGGACGAACGATAAAAATTCTCAGGGGAAGTTTTCTATGTCTACGCCTTCAGCGCGTACCGGCGGTTCATTGGACGCCTGGTTTAAAATTTCTGCTCGCGGCAGCACCGTGCGTCAGGAAATCGTTGCCGGTCTTACCACCTTCCTGGCGATGGTTTACTCCGTCATCGTGGTGCCGGGTATGCTCGGCAAAGCGGGTTTTCCACCGGCTGCGGTATTTGTTTCCACCTGTCTGGTTGCCGGCGTCGGCTCGCTGGTGATGGGGCTGTGGGCGAACCTGCCGCTGGCGATTGGCTGCGCCATCTCGCTGACCGCGTTTACCGCCTTTAGCCTGGTACTGGGTCAACAGATCAGCATTCCGGTCGCGCTGGGCGCGGTGTTCCTGATGGGTGTCCTGTTCACCGTGATCTCCGCGACCGGCATTCGTAGCTGGATCCTGCGTAACCTGCCGCAGGGCGTGGCGCACGGTACGGGGATTGGTATCGGTCTGTTCCTGCTGCTGATTGCCGCCAACGGCGTGGGCCTGGTTATCAAAAATCCGCTGGATGGTCTGCCGGTGGCGCTGGGTAATTTTGATAGCTTCCCGGTGATTATGTCGCTGGTCGGGCTGGCGGTGATTATCGGCCTCGAAAAACTGAAAGTGCCGGGCGGTATCCTGCTGACGATTATCGGCATCTCAATTATCGGCCTGATCTTCGATCCTAACGTTCACTTCTCCGGTATCTTCGCCATGCCGTCGCTGAGCGACGATAAAGGCAACTCGCTGATCGGTAGCCTGGATATCGTGGGCGCGCTGAACCCGGTGGTGCTGCCAAGCGTGCTTGCGCTGGTGATGACCGCGGTGTTTGACGCCACCGGAACCATCCGCGCGGTGGCCGGCCAGGCGAACCTGCTGGATAAAGACGGGCAGATTATTAACGGCGGCAAAGCGCTGACCACCGACTCCCTGAGCAGCGTCTTCTCCGGCCTGGTCGGGGCGGCGCCGGCGGCGGTGTATATCGAATCCGCTGCCGGTACGGCGGCGGGCGGCAAAACCGGTCTGACGGCAGTGACCGTCGGCGTGCTGTTCCTGCTGATCCTGTTCCTCTCTCCGCTCTCGTATCTGGTGCCGGCTTATGCCACCGCGCCGGCGCTGATGTACGTCGGCCTGCTGATGCTGAGCAACGTGGCGAAAATCGATTTCAACGATTTCGTCGACGCGATGGCGGGCCTGATTACAGCGGTCTTTATCGTGCTGACCTGCAACATCGTGACCGGCATCATGATCGGCTTTGCGTCGCTGGTGATCGGCCGTCTGGTGTCCGGCGAATGGCGTAAGCTAAACCTGGGTACGGTGATCATCGCCGCGGCGCTGGTTATCTTCTACGCCGGCGGTTGGGCGATTTAACTTTTCCTGCTAACAACGGGCGGCTTTGGCCGCCCGTTTAATTTTTAAGCCACATCCTGTTTCCTTTTGCGTTAATCTGAGTAGCGTATTATGCCGAGACATGACGCCTCAGATGTAAAAAAAAGACACGCAGCAAACAGGGAACACATGGAAATATTCTTTACCATACTCATCATGACCCTCGTGGTCTCTCTCTCCGGGGTGGTTACACGCGTACTGCCCTTTCAGGTCCCACTCCCCTTAATCCAAATTGCCATCGGCGCGCTGTTGGCCTGGCCTACCTTCGGATTGCACGTTGAATTCGACCCCGAACTCTTTCTGGTTCTGTTCATTCCGCCGCTGCTTTTTGCCGATGGCTGGAAGACGCCAACCCGTGAGTTCATTGAGCATGGACGAGAAATTTTCGGCCTGGCGCTGGCGCTGGTGGTGGTGACGGTGGTCGGTATTGGCTACCTCATCTACTGGATCGTGCCGGGTATTCCGCTGATTCCGGCTTTTGCTCTGGCGGCGGTTCTGTCGCCAACGGATGCCGTGGCGCTGTCGGGAATTGTCGGCGAAGGGCGCATTCCGAAAAAAATAATGGGCATTTTGCAGGGCGAAGCGCTGATGAACGATGCCTCCGGTCTGGTCTCCCTGAAGTTCGCCGTTGCGGTGGCGATGGGCACCATGGTCTTTACCGTCGGCGGCGCGACGGTGGAGTTCTTCAAGGTGGCGGTCGGCGGTATTCTCGCGGGCTTTGTGGTCAGCTGGCTGTACGGGCGCTCGATGCGTTTCCTCAGCCGCTGGGGCGGCGATGAACCGGCAACGCAAATTGTGCTGCTGTTCCTGCTGCCGTTCGCCTCTTATCTGATCGCGGAGCATATCGGCTTTTCCGGGATCCTGGCGGCGGTCGCCGCGGGGATGACCATTACGCGTTCCGGGGTGATGCGCAGCGCGCCGCTGGCGATGCGCCTGCGCGCCAACAGCACCTGGGCGATGCTGGAGTTCGTGTTTAACGGCATGGTCTTCCTGCTGTTGGGCCTGCAGCTGCCGGACATTCTTTCCAGCTCGCTGGTGGCCGCAGAAGCGGATCCCAACGTCGAAACCTGGATGCTGTTTACCGATATCATCCTGATTTATGCCGCCCTGATGCTGGTGCGTTTTGGCTGGCTGTGGACGATGCGCAAACTGAGCCAGCGTTTCCTGAAAAAGAAACCGATGGAGTTCGGCTCCTGGACCACGCGCGAGCTGCTGATCTCCTCCGTCGCCGGCGTTCGCGGGGCGATTACCCTTGCCGGTGTACTGTCGATTCCTCTGCTGCTACCGGACGGCAACGTCTTCCCGGCGCGCTATGAGCTGGTGTTCCTCGCCGCCGGGGTGATTCTGTTCTCACTGTTCGTCGGCGTGATTGTGCTACCGATTCTGCTGCGCCATATCGAGTCGACCGACCATGTCCAGCAGCGCAAAGAGGAGCGTCTGGCGCGGGCCGCTACGGCGGATGTGGCGATTGTCGCGATTCAGAAAATGGAAGAGCGTCTGGCTGCGGATACCAAAGAGAATATTGATAATCAGTTGCTGACCGAGGTCAGCTCGCGGGTGATTGGTAACCTGCGTCGTCGCGTCGATGGCCGCAACGATGTTGAAACGTCGATGCTGGAGGAGAGCCTCGAACGCCGGTTCCGCCTGGCGGCGCTGCGTTCCGAACGCGGTGAGCTGTACCATCTGCGCGCCACCCGGCAGATCAGCAACGAGACGCTGCAGAAGCTGCTGCACGACCTCGATCTGCTGGAAGCGCTGCTTATCGAAGATCGGTAACGCCGTACCTGTTCCCCGGGTCAGGCGTTGACGCCGCGACCCGGGGACTTACTTCAGCCAGAACGCCTTACTGCACTCCAGCCACGCTCGCGCGCTGTGCGACAGATAAACGCCTTCCCGCCAAATCATCCCCAGCTCCCAGCGCAGATCGCTCTGCAACGGCATCCAGCAAAAGCTCTGCGGGTCGAGGCGCTGGCAAATCGGCTCCGGCAAAATTGCGATGCCAATCCCCGCCTGGACCATGGCGGCCAGAAAATCCCACTGCCCGCTGCGCACGGCGATGCGCGGCTTAACGTCATGCTGAGCAAACAGCCGCATCAGCTGCTGGCTGAGGGCGAAATCCTCGTTGTAAATCACCAGCGGATGCGCGGCGAGCGCCTGCGGCGACAATGAGCTGAGGCCCTCCCATTGTGCCGCTCTCGGCGTTAGTACGCAGAGCGGATGGCTGAACAGAGATAGCGTCGTCAGACCGCTGGCCTCATCAACTGGCAGCGCCGTCATGGCTAAATCCAGTTCGCCGTTGCTGACCGCCTGCTGCACGGTCAATCCGCCAAACTCGGAGATTTTCAACTCGATACCCGCATAGCGCTGGCGAAAGCGGCTAATCGGCTCGGCCATCAGCATGCCGACCATCGGCGGGATCCCGAGACGCAGTACGCCTTTGTGCAGATGATTAATATCGCTCAGCTCCGACTCCAGCTGGTGAAATTCGCCAAGGATGGCCTGCCCGCGCTCGAAAACCACGCGTCCGGTATCAGTCAGCAGCAGCCGGCGACCGTCGCGGATCAGCAGCGTGCAGTTCAGCTCATCTTCAAGGTTTTTAAGCATCTTGCTGATGGTGGGCTGCGTGACGAACAGTTTCTCCGCCGCGCGGGTAAAGCTTTGCTGGCGAACCACTTCGACAAAATAACGCAGCGTTCGGATATCCATAATTATTCCCTGAGACTATACCTGTGATGATTTTAATTCATTTCTGCCGCGCCGGGCGGCTCTCTATACTGCACGCCTGTCTTCTTTTTCAGGAATACCGCTCATGGCCTTTGCGCCAGCTCGCGTGACGCCCTTCGTTATGCAACGCCTTCAGGTACCGGTTCAGGTCCTGATCTACGCCGGACTGTTCGTCTGCGCTGAATATTTAGTTAACTGGTTGCACCTGCCCCTTCCGGCGAATCTGGTCGGCATGCTGATGATGCTGGCGCTGATCGTCTGCCGGGTCATTCCTTTAAACTGGGTACGCGCCGGAGCCCGCTGGCTGCTGGCGGAGATGCTGCTGTTTTTCGTACCGGCGGTGGTGGCGGTCGTCAACTACGCGCAGCTGCTGATGGTCGATGGCTGGCGTATCTTTCTGGTGATTGGCTTGAGCACTACGATGGTGTTGAGCGCCACGGCATGGGTGGTTGATAAAGTGTATCGCTATGAAGTCAGCAGGATGAAACATGAGTGATTTTCAGCTGAGCCTCCTGTGCCTTCTTGTCACGCTGGGACTCTATTTTGCCAACAAGCGGCTTTATCGCCGCTTCCATAAACTGCCGCTGATGCCGCTGGTTTTCACCCCGATCCTGTTGGTCATGATGCTGGTATTCGGCCATATCTCTTATCAACGCTATATGGGGGAGACCCACTGGCTGCTGTGGCTGCTGGGCCCGGCGACGATCGCCTTTGCCGTGCCGGTATACGACAACCTGGCGATTATTAAGCGCCACTGGATGTCGCTGACGGCTGGTGTCACTACCGCGTCGGTTGTCGCGGTGACCAGTTCGGTGTGGCTGGCGCGATTATTTACCTTGCCTGATGAGATCCAGCGCAGCCTGGCGGTACGCTCCGTTACCACCCCCTTTGCGCTGGCGGCAGCCAAACCGCTGGGCGGCCAGCCAGATTTAGTCGCTCTGTTTGTCGTGGTCACCGGGGTATTCGGGATGGCGGTAGGGGATGTACTGTTTCTGCGTCTTTCTATTCGCGAAGGCATGGCGAAAGGGGCCGGATTGGGTGCCGCATCGCACGGCGCCGGTACCGCGCGATCCTACGAGCTTGGCCCTCAGGAGGGCGTGGTCGCCAGCCTGGTGATGATGCTATCCGGAGTGGTGATGGTGCTGGCCGCGCCGCTGGTGAGATGGGCCATGTTCTGAACCCCTTTTTAATTAATCAACGCATACTCGCTAAGGTACTTTTCCATATCTCACGACTATTTATACTCATATGAATAGTCATTTCATCTTATCGAGATGAACGGTTAATTAAATATTCGTATTTGTAAGATAATCCGATGATATCATAGGTTTTATCCTTATTTGTCCCCCTCTTAAATTGTAATTAAATGTTTCAATTTGAGGTTTTTTTGATATTAATGAAGAATGTGAATATGTGAAATGATATTTTTTATGAATAAGTTTAATGTTTAACGCTATGATTTTATTTGGTTATTTATAATATATATTTTGTATTGATTGGTTCAAAGTTATTATTCATTTGAGATGATTCACATATGGTTATTGAGAATAGTCTCGATTTTAGATACCTTATTGACGTGAGCTTTTATTATTGAATGGATTCATGTGGAACTAAAGCTCTTGTATTTATAGGTTAGTAATATTAAATGCAGGTTACTCACTCCCCATGCACATTATCGGCTTATAGTTTTAGCTGATGTCTGGCTTCATTCTCTAATAGACGCCATAAAACAATTGATGGATTGATTGTTAATCTTAATAAAAAGGGGAATACCAATGAACTTCAGTACCAAAACTCTTGCCAAAATATTAGCCTTATCTGCCGGCTGCGCTCTGGTTAATCTGTCTCAGGCCGCAAATACCATTACTTTTAAGGGTAAGGTCTCAGACACTACCTGTACAGCCACTATCGATAATGGCGTTTCGTCAATTGAGATGGGGACCTCGTCGGTAGCCGATCTGGATACCAATAACTACGGTGCGGCGAAGAGTTTTTCTTTCACGTTAACCGGATGCCCTAAGACCACAGACGGCGGTACCAATGTGGCCAGAGTGACGTTTGGTGGCGAAGCGGACACGACGAATAGCGATTACTTCAGGAACCAGGCGACAGACTCACCCGCTACCGGCGTTGCGGTGGCGATTTTTGACAACAAGGGTGCCCTGCTTAAGAACAATACGGAAGGTGCGGACGTCGATATTACCTCCGGCACCGCAACCATTCCTTTTACCGTCAAACTGGCGAAATCTGGCGCGAACGCTCCCACCAAAGGCGCGGTGCAGACAACCGTAACTTACAACGTTACCTACTATTAATTTAGCGTCATATAAACCGACAAAAGGGAAAGCGTTCCGCTTTCCCTTCATGGACTCTATCATGAAAAAATTAGCTTACTTTATCTGTTTTTTTTCCTGCATATCTGCCGCACAGGCAAGCGTGGTGGTCGGGGGCACGCGAGTGATATTCGACGGTACTCAAAAGGCGGCGACGGTCTCTGTGCAAAACAAGGATAACGTGACAAATATCGTACAGTCCTGGATCGCGATTGTGGATGAGGCATCACCAGCAAAAGATTCTTTTATCACAACCCCGCCGCTGTTTCGCCTGAAGGCCGGCGAACAAGGGTTTGTCCGAATCCTCCGCTCAGGTAAACCGCTGCCCGAAGAGCGAGAATCGATGTTTTGGCTGAATATTAAAGGTATTCCCGCTATGGATAGCGCGCCGGACAAAAACATGGTGCAGTTTGCCATTAACTCGCGGATTAAACTTATTTTTCGACCAGCGGCATTAAAAAATGCCATACCGGAAAAGTTTGCCGAAAAACTGCAGTGGTCTGCTGAGGGCAGAGATATTAAAGTTAAAAACCCCTCGCCATTATATATGAACTTTTCTGATATTGCGGTTAATGGTAAGTCAGTTCCTGAAGCATGGTTTGTTGCGCCTTTTTCAACAATAAAAATACCGGTAGCGAACGCATCTTCACCAGGGAAAAAGAAAATCACATGGAGCGTGATCAATGATTATGGAATGTCAGGACCAAAATACACCGCCATCATTCAATAACGTTGGGCAGAATTTTACATTCCTGTTAAAGAGTGGCTACGTTGCCATTATTTCCTGCTTTGCTCCCATTCCGTTACCCGCTATCGCCGGTGAGTATTTCAATCCTCATCTGCTGGAGGTTAATGAAACCGGAGCAACCTCTGTCGACCTGAGCTATATTTCCCAGGAAACTGTCCCACCGGGTGAATACAACCTTGATGTTTATATCAACAATGAATTTATTGCTTCTGAATTAGTCAGCTTCACGCAACAGAATGAAGATCGTGACGCTTCATCACCCTGCATCAGCGTCGCGCAGCTGAAAGCGTGGTCAGTCAAAACGGAAAATTACCCCGAGCTCACGGTTGCGGGTTCCCGCTGTGCCAGACTGTCCGCAATCCCCGGTTGGGGAACCTCGGTATTACTTTCGCAACAGCGCGTTGATTTTAACGTGCCTCAGGTCGCGATGATGCATCATCCGCGGGGATATGTCCCTGAAAGCCGATGGCAACAGGGCATTAACGCAGGGCTGCTCAACTATAGTCTCTCCGGGCAAAAGACCGATCCGCGGCACGGCGGCGAAGCGACGTCCAGCCAGTTTGTGAGCCTGCAGCCGGGTTTGAACGTCGGACCGTGGCGTTTACGGAACTACAGTACCCTCAACCATAATGATGACGGCAACCAGTGGGACTCGGTCTACAGCTATATTTCACGTGATATCCATGCCCTGAAAGGCCAGATGATCCTGGGCCAGACCTATACGTCATCAAGCGTGTTCGACAGTGTTAGCTTCACCGGGCTACAGCTGAACTCAGATAAAGAGATGCTGCCGGATAGCTTGAACGGCTTTGCGCCGGTCATTAAAGGCATCGCCCGCACCACCGCCGACGTGACGGTTTATCAGAACGGCTACAGCATTTATAAAACAACGGTCCCCCCTGGCGCGTTTGAGATAAACGATCTTTACCCAACCGGGAGCGCGGGCGATCTGAATGTGACGGTGAAAGAGTCCGATGGCAGTGAACAGAGCTTTGTGGTGCCTTTTGCTTCGCTGGCGATTTTGCAGCGCGAGGGCCAGATAGATTACGCCCTGAGCAGCGGTAAAACGCGATCGGGGAGTTCCGGTGGCAAAGAATATAATTTCCTGCAATCTAACATTGCCTGGGGGGCATCGAGCAACGTCACGCTGTATAGCGGTTTTCAGCAGCTGGAGAACAAATACAGTAATTTTCTGCTGGGCGCCGGACTCAACCTTGGCACGATCGGCGCGCTCTCCTTTGATGCATCCCAGTCCCGGGCGGATATAAAAGAGACGCCAACGTCGGATCGCACGTCATCCAGCGAAGGGCAATCTTATCGCGTGCGCTTTAGTAAAGATATTCCGCAGACGGGAACCAACTTCTCCGTTGCCGGGTATCGTTATTCAACCCATGGCTATTATTCTCTGCAAAATTTTATTGATAGGTCGAATGCGCATAGCGGGTGCTGTTCCTCAACGGGGCGGACTAAAGATCGTTTTGACGCTTCGGCCTCTCAGTCTCTCTCAGGGTATGGTTCACTCTCCCTCTCATTGGTCAGTGAATCTTATTGGGATAATTCACGCATGGAGTCGCTGGGCGTGAGCTACAGCAATACCTTTGGCCGCATTTCCTATTTCGTTAACTACTCCTATAGCCGAAATGTCCAGAGTTCAGGCCAGAATAGCGATAGTTCTCAGACCAGCGATAACCTTATTTCACTCACGGTGAGCGTGCCTTTTGGTGCGGATATCTCGGCCAGCTACAATATGAACAGCAGCCGGATGGGCGACACGACCCATAGCCTGGGTTTAAGCGGTTCGGCTTTTGCGGACCGTTCTCTGAACTGGAATATGCAGGAGGGTTACAATGCCAGCGCTAAAAGGACTTCCGGCAACGTCAATCTCAACTATCAGGGTTCAAAAGGTGAAGTCACCGCGGGATACGGGTATGACAGCTATAGCGCCCATTATAATTACTCGCTACGCGGTGGCATGCTCGCCCATTCCAGTGGAATAACGCTGTCACGCTATCTGGGCGAAAGCGTTGCGCTGGTTGAAGCGCCTGGCGTCAGCAATATTGCGGTGCGCGGGCAGACTAACGTGATGACCGATTCTGCCGGATACGCTGTGGTACCTTTTGTACGACCCTACCATGAAAATAATCTCTCTCTTGATGAACAGCAGGTCTCGGGAGCTGAAATCGATAATATTGCCAAAACGGTGGTCCCGACGCGTAATGCGATTGTAAAAGTTAAATACGATACCTGGATTGGCTATAAGGCGATGATGACTCTGCGTTTTAATAATAAAGAAATCCCTTTTGGCGCCGTTATTACATTAGATGATGAAAGCCGGCAACATCAAGAAAAACGCAGCGCTATCGTGGGTGATTCCGGACAGGCCTATCTGACCGGGCTACCTGCAAAAGGCCGGCTATTTGTGAAGTGGGGCGATAGCCAAAATAGCCAATGCAATGTTAATTATGATTTATCAGCCAATAAATCGGTTGATGATATCGTTTTTTATGCAGCGGATTGCCGATGATAAATAATTTTGCAATTACCTTAATGCATAAGTTGAGGATGAAAACGATGAGGGTAAATAATGGCGGGATATTAACGAAGTCACATGGCTTATTGCTTATCGGTATTGGACTTGCATCGATATTCATAAAGCCAGCCTGGGCTTATGACGCCAATAGTACGGTTAATTTCAATGTCACCGGTAAGATTGAAGAGCCCGTATGCGAGGTTTCGGTTAAACCTTCCAGCGCTATCAATCTGGGAATCGTTTCTTACCAAAGCCTTACCGGTCAACCGGGCGCAAGCAGCGATGATAAGGCTGTTTCCATTGCCTTTGATAATTGCTCAACGGGTACGGTTTCCGTGACGCTAACATTTAGCGGTAATTCATTTAACAGTACCTATCCCAGTATTTATGAGAATGAGCAAATTTACGGTGCCAAGGACGTGGGGCTACAGCTTTTAAGCGCGGGGGATCGGAAAAGCCTGGGGCCAAACGACAGCTATACCTATCTTTTCGATGAGGCTTCTGAACATGTTTTTAATATGATCGCCAGAATGTATACGCCGAATGGTCGGGCGACGGTGGGCAGTGTCTCCTATACGGTCACGTTCAACGTTGCCTATAAATGATCTATTTTCGCCAGGGAAGAACTATGAAGACGTTTATTTTATTACTGCTGGCCTGTTTATTACCGACTTACAGTTGGGCATGCCAAACGGGTGCAAACTCGGGCGATATCGCTTTGACTAATTTACCCGCGCAGGTACTGGTTAATGCCGGTAGCTACTCGGCGGGAACCATCCTTTATGATTCAGGACAGATAACGCATCCAACCACCTCCATTACGGATTGTCGGGGTTGGTTATATGCACTGTTCGGATGGAGCTCGGGGAATGCGGGCACCTTAGTGGGGGATAACATCTACTCGACCTCCGTGCAGGGTATCGGTATTCGCGTCAAATTCTGGCTCAATATCACGGGTGAATATGGTGGTGATAACAATGATTTTAATGCTGACTACAGCGTTCACCATATCGGTGATGCAGACTTGTATCTGGGAAAACCTAATGGACTTTTTGATGACAAGGCGAGCACATATTATGCGCCAACGTACCAGGTCCAGCTTGTGGCAACGGGGGGAGCTATTGCCAGTAACAGCACGCTGACGCTGGCCGATCCGATTTCCACGGTTTCTATTCTGGATCTTGACGGAACGATGGCTATTTCCCAGCTGCACGTGACGGGCTCGACAAAAATCCAGCTGACCCCGATGGGGTGTTCGGTTGATTCGACCGCGCTGAATTTCCAAATGGGCTCAGTGAAAACAAGTGAGTTTAATCTTTCTAACAAAGCTGGCTCAGCTCAGCAAACGCTGACCCTAACCTGTGAGCCGGGAACATTCGTGGCGATGCGCGTTACGGCGCCAGAAGCGGAAGGTGATAATTCCGATCATACCGTTATTGCGTTAACGTCCGGCGAAAACGTAGCGACCGGCGTTGGAGTACAGCTGAATCTTTATAACACACCATTAATCGTGAATAATGCAATCTACAGGGTATTTTCAGAATCGAAAAGAACGACTGTGACCAACCCCGGCTCGGAGGCCAGCTATACAATATTCACCGATCCTGATAATCCCGGCGGGGCGGCGGCATCGAACGTCCTGACGTTTACCGCGAACTATTACAAAACCGGATCTAACGTGACGCCAGGCACCGCGAATGCGAGCGGAACGATAACCTTTACCTACCAATAAAATATTCCCCGACCAGCTGGCCGGGGGAAAAAAGAGTAATACGCCGGATTAGATAATTTAGACTACAACTGCTGAGTGCGGTGGCCCAGTACATCCTGGTGTTAAACGACAGCTATATTTATTTTTTCACCGAGGATTCTGAATATATTTTTAACATGATCGCCAGGATGGCTACGCCAAATGGACGAATAACGGCGAGAACTATCGTCTGGACGGTTGTTTTCAATGTGTCATATAAATGATGCGTTTTTTCGGAGTATATATGAAGAAATATTTTTTACTTGTTCTCTTTTTGATTTCTCCGGGCTATGTGTGGGCCTGTCTCTACGGCTTAAATTATGGTGACGTGTCCATCAGTAATTTACCAGCCAAAATATTGCTTAGCGCTGGAAGCTACACTTCTGGAACCGTTATTTATGACTCCGGGAAAATATATCACCAAAAAACCAATGTTCTCAACTGTGCAGGTGATTTACATGCCCGTTTTACCTGGTCATCTGGAATAGCGACTACGCTTATCGGTAATAACATTTATGCAACCTCGGTGCCGGGCATTGGTATCAGAGTTAAAGTATGGTTAAATACTACGGGGGAATATGATGGTGAATCAACGTCATTTAAGGTCGATAACAGTGAACATCATATAGGTGATGCTGATTTTCCTCTCGGAATACCGGGTTTTGTTGCTTTCAATACCAGCACGAATTATTCTCCCGTATATCAGCTACAGCTTGTTGCTACAGGGGGTAACATTGACACTAATCGTTCTCTAAGCTTTACCGATCCGGTATCAACCGTTGCAATTAAAGACAGTAACGGCGAATTGGTTATTTCTCAGTTGCATATCAGTGGAACAACTAATATTCAGCTCGTTCCCATGGGATGTACCGCCAGCACGGCCGCACTTAATTTCCAAATGGGTTCAGTTAAAACAAGTGAGTTTAGTTTTTCTAACAAAGTCGGTTCAGTTCAGCAAACGTTTACCCTAACCTGTGAGCCAGGTACCAACGTGGCGATACGCGTTACGGCGGCAGAAGCGGAAGGTGATAATCCCGATCATTCCGTAATTGCGTTAACACCTGGTGAAAACGTAGCGACCGGCGTTGGGGTGCAACTGAGTATTGATGGCATACCACTAGCCGTGAATAACGCTACTTACCAGGTATTTGCCGATTCGAAAAGAACCACGATAACAAATCCTGAAGCGGAGGCTAGCTATTCGATATTCACCGAACCTGATAATCCAGGCGGGGCGGCGGCAACGAATTCGTTGACGTTTACTGCGAACTATTACAAATACGGATCCGAAGTGACTCCGGGTGAAGCCAATGCGAGCGGAACGCTGACTTTTATCTACAACTAATGCATCAACAATACCCCGGCCAGATGGCCGGGGAACGGGCAGTCATTAATGCGCCTGGCCTTTCTCGATGCCGATACCGGTCTGCGAACGGATAAACTGGGCGCGGAACAGCTCGCGCTCGCGCGCGCCTTCCGCTGAGCTATCGGTGGCGGAGAAGAACCAGATACCGATAAAGGCCACGGCGATTGAGAACAGCGCCGGATATTCATACGGGAAAATCGCCTTTTCGTGACCGAGGATCTGCACCCAGATGGTCGGGCCGAGGATCATCAGAATCACCGCGGTCAGCAGACCCAGCCAGCCGCCAATCATCGCCCCGCGGGTGGTCAGCTTCGACCAGTACATCGACAGCAGGATAATCGGGAAGTTACAGCTGGCGGCGATGGAGAACGCCAGACCGACCATAAAGGCGATGTTCTGATTCTCGAACAGGATGCCCAGCAGAATCGCCACCACGCCAAGGATCAGCACGGTAATCTTCGACACCTTCAGCTCCTGACGCTCGGTCGCCCCTTTACGGAACACGTTCGCATACAGGTCGTGAGAGACCGCCGACGCGCCAGCCAGCGTCAAGCCAGCGACCACCGCCAGAATAGTGGCGAAGGCCACGGCGGAGATAAAGCCGAGGAACAGGTTACCGCCGACCGCGTCCGCCAGATGCACCGCCGCCATATTGTTACCGCCGATAAGCTGACCGGCCGCGTCTTTGAACGCCGGATTCGCCCCCACCAGCATGATGGCGCCGAAGCCGATGATAAAGGTCAGAATATAGAAGTAGCCCATAAAGCCGGTGGCGTAGAATACGCTCTTACGCGCTTCTTTGGCGTCGCTCACGGTGAAGAAGCGCATCAGAATATGCGGCAGACCCGCGGTGCCGAACATCAGTCCGAGGCCGAGCGATAGCGCCGATATCGGGTCTTTCACCAGTCCGCCGGGGCTCATAATCGCCGAGCCTTTCGGGTGGACCGCCATCGCTTCGGTGAACAGATTATTGAAGCTGAAGCCGACGTGCTTCATCACCATAAAGGCCATAAAGCTGGCGCCGAACAGCAGCAGGACCGCTTTGATAATCTGCACCCATGTGGTGGCGAGCATGCCGCCAAAGAGGACGTAAAGCACCATCAGCACGCCGACCAGCACCACCGCAATGTGGTAGTTGAGGCCGAACAGCAGCTGGATAAGCTTACCCGCGCCGACCATCTGGGCTATCAAATAGAGCGCCACCACCACCAGCGAACCGCAGGCGGAGAGGGTGCGGATCGGCCCCTGCTTAAGACGATAGGACGCTACGTCGGCAAACGTGTAGCGCCCGAGGTTACGCAGGCGTTCGGCGATAAGAAACAGAATAATCGGCCAGCCGACGAGGAAACCGAGCGAGTAGATCAGCCCATCGTAGCCGGAGGTGTAAACCAGCGCGGAAATGCCGAGGAACGAGGCCGCCGACATAAAATCGCCGGCAATCGCCAGCCCGTTCTGGAAACCGGTGATATTGCCGCCCGCGGTGTAGTAATCGCTGCGCGAACGTACGCGTTTTGAGGCCCACCAGGTGATATAGAGCGTCAGGGCGACGAAAATCAGGAACATGATAATCGCCTGCCAGTTGGTCGGCTGGCGCTGTACCGCGCCGGTGAGGGCATCCGCGGCATTGACGGTCAACGGGAGCGTGGCGGCGAGCGCCGTCAGGACTTTCTTCATGATGCTTTAACCTCGCTGAGAATGCTTTTCGTCAGCCGATCAAATTCACCATTTGCCCGCCAGACGTATATTCCGGTTAAGACGAAAGAGATAACGATCACGCCGATACCAATCGGAATACCCCGGGTGACGCTGGTTCCCGCATGCAGCGGCGTGCCCAGCCAGCCGGGGGCGAAGGCGATAAGCAGAATAAAGCCCACATAAATCACCAGCATAATCAGTGACAGGATGGCGGCAAACCTTTGCCGGGCTGCAACAAGCTCCTTAAAATGCGCACTATTTTCTATCCGCTGACAAATCTGTTCGTTCATCGTAGCGTCTCCAGAGGTTCCCTTTCGTCATTCACGCGCCGGTCGTCGGCAACACTCATCCGCCCGGCAGTTAACTGTCGGGAATCAGCCTGTTTACCGCTTTCCTGCTACCTGAAATCCTTGGGGAGTCGTAATTATATCCTCTCCCCTGGTGGGGAGAGGGTGTAGGGGATCGTTGGTTTACGATGGCATAGCGATGGCCTGCTTCTCTTCGAGCAGTTTTTCCACCACGCCAGGATCGGCAAGCGTTGAGGTATCGCCGAGGTTACTGGTATCGCCCGCGGCAATTTTGCGCAGAATGCGGCGCATGATTTTGCCCGAACGGGTTTTCGGTAACGAATCGGTCCAGTGCAGCACGTCCGGCGTCGCCAGCGGGCCAATCTCTTTACGTACCCAGTTGCGTACCTCGGCGTACAGCTCCGGGGTCGGCTCTTCGCCATGGTTGAGGGTCACGTAGGCGTAGATGGCCTGGCCTTTGATGTTATGCGGAATGCCGACCACCGCCGCTTCGGCGATTTTCGGATGCGACACCAGCGCCGATTCAATTTCGGCGGTACCCAGACGGTGGCCGGAAACGTTCAGCACGTCATCGACGCGGCCGGTGATCCAGTAGTAGCCATCTTCGTCACGGCGCGCGCCGTCGCCGCTGAAGTACATATTTTTAAAGGTGGAGAAGTAGGTCTGTTCGAAGCGTTCGTGGTCGCCAAACAGCGTGCGCGCCTGGCCCGGCCAGGAGTCGGCGATCGCCAGGTTCCCCTCGGTCGCGCCTTCCAGCGGCGCGCCTTCGTTATCCACCAGCACCGGCTGGACGCCGAAGAAGGGACGCGTGGCGGAACCGGCCTTCAGCTCGATGGCGCCGGGCAGCGGGGTGATCATAAAGCCGCCGGTTTCGGTCTGCCACCAGGTGTCCATCACCGGGCACTTCTCGTTGCCGATCTTCTTCCAGTACCACTCCCAGGCTTCCGGGTTAATCGGTTCGCCGACGGAGCCGAGAATGCGCAGGGAAGAGCGGTCGGTGCCTTCGATGGCCTTATCGCCCTCCGCCATCAGCGCGCGGATCGCCGTAGGGGCGGTATAAAGAATGTTGACCTGATGCTTATCGACCACCTGGCACATACGCGCCGGGGTCGGCCAGTTCGGTACGCCTTCGAACATCAGCGTCGTCGCGCCGCAGGCCAGCGGGCCGTAGAGCAGGTAGCTATGGCCGGTGACCCAACCGACGTCGGCGGTGCACCAGTAGATGTCGCCCGGATGATAGTCGAACACGTATTTAAAGGTTGACGCCGCATAGACCAGGTAGCCGCCGGTGGTGTGCAGCACGCCTTTTGGCTTACCGGTCGAACCGGAGGTATAAAGGATAAACAGCGGATCTTCGGCGTTCATCTCTTCGGGCTGGTGTTCCGCGCTGGCTTTCTCGATCAGATCGCTCCACCACAGGTCGCGGCCTTCCTGCCAGTCGATTTTGCCGCCGGTACGTTTGAACACCACCACGTTTTCGATGCTCTTCACGTTCGGATTTTTTAGCGCGTCGTCGACGTTCTTCTTCAGCGGGATCGCGCGGCCGGCGCGCAGCCCTTCATCCGAGGTGATCACCAGGCGAGAGTTGGAATCGATGATACGGCCGGCGACCGCCTCCGGCGAGAAGCCGCCGAAAATGACCGAATGGATAGCGCCGATGCGCGCGCAGGCCAGCATGGCCACCGCCGCTTCCGGCACCATCGGCATATAGATAGCCACGACATCGCCCTTTTTAATGCCCAGATCGAGCAGGACGTTGGCAAAGCGGCAGACATCGCGATGGAGCTCGCGATAAGTGATGTTTTTGCTCTGGCTGGCATCGTCGCCTTCCCAGATGATGGCCGTCTGGTCGCCGCGCTCCGCCAGATGGCGATCGAGGCAGTTAGCGGCGAGGTTCAGCGTACCGTCTTCATACCACTTAATGGAAATATTGCCCGGCGCGAACGAGGTATTTTTCACGCGCGTATAGGGTTTTATCCAGTCAAGGATTTTGCCCTGCTCGCCCCAGAAGGCGTCAGGTTCGGTGACGGACTGCTGATACTGCGCCTGGTACTGTTCCGGGTTAATCAGGCAACGTTCCGCAATATTAGCGGGAATAGAGTGTTTATGTATTTGGCTCATGGCTTTTTTTCTCCTGTAGGTTGTTAAATATATGTCAAATAAACGTTAATAGCAGGGGCTTTGGCGGCTTTGTTTGCTATTTGGGGGGCAGATCACGCAATAATTAAATTGAATGAAAAGCAATCAAATGAAACTTTGATGTGAAATAATTTCTGAGGTGGATTTATAGAAAATGAATATATTAAATATTTTTTATAACAAATACTTATGCAACATAAGGTGGGGATATTAGCGGGTTTATGCATAAAACCAGAGTAAACCGCTGTTCTTAAAGACTTGCGCAGCATGCCGTGCAAATGATACTGATATTGCGCGTTAAATAACCCTATAAAGCAACGCAACACAATTCATACCCCTTTCAGTGGGTGCCATTACCTCCCGGAATGGCGCTTTTCATCGAGGAAGTCTGTAGTGAAGAAAAAAACAAAAGTCAGCCTGGCCTGGCAAATTTTGCTGGCTCTGGTGCTGGGCATACTTCTGGGCAGTTACCTGCATTACCATGCCGAAAGCCGTGACTGGTTAATCTCAAACCTGCTGACCCCGGCGGGCGATATCTTTATCCATCTGATTAAAATGATCGTCGTACCGATCGTCATCTCGACCCTGGTGGTCGGTATTGCGGGCGTGGGCGATGCGAAGCAGCTGGGCCGTATCGGCGCGAAGACCATTATCTATTTTGAAGTGATCACCACGGTGGCGATCGTGCTGGGGATTACCCTGGCTAACGTCTTCCAGCCGGGGAGCGGAATCGATATGTCGCAGCTGGCGGCGGTGGATATTTCGAAATATCAAAACACCACGGCGGAAGTGCAGAGCCACGCGCATGGCCTGATGGGCACGATCCTCTCGCTGGTCCCGACTAATATTGTGGCCTCGATGGCGAAAGGCGACATGCTGCCGATCATCTTCTTCTCGGTGCTGTTTGGTCTGGGCCTCTCCTCGCTGCCCGCCACCCACCGCGAACCGCTGGTGACGGTGTTCCGCTCTATTTCTGAAACCATGTTCAAAGTGACGCACATGGTCATGCGCTATGCGCCGGTGGGCGTGTTCGCGCTGATTTCGGTGACCGTGGCGACCTTCGGCTTCGCCTCGCTGTGGCCGCTGGCTAAGCTGGTGATTCTGGTTTATTTCGCCATTCTGTTCTTCGCGCTGGTGGTATTAGGCATCGTGGCGCGGGTGTGCGGGCTGAGCATCTGGACCCTGATCCGCATTCTGAAGGATGAGCTGATTCTGGCCTACTCTACCGCCAGCTCCGAGAGCGTGCTGCCGCGGATTATTGAGAAGATGGAAGCCTATGGCGCGCCGGCGTCAATCACCAGCTTCGTGGTGCCGACCGGCTACTCCTTTAACCTCGATGGCTCAACGCTGTATCAGAGCATTGCGGCGATCTTTATTGCCCAGCTGTACGGTATCGACCTCTCCATCTGGCAGGAAATTACCCTTGTGCTGACGCTGATGGTGACGTCGAAAGGGATTGCCGGCGTACCGGGCGTCTCCTTCGTGGTGCTGCTGGCGACGCTGGGCAGCGTGGGCATTCCGCTGGAAGGTCTGGCGTTTATCGCCGGCGTTGACCGTATCCTCGATATGGCGCGTACCGCGCTGAACGTGGTGGGCAACGCGCTGGCGGTGCTGGTTATCGCCAAATGGGAACACAAGTTTGACCGCAAAAAAGCGCTGGCGTACGAGCGTGAAGTGCTGGGAAAATTTGATAAAACGGCGCAATAAAACAGAAAGCCCGGTGACATCGCACCGGGCTTTTTCTTATCTTTTACTGATCCTGTCGAACTCTTCACAGCCGGTATCAAACCCCTCCTGACAGCTGACGTTGAGCCAGTGTAGCGCTTTCTGCTTGTTGGGTTCGATAAAGCCTTTTTCTCCCTGCTGGAAAAGCATCCCGGCCCAGTATTCAGCGTAGCCGGTGCGGGAGAGGGCAGAGCTCTCTTTAAAATACTGCGTCGCCTTTACGTCATCTTCCGGGGGATGAACGCCGCTGGCGTAGATAAGCCCCAGCAGCATCTGGGCGTCGACGGCTGAATCGCTTTCCGGATCCTGGGCGGCATGCTGTAACAGGGAGATGGCGTGCGGATAGTTCGGCGTACCGGCCTGCTGGTTCACCAGCACCCGGGCGAGGGCAATTTCTCCCGCCCTGCTGCCGGTCTGCACCGATTTTTCCGCCAGCGCTTTCGCCTGGCGGTAGTCGGCCTGCTGCGGATTGCGGATTTTGAGCTGAGCCAGCAGCGCCAGCGCATCGCCGTCGCCCTTGTCTGCCGCTTTCTGCGCCCAGTATTCAGCCTGCGGAAAATCGCCGAAGCTGACGTAAGTGTCGGCCAGGTAGTACTGCGCGCGCGGGTCGCCCGCTTCGGCCAGCGGTTTGTACTGGCTGCCGGGTTCCATGGCGCCTGCGGCGACGCTTGCCATCACCAGCAGTAAATAGAGGTATTTCATTTTTTATTATCGGTAGAGGACATAGCGAGCAGTATAAAGGCAGGTGAAGGAGAAGAAAACGACGGGAACGAGTGGGGGATACTCATGGTTTATCCGAATAATCGTGCCGTCTGTTTCCCCGGGGGCGGCGCTGACGCGCCTTGCCCGGGCTACGGATTATGTAGCCCGGACAGGTGCGAAGCACCGCCTCCGGGGAGGCGGCCTGATTAGCCCATCGCGCTTTCGCGCAGGCGGGTTTTCAGCTTATTGTACTCGTCAATCACGTACTGCTCGGCGGCCCGCTGGTCGGCAATCGGCTCAACGTTGACGGCGCAGTACTTATACTCCGGCGTTTTGGTTATCGGGCTCAGGTTCTCGGAAACCAGCTCGTTACAGGCGCCAATCCACCACTGGTAGGTCATATAGACCGCCCCTTTATTTGGACGATCGCTGACCTGCGCGCGGGTGATAATACGGCCCTTACGCGAGTTCACCCACACCAGCGCCTCATCCTCAATGCCCAGACGTTCGGCATCGGCGGTATTGATCTGCGCATAGCCCGGTTCATCCGCCAGCGCGGCCAGCGCCGCACAGTTGCCGGTCATCGAACGGCACGAGTAGTGGCCGACTTCGCGCACCGTCGACAGCACCATCGGGTATTCGTCGGTGAGTTTGTCAATCGGCGCGACCCAGTCGCAGGTGAAGAACTGCGCCAGACCGTTTGGGGTATCGAACTTCTCTTTAAACAGATAAGAGGTCCCCTGGTCGGCGTCGGACTCATCGCGGCACGGCCACATGACGTAGCCCAGCTCGCCCATTTTCTCGTAGGTGGCGCCGTAGAAATCCGGGCACAGATGACGCAACTCGTCCCAGATTTCCTGAGTGTTGTTGTAGTGCATCTTGTAGCCCATCCGGGTGGCGATTTCGCTGATGATCTGCCAGTCGGTTTTCAGGTCCCACTTCGGCTCTACCGCTTTAAAGAAGCGCTGGAAGCCGCGGTCCGCTGCGGTATAAACGCCTTCGTGCTCGCCCCACGAGGTGGAGGGCAGGATAACGTCGGCCGCTGAGGCGGTTTTGGTCATGAAAATATCCTGGACGATAACCAGTTCCAGATCGTCGAAAGCCTTACGCACGGCGGACAGCTCGGCGTCGGTCTGGAGCGGATCTTCCCCCATGATGTATGCCGCCCGCACTTCGCCATGCGCCGCGCGGTGCGGCAGCTCGCTGATGCGGTAGCCGGTGTGCGCCGGCAGGCTGTCGACGCCCCAGGCTCTGGCGAACTTCTCGCGGTTTTCCGGGAATTTAACGTACTGATAGCCCGGATAGGTATCCGGCAGCGCGCCCATGTCGCAGGCGCCCTGAACGTTGTTCTGGCCGCGCACCGGGTTGACGCCGACGCTCGGCTTGCCGAGGTTGCCGGTGAGGATCGCCAGGCTGGTCAGCGAACGTACGGTCTCCACGCCCTGGTAGAACTGGGTGACGCCCATGCCCCACAGGATGGCGGCGGATTTCGCGCTGGCGTACATGCGGGCGCAGGCGCGGATCTCCTGGGCACTCACGCCGGTAATCTCTTCCACCGACTCCGGCGTATAGCCTTCGACGATTTTGCGATACTCTTCGAAGCCTTCGGAACGGCTGGCGACGAAGGATTTATCGTAGAGATCCTCTTCGATGATCACGTGCCCGATAGCGTTGAGCAGCGCGATATTCGAGCCGTTCTTCAGCGCAATGTGCATATCGGCGATGCGCGCGGTTTCGATTTTACGCGGATCGCAGACGATGATTTTCGCCCCATTGCGTTTGGCGTTAATCACGTGATTCGCCACAATAGGGTGTGAATCTGCCGGGTTATACCCGAAGATAAACACGAGATCGGTGTTGTCGATCTCGGTGATGGCATTACTCATAGCGCCGTTACCGACCGATTGGTGCAGACCTGCAACCGATGGGCCGTGTCAGACGCGAGCGCAGCAGTCGACGTTATTGGTACCAATAACGGCGCGCGCGAATTTTTGCATCACATAGTTGGTTTCGTTACCCGTCCCGCGGGACGAACCGGTAGTCTGAATCGCGTCCGGGCCATACTTCTCTTTAATGGCGCTGAGGCGAGTGGCGACGTAATCGAGCGCCTCATCCCAGGAGACGGATTCCAGTTTGCCGCCGCGCTGGCGACGGATCATCGGGGTTTTCAGGCGCGGGGTAAGGATCTGGGTATCGTTAATGAAGTCCCAGCCATAATAGCCTTTCAGACACAGGGTTCCCTGGTTGGTTTTCCCCTGTGCCGCCTCCGCCCGAACGATTTTGCCGTTATCGACCACCAGGTTGATTTTGCAACCTGATGCGCAATACGGGCAAACCGTGACGACTTTTTTCATCGGTCTTGCTCCAGTTAATCAATTGGCGCATACGCGCTATCGCGCCGTCACTATGCATCTTCTATGCCATGTTTTCACTGTGGGTATTGACTGATGATACGTCGTTTTTTTGGGCGAAATGCTGACGAAAAACAGGCTATCGTCAGTTTTGACGTGTCGACGCGGCGCCTGTGACGCGGTCGGGTAGCCCGGCCAGGCGCGCAGCACCGCCGCCGGGGATGTGGGAAGAGGCAGGTCCAGGCTATTGGCGTTACCTCGGCTAGCTTAAAAACCGGCTTCTCGCCAGCGCCGCCGCGCCCTGAGCGCCGTTAAACGCGGAAGAGGAGGCGGCGATAAAGCGTACGGCCTGATACGGCAGCGGACGGCGGACGTAGGTTTTGACCCTGGCGATGACGGCGTCACGCGGGAAGGCGGGCATATCCATCACGCCGCCGCCGAGGATCACCGCATCGGGGTCGAACAGGTTGATGCTGGTGGCGATGGCGCGGGCGGCGTGGTTTAGCAGCTGCTGCACAAACGGCTCCCGCGCGGCGTGAACGAACAGCTCGCCCAGTTCATAGGCGCGCGGCTGCTGTTCATACCAGCGCTTTAGCGCAATCCCGGAGCAGACGGTTTCCAGACAGGCGGGGTTGCCGCAGGCGCAGGTGAGGGCGTCATCGCCCTGCGGAATATGCCCCAGCTCGCCCGCCACGCCGTGGGCGCCGGTCCACGGCCCGCCGTTCAGCCAGACCGCGAAGCCCATACCGGTGCCAAGATAGGCCGCCAGCACCTCCTGCTCCTGCAGGCCGTTCTGCTGCACATCAAAAGAGAGCTGCAGATTCACATCGCGGGAAAACTCCACCGGGCAGCCCAGCGCCGCTTCCAGCCGCTCGGCCAGGTTATACAGGTCGTCGGCGGCCAGCGGCAGATTGGGCGTTGAGATAATCGTCCGTTTGTCTTTTGCCACCAGCGCCGGAAACCCCATCACCAGCCCGCTGCAGTGGGCGTCGTGCTGGGTCAGCTGCTGCAGCAGCAGGTTTTTAATACCGTTGACCAGGCCGTCGGCGCTAATCACGTCGGCGGTGCGCCGCTTTTCGCAGTGCAGCGCTTCGCCCTGCGCCGTTTGCAGGCAAAGCCGGATATGGGTCGCGCCCATATCCACCCCCGCGACGACGTTACGCTGTTTTTGCATGAGGCAGTACCTCGCGTTTTGCCGTCAGGATCTGCTCTGCCATGATCTGCCACGCGTCTTCTATCTTATCGGCGTGATTGAAGAGGCCTGATGTGCCGACGATAAAGACGTCCGCGCCCGCCGCCATCAGTTTTTGATAGGTGGCTTTATTGCAGGAGCCGTCGATTTCGATCTCGTAGCTCAGCCCCTCTCGCTCGCGCCAGGCTTTCAGTTCGGCGATTTTTTCCAGCATCTCCGGGATAAACGGCTGCCCGGCGAAGCCCGGATCGACGGTCATCACCGTGATTTTGTCGGCTTTATGGATGTAGTACTTCATGGTCTCAACCGGGGTTTCCGGGTTAAGGATCAGTCCGACCTTCATGCCGTGGCGACGGATCTCTTCGATCAGGCGGAAGGCCTGGCCGTTAATCGTTTCCGGATGCAGGGTGATAAAATCCGCCCCCGCCTGCGCCAGCTGGCTAATGTAGTCCTGCGGGCGGGTGACCATCAGATGGCAGTCCAGCGGTTTGCTGGCCAGCTTTTTGACCTGGCTGACGAAAAAAGGCGACAGGGTCAGGTTTGGTACAAAATGACCGTCCATAATGTCGATGTGAAAATAGTCTGCGTGCTGGTCGATAAACTCGATCTGTTCTTTGAATTTCAGCAGATCCATACACATTAAAGAGGGAGCAATTTTCATGATAAATTCCTTACTTACTGATAAGACGGTCGAGGGCGACAGCCGCGATGATTAATCCGCCCATTACCACCAGCTGGTAGTAGGTTTGTACTTGCAGGATGTTCAGTCCGTTGTTGATAGTGCCGATAATCAGGCCGCCGATGACCACCGAGAAGATGCGTCCTTTACCGCCGAAGAAGCTGGTGCCGCCAATGATGGCGCTGGCGATGGCGTAGGTTTCAAAGCCCATGCCGGCCAGCGGTTCCGCCGCCCCGAGGCGGGCGGTGGAGACCACGCCCGCCAGCCCGGCGCAAACGCCGGAAATGATGAAAACCAGCAGCATATGGAACTTGACGTCGATGCCGGAGTAGAAAGCGGAGTGCTTGTTACCGCCCAGCGCGTAGATGTTGCGGCCCACGCGCATACGGGTGGTCAGGAACCACAGGATCACCGCCACAATCAGCGAGAAGATCACCGGAACCGGAATGCCCAGCGGCGTGGCGGCGAAAAAGTTAACGAAATCAAACGAAAATCCGTACACCGAATTGGCATCAGAGATCACCAGCGTAATACCGCGGAAGATGGCGTTGGTGCCGAGGGTAATAATGAACGGATGCAGGCCGGTCCAGTTGACCAGGCAGCCGTTGATGGCCCCCAGCGCGCCGCCGACCAGCACGCCGCCAATCAGCGCCGCGAGGAACGGGTCGACGCCCGCCAGCATCAGCTTCGCGGTGACCATCCCGGAGAGCGCGAGGATCGCCCCGACCGACAGGTCGATCCCGGCGACGAGGATCGCGAAGAACTCGCCCATGCCGATCAGGACGGTGACCGAGCTCTGGACGAAGATCTGCGTAATATTGTTGGTCGTCAGGAAGTACTCTGACGACAGGGTGCCGAAGATGGCGACGATGATGGCGAGAATAAAAAAGGTGCCGTATTTATCCCAGAACAGCGCGAAGTTAAACGGTTTTTTCTCGCCCATCTCGCCTTTCACTCTTGTGGTAGTGCCCATGCCATAATCTCCTCTTCGCTCATGTCGTCGCGATTGGTCAGGATTTGCGTCAGTCGCCCTTCGCAGAACACGGCAATGCGGTCGCAGACGGCGATAATTTCAGGTAGTTCGGACGACACCATCAGGATGACTTTTCCGTCATCGGCCAGCTGGCGCATCACTTTATAAATTTCGGCTTTTGCGCCCACGTCGATACCGCGCGTCGGCTCGTCAAAAATGATCACTTCGGGGTTGCAGCATAGCCATTTGGAAATCAGCACCTTCTGCTGGTTGCCGCCGGAGAGCTCGGTGATGTTTTGATCGACCGAATGGCACTTCAGCGCCAGCAGCTTGCGCTGCTCCTCCGCCGTTCTGCGTTCGTCGCCTTCGCGGAACAGCCCCATGGCCCCTTTGTAGCCGCCGCGCTTCAGGCTCTGGCTGACCGCCATATTCTGGGCGATGGAAAAATTGGGGAAAAAGCCGTTTTCCCGGCGGCTTTCGGTGATATACCCCATGCCTTTCTTTAAGGCGTCGAGCGGCGAGCGGGGCGAGATCGCGTTGCCGTTGAGGTATATTTCACCGCTGCTACGCTTATCGACTCCAAACAGGCAGTCCATCAGCTCGGTGCGCCCGGAGCCGACCAGCCCGGCAAAACCGAGAATTTCGCCGCGATTCACGCTAAATGAGATATCGCGTACCTTTTTCTTGTCATGGCTGGTGACGTTTTTCACTTCGAACACCGTCTCGCGGGCGATGTTGCCGGTGCTCTCTTTCATGGCGTTGAAGCGGTTTTGCAGCTCGCGGCCGACCATCAGGCGTACGATGTCGTCGTTATTCACTTCGCTGACCTTCCCGCTGCAGACGCTGCTGCCGTCTTTCATCACCGTGTAGCGGTCGCAGATGCGGCGTATTTCCGCCAGCTTGTGCGAGATATAAACAATGGCGGCGCCCTCTTTACGCAGCTGGTTCATGATCAGGAACAGATAGTCCACCTCTTTATTGGTCAGCGAGGAGGTCGGTTCATCCATGATCAGCACTTTAGCGTCGAGCATCAGCGTCTTGGCGATCTCCAGCATCTGCTTGTGGCTGATGGAGAGATTCGCCACCTTTTCGTCTAAATCGATCTTCAGCCCGACGCGCAGCAGCATCATCGCCGCCCGTACGCGCATTTCCTTCCAGTCGATAACGTTGACGCCGCAGACTTTTTTCGTCAGATGGCGGCCAATATATAAATTCTCCAGCACCGTTAATTCATCAATGACGCTGAGCTCCTGGTAAATAATACCAATGCCGAGCTGGGCCGCTAATTTATGGTCAAGCTTGTGGTAGTTAACGTTATTAATCGTAATGGTGCCTTTGGTCGGTTCATGTATTCCCGACAATACTTTCATCAGCGTTGATTTACCGGCACCGTTTTCCCCTAGTAACGCATGTATTTCATGGGGGTAAATAGTTAAATCAACCGATTTTAATGCGTGAACCGGGCCAAAGGATTTGCCGATCCCCGCCATTGAAATATATGGCGTGAGCATAGAAAATTTCCTTTATTACCGCTGCGTGATTTCCCCTCTCCCAAAGAAAGAGGGGATGCACAGACCTATTTCGTCACCAGAATGGAATCCACCAGCGTAAACTGCGGGGCTTTATCCAGCGGGATGACTTTGCCGCTCTTCTCGGCGTCGACCATCAGCTTAAGACCCGTAGCGCCAATATCCGCTGGGTTCTGCGCGATAGTGGCGGTCATTTGCCCGGCTTCGACCATTTTGCGCGCTTCCGGAATACCGTCGGTACCCACCACCAGCACCTTGCCGGTTTTGCCGGCGTTCGCGACGGCCTGGGCGACGCCCATTGCCATGGTGTCGTTGGCGCAGTAAATCGCTTTAACGTTCGGGTTACGCTGCAGCACGTTCGTGGCGACGTCCAGCGCTTTGATGCGGTCCCAGTCGGCAGGCTGGCTGGCCACCAGCTTGATCTGGCTCGCTTTTTTGAATGCGTCGGTGGCGCCGCTGCGGCGAGCTTCGCCGGAGGCGTTACCGGCTTTGCCTTCGATAATAGCGACTTCGCCGCCTTCCGCGCCCAGTTTGTCGATGATAAATTCCGCGCCTTTTGCCCCCACCGCCACGTTATCGGTGGTGACGAAAGCCTCGACGTTGCCGCCGGCTTTCTTCAGGTTATCCATATCGATTTTTTCATCGAGGTTGACCAGAAAGATGCCCTTTTTCCACGCTTTGGCTACCGGCATGACCAGGTTTACCGAGGAGAGCGGCGCAAAGGCGATACCTTTGTAGTTTTTGTTGCTCAGGTCTTCAAACAGCTGCAGCTGCGACTGAAAATCCCCTTCGGAAGGCGAGGCAAAAATATCGACGCTTACGCCCAGCGTTTTGGCTTCGTCCTCAATACCCTTTTTCATATCCACCCAAAATGGATTGGATAAGGTTTTTAATACCACAGCATAATCGGCGGCGGCAAAGGCGCTGGTGGATAACATTACGCCCATGAGCGTGCCGCTGAAAAGTTTCAGATATTTATTCATGGCAGTATTCTCAGTGTAGGATACAGTTATATTGATCCCACCAGTGTGGGATCGGTTTTTTATTTAAGCGCGCCGGGTGAAAAGAAATTAACAATCGCGCCAGTTTTTTGCATATTTAAATTCGCTTGCTCAATGTTGAGCTGTGCAACGGAAACAAAAAACGCATCTAATAATGTGAGTTGTAATATACGCGCTGAGGCGTTACGCCCTAATAAAGGCGTCTCTGGTGCTGGCGAACAAATAATAAAATCAGCTAACTTGGCAATCGGCGAATGATAGCTATGGGTGATACAGATAATTTTCGCCCCGTTCTTTTTCGCCAGCTCCACCGCTGATTTGATATCGCTGGTGCGCCCGGAGTGCGAGACCACCAGCACGACATCGCCTTCCTTCAGCAGCGAGGCGGACATCATCATGATATGCGCGTCCGGGTAGGCCTGGCAGCGCACGCCGATGCGTAAAAACTTATGCTGCACGTCGGCGCAGATGGCGTTGGAGCCGCCCGCGCCGTACAGGTCGCGCTGGTTGGCCTGGGCAAAAAAGCGCGCCGCGCGGTGAATTTCGTCAACGTTCACGATCGACTGGCCTTCCATAATGGTGCGCAGGGTGATGTTGAATACCTTATTCACCACATCCTGCGGCGCATCATCAAAGGAGAGTTCGGTCGGTAACACCTGTTCAGACTGCGAAAAGTAGGCCTCCAGCGCGCTGCGCAGGTTACGAAAACCGCTAAACCCCAGCAGCTTAGAAACCTTAACGATCATGGCTTCTGATACCGACAGCGCTTCCGCGACGTCCTTGATTGCCGGCGCATCGCTGAGATTGCCGGGGGTAAGCAACCATTCGACGATACGGCTCTCGTTTTCGGTCATCCCTTCCTGCTTCATGCGAAGCCAGGGGGCAAGGCCGATGCCGTTAGGGAGCGAACTGGATTCTGTCTGACTCATCGCTTTCTCATTGTCCATAAAATGAAGACGACACTATATCACCACAGGCGAAACAAAAAAGATACCACCAACTTCACAAAATTATATTTTTTATAAAGTTATGTTTATCGTGAAGTTTTGTTAATGTTGATTTTATCTTAATTTCTTAAAAATTCATTATAAATCAGTGTATTATTGTTTTATTTCACTTCTTTTTTTGCAAGGTGAAAATCAGGTTAAATATCGCTTTCGTCTTGATTTGTAAAATTTTTCCGTGTAGAAAGGAGCCTGATGATGCTGTTTTCAGCGTTTCCTGGGGCATTTTTAGGCGTTTAAATCACAACGCCAGTCATCCTTGTAAAGTTAACAACAGGCGAGGCTAAGTATGAAAAGGATTGCATTTGGCTGCGATCACGTCGGGATAATCCTGAAAGACGATATTCTTGCGCATCTGCGCCAGCGCGGCATTGACGTCGTAGATAAAGGCGCATGGTCCACGGAACGTACCGACTATCCGCGCTATGCCAGCGCCGTCGCTCAGGCCGTTGCCGCCGGCGAGGTCGACGGCGGGATCCTGATCTGCGGCACCGGCGTCGGCATCTCTATCGCCGCCAATAAGCACCCGGGTATTCGTGCGGTGGTGTGCAGCGAGCCCTACTCGGCGCAGCTTTCACGACAGCATAACGACACCAATATTCTGGCCTTTGGCGCGCGGGTGATAGGCCTTGAACTGGCGAAAATGATCGTCGATGCCTGGCTGGCTGCCGAATTTGAGGGCGGGCGACATCAGGGGCGAGTGGACGCCATCGGCGCGATTGAACAGCAGCGGATTTGAGATTCCTCCGCTACTCCCGGCGATAGCCCTTGATTAACGTAGAGCCAGCCCCCCGATGAGACTGGCTTTATGAAACGTTACTCTACCGCTTTGCTTATCTGCACCTTGTCCCTCGCCGGCCAGCTGGCGCACGCCGATATGATTGACGACGCGATCGGCAATATTCAGCAGGCCATTAATGATGCTTATCATCCGGGCGATAGCCGGTCTGACGATGATGACTATGATGATGGGCGCTATCAGGACAGCCGCCAGCAGAGCGCCGATCGCCAGCGGCAGTATGACGATCGGCGGCGGCAGCTTGAGGATCGCCGACGCGAACTTGACGAGCGCCAGCGCCAGCTTGATCGGGACCGCCGTCAGCTGGAAAGCGACCAGCGCAGGCTGGATGATGATTATTGATACGGCACGACCCGCGGCTTTCGCCGCGCCCGCTTAATCCAGCGCTATCTCCATGCCGTCAAATCCCGCTTCAAATCCCGCCGGTAGAGCATTCTCCATCATCCACGCATCGAAGCGGTGGCTGATATGGGTGAGGATCACCCGCGGGCAGCCGATGACCTGGTTAATGGCCCGCACGGTGTTCAGGTCGCAGTGGTTGCGCGGCGGCTGCGGGCGCGGCTCGTGGCTACAGTCGATAATGATAAGCTGCGGCTGGTTATTCAGCAGGAACTTCAGCGTTTTCTCCGGCAGCGCGGCGGTATCGGATAGCCAGGCGACCCGGCTGTGTGCCGACTCCAGCAGATAGCCAAACGTGAGCCTTGAGTGGTTCAGCGGCAGCGGCGTAACGCGCAATCCCTGAAGTTCAAATCTTACAAAGGGTTCGACGGTATGGCTGAAATCCAGCAGGCCCGGATGCTTAAACAGATCATCGCAGCCCTGTTCATCCGGGGGGCCGTATACCGCAATAGGTTCGCCCACGCCCCAGCGCAGCGGGAACAGGCCTTGAACGTGATCCATATGATAATGGGTGAGCAGAAACTGCTGAAAGCTGCCGGCGGGCCACTGCGTCATCAGATCCGGTAGCCCGGCATCGAGCAGGGTCACCGCGTTGTTGAATTTGACAACCGCGCTACAGGGACGGCGACGATGCGCTTCGTCGACGCGGGCGCGGCGGCAGGCGGGGCAGTCGCAGCCGAAAACCGGTACCAGCTGCGCGCCGCCGGTGCCGGTTAAGCGGATAGTCAGGCTCATCTCTTCTCCTCGCGTTCAGGCAGTCTGCTGTTCGCGCCGGTTGCCGTGAATACGAATCAGCGAAACCAGGGCATCCACCGACTGGCTAAGTCGGCCATCGTTATTCAGCGTCAGACACTCGTTCGGCGTATAGCGCGCCGCGCGCGCCAGGCGCTGGGCGATTTCCGTCTCGTTCTCCCGTCCGCGCTGCTCCAGGCGCTGTCGCAGCACCGCCGGAGAAACCTGCAGACAGATGGGCAGCAGCGCGTCGGCATAGCGCGCCTGCGCCTGCGGCAGATGGGCGCGTGAACCGTTAGCGACCACGTCGAACCCGGCGTGCAGCCACAGGTCAATCTCGATGCCAATGCCATAGTAATTGTTGTTAGCATACCAGCTAAGAGCAAACAGATGCTGTTCGGCGCGGGTAAAAAACTCATGTTCGCTGAGGGCGATATGGTTTTCACAGCCCGCGTTGTGCGGACGGGTAATGTAGCGGTGCGCCACCAGCAGCTGCGGATGCTCCCGCTGGCGCAGCGCCGCCAGCAGACTGTCTTTGCCGGAGCCGGAGGGGCCGACCAGCCAAATCAGTTTCCCTGTCATCAGAAGACCCTCTTGCCTTGCCGCCAGACGTGATCAATATGGATATGCTCGCCGTGACGGCGCGCCAGCACCAGGTCCGCCCGCTTATCTTCGGCAATCGCCCCGCGGTCGTGCAGCCCCAGCGCCTGGGCCGGGTTTTTGCTCACCAGACGAATGGCCTGCGCGAGGGTAAAGGCGTTGCCCTCGTCGTCGGCGATGCGAAAAGCGGCATCCAGCAGGCTGGCGGGATAATAGTCGGAGGAGAGAATGTCCAGCAGGCCGCTGGCCGCCAGATGGTGGGCGGCGACGTTCCCCGAGTGCGAGCCGCCGCGTACGATATTCGGCGCGCCCATCAGAACGTTCATCCCGTGCTGGCGCGACGCCTGTGCTGCGGCGATCGTGGTAGGAAATTCGGCGATGACGCTGCCAAGCTGGCGCGATTCGAGCACATGTTCGCAGGTGGCGTCATCGTGGCTGGCCAGCGCGATATTCCGTTCGCGACAGATGGCGGCGATGCGCTGCCGGTTAGGCTGAGACCAGGCCGCCGCCAGCGCCATCTGCTCCTCTTCGAATTTGTCCATCTCTTCGTTGGTCAGGTGATATTTGCCCTGATAGTAGTCGCGGTATTTGCTGCGGTCGGCATACTGGCGCTGGCCAGGGGAGTGATCCATCAGGGAGACCATGCTCACCGGCTCGCGGCCAACCAGCTTCTCAAACAGCGGCAGGGTGGTATGATGCGGCAGTTCGCAGCGCAGATGCAGCCGATGTTCAGCGCGGTTGAGGCCGCGCTTCTGCGTCTCTTCCACGGCGTTGATCATTTTTTCGAGATTTTCCAGGCGATCGCCGCCGTCGCGCACATCGCCAATAGCCACGGCATCCAGAACGGTGGTGATGCCGCTGGCGACCATCAGCGCGTCGTGGCTGCTCATCGCCGAGTGGGCGGGCCAGTCCACTTTCGGTCGCGGGGTGAAAAACTTGTCCAGGTTGTCGGTATGCAGCTCGATAAGCCCCGGCAGCAGCCAGCCGCCCTCTCCATCAATGGTCTCCGCCAGTCGGCTCTGGCTTTCGGCAAAGGCCGAAATTCTGCCGTCCTGCACTTCCAGCGAGCCGTTAATCACCTCGTCTTCGAGGACCAGCTTTACGTTATTGATAATCATGCTGAAATTCCCATCGGGTGCAGACGGTCGGCGACCTGGTTGCGCGTGGCCTCGTCGTGAAAAATACCGACGATCGCCGCGCCGCGGGCTTTGGCTTCATGGATCAGTTCCACCACCGCGGCGCTATTTTTGCCGTCCAGCGAGGCGGTGGGTTCGTCGAGAAGCAAAATCGGGTAGTCGACCGCGAAGCCGCGGGCGATGTTAACCCGCTGCTGTTCGCCGCCGGAAAAGGTCGAGGGGGCGAGGTGCCACAGGCGTTCGGGTACGTTCAGCCGCGTTAGCAGGCGGGCGGCTTTCGCGGCGCTCTCTTCGCGCGGGATGCCCAGTTCGAGCAGCGGCTGCATCACCACGTCGAGGGCGGAAATGCGCGGGATCACCCGCAGAAACTGGCTGACCCAGCCAATGGTGGTTTTGCGCACTTCCAGCACTTTACGCGGCGTGGCGGTGACCAGGTCCACCCATTCATCGCCGTGGCGAATATGAATGTGGCCGCTATCGGGGAGATAGTTGGCGTACAGCGAACGCAGCAGGGTCGATTTTCCGCTGCCGGAATGGCCGTGCAGCACCACGCATTCACCGGCATTCACGGTCAGCGAGGCGTCGGCGAGTACCGGCAGACGGACGCCGTGCTGCTGGTGCAGAACAAAGGTTTTATGGATGTTTTCAACGCGGATGGCGTTCATTTTTAGCCTCATCGTGCCTGAATTTCCCCGGATCGCGGCGTGAACGCCTTATCCGGGCTACCTGATGCATTAACTCACGAAGCGCGACCGGGGAGTCCCGGAGGCGGCGCGTTGCGCCTGTCCGGGCTACCGGCTTGCAGACGGCCCGGGATCCGTAGCCCCGGTAAGCGCAGCGCCACCGGGGAGTGGACATTCACTCAGTTCTGCAACACCGACGACACCAGCAGCTGGGTATAGGGGTGATGGGGATCGTCGAGCACCCGGTCGGTTAAGCCGCTTTCGACTACCTGGCCCTGCTTCATCACCAGCAGACGGTTAGCCAGCAGGCGGGCGACGCCGAGGTCGTGGGTCACAATCACCACCGCCAGGTTCAGCTCGACGACCAGGCCGCGCAGCAGATCGAGCAGGCGCGCCTGCACCGATACGTCCAGCCCGCCGGTGGGCTCATCCATAAACACCAGCCTCGGCTGCGTCACCAGATTGCGGGCGATTTGCAGGCGCTGCTGCATCCCGCCGGAAAAGGTGGTGGGCAGGTCGTCAATGCGCGAAGGCGGGATCTCCACCTCCTGCAGCCACTGTCCGGCGGTGGCGCGAATATTGCCGTAGTGACGGGACCCGGTGGCCATCAGGCGTTCACCGATATTGCCGCCGGCCGAGACCTGGCGGCGCAGGCCGTCCATCGGATGCTGATGCACCACGCCCCATTCGGTGCGCAGCAGGCGGCGGCGATCCGCTTCGCTCATGGCATATAGCGAGCGCTGTTGATACAGCACTTCTCCCTGCTGAGGGGCCAGGCGGGCGGAGATCGCTTTCAGCAGCGTGGTTTTTCCGGAGCCGGATTCGCCGACGATACCCAGCACCTCCCCCGGCCACAGCTCAAACGAGACGTCGCTGAAGCCTTTGCCCGGCGCGTAGAGGTGGGTCAGGTTGTTCACCGTCAGTAACGGATGACTCATTTTTTCTGCTCCTCGCTCTGTTGGCGGCAATAATCGGTATCGGAGCAGACAAACATCCGTTTGCCGCTGTCATCGAGCACCACTTCATCAAGATAGCTATGGCGAGATCCGCAGATGGCGCAGGGTTCAACCCACTCCTGAACGGTAAACGGATGATCGTCGAAATCGAGGTTCTCAACCGGGGTATACGGCGGTACCGCGTAGATGCGTTTTTCGCGTCCGGCGCCGAACAGCTGTAGCGCAGGCATCATATGCATCTTCGGATTATCGAATTTTGGAATCGGCGACGGATCCATCACGTAGCGGCCGTTGACCTTCACCGGGTAGGCGTAGGTGGTGGCGATATGGCCGAAGCGGGCAATATCTTCGTACAGCTTCACCTGCATCACGCCGTACTCCTCCAGCGCGTGCATGGTGCGGGTTTCGGTTTCGCGCGGCTCGATAAAGCGCAGCGGCTCCGGGATCGGCACCTGGAAGATCAGGATCTGATCGTCAGTCAGCGGCGTTTCCGGGATCCGGTGGCGGGTCTGGATCAGCGTGGCGTCTTCGGTGCGCTCGGTGGTCGCGACGCCGGTCACGCGTTTGAAAAACTGACGAATCGATACCGCGTTGGTGGTGTCGTCGGCGCCCTGATCGATCACCTTCAGGACGTCATTTTCCCCGATGATGCTGGCGGTAAGCTGGATACCGCCGGTTCCCCAGCCGTAGGGCATCGGCATCTCGCGACCGCCGAAGGGCACCTGGTAGCCGGGGATGGCCACCGCTTTCAGGATGGCGCGGCGGATCATGCGTTTGGTTTGCTCGTCGAGATAAGCAAAGTTATAGCCGGTCAGTGCGTTAGCCACGTTGATTCTCCCGTTGCAGGCGTTTAAGCAGCGCCAGTTCGGCCTGGAAATCGACATAGTGGGGAAGTTTAAGGTGTGAAACGAAACCGGCGGCCTCGACGTTATCGGCATGGGCCAGCACAAACTCTTCATCCTGGGCAGGGCCCGCCACCTCTTCGCCGTACTCCGGCGCCTGGAGCGCGCGGTCAACCAGCGCCATCGCCATCGCTTTGCGCTCGCTCATGCCGAACGTCAGGCCGTAGCCGCGGGTAAAGTGCGGCGGTTCATCCTGAGGGTCGACAAAGCCGTTGACCATCTCGCATTCGGTCATCAGCAGTTCGCCGATAGTGACGGTGAAGCCCAGCTCTTCGGGTGCGATCTCCACCGCGACGTAGCCGCTGCGAATTTCACCGGCAAACGGATGGTTGCGTCCGTAGCCGCGTTGGGTGGAGTAGGCCAGCGCCAGCAGGTAGCCCTCGTCGCCGCGCACCAGCTGCTGCAGGCGCGAAGAGCGCGAACAGGGATAAACCGGCGGATGGCGGGTGATATCGTCGGGCTGCGCGTCGGTATCCCGCTCCGCCTTCGCCAGCCCCTGCTGGACGAGCAGATTAAAGACGTGCGGCGTCGCTTCCTGCGGTGCGCTATCGGTCGCCAGCGGCGGCGTTTCGCCGTTGGCCAGCAGGGTAAAATCGAGCAGACGGTGGGTGTAATCGTAGGTCGGGCCGAGCATCTGGCCGCCGGGGATATCTTTATAGACCGCCGAGATACGGCGCTCAAGGCGCATACCGGCGGTGTCGACAGGCTCGCTGACCGCCAGCCTTTGCAGGGTGGTGCGATAAGCGCGCAGCAGAAAAATCGCTTCGACGCTGTCGCCGCTGGCCTGCTTCAGCGCCAGCGCCGCCAGCTCCCGGTCGGCGATGCCGCCTTCGGTCATGACCCGGTCCACCGCCAGATTAAGCTGTTGGCTAATCTGATCAACGCTGATTTCAGGAAGCCGTCCCTCGCCTCGGCGTTTCTGTTCCTGTAGGGCGTGAGCGGCGACGATCGCCTTCTCGCCGCCTTTGACGGCTACGTACATTAGCAGACCTCGACATGGGTGGTGCGCGGAATCGCCAGCAGGCGTTCGCCGCAGGTGAGGATCAGATCGATTCCCAGCGGGAACGGATGCGGACGCTCGGTCAATTCTTCAATAATGCATTCCGGCAGCTGCGGGGCGATCATTCGCTCTTCGGCGATCCCCGCGCCGGTCAGCCGCAGCATCCGGCCGCCGCTCAGGCTGGCAAGCTGAACCACCAGCGTGACGCCGGTTTCCGGGGCGACGACGGTACCGGCGGAAAGCACGTTCAGCTGCTCGGCGCTGATGCTGTCGCTGGCGACGGCGAAGGTCGCCTGCTGCGGCTGCTCAACCAGCGGCGCGCCGGTATGAAAGCGCAGATTCTGGCCGACAAGATCGTTATGCAGCGCGGGAGCGAGCCAGACCGGCGTGTCGTGATCCACCAGCGTCAGCAGCAGGCTGGTGGAGGCGACGTTCAGCGGCTGCCAGCCGTGCTGAAGCTGCTGCAGGGAGACAATCACTCCCGGCTCGCTCATCGCCTTCAGCAGGCGGCGGAAACTGTGCTGGGCATCCTGCACAGCCAGGGTAAAGGCGGGTTGTAATGTCATGCGTTATCTCCGCGAACCAGAGTAAAGAAGTCGACCCGGCTGGCGTTGACTTCGGCGCGTCGGGCTTCAATGCGCGCGCTGCGTTGTTCTTCCAGCGGGGTTATCAGGGTTTCCATCAGGGTGTGAAAATGGTGTGGTGACTGCATCAGGGCATCAATGGCCGCGCAGCGTTCAGCGTGCGTGCGGTCGCGGCCCAGAATCCAGCTATAGCCGAGGGTGCCGTCGGCCAGGCGAATGGCGGCGCGGGTTAAGGTGGCGTCTCCGGCGAAGAATCGGTCGCCGATGCCGCCCATACGCGCCTGCAGCTGCACCAGCCCGGTCTCCGGGGCGCGAATCAGCTCATACTGCGGCGCGAGCTGCAGCGTCTGCATCCGCGCCGCCAGTTCTTGTGGTTCACTGTGGGCCAGCACGGACATCCAGCGCTGGCGGGTTGCGGTATCAAAGTGCATTCAGTGCTCCATGGTGAATTCAATCATGTCGGCGCGGGTCAGGCTGACGGAGTACTCCGTCGCGCTCTGCTCGCCCTGGCGATGATTCAGGGTGCGCACGCACAGCAGCGGCGCCATGTTGGGAATGCCGAGAATATTGCTCTCTTTGGCCTGCGCGCGGCGGGCGCTGATTTTGGTGCGCACGCGGGTCAGTTCGATATCAAGCCGATCGCGCAGCAGGTCATGGAGAGAGCCGTGGGTAAAGGTTTGTAGAACCGGCCACAGCTGCAGGTCGGTAAAGTAGTGGTCGATCAGACACAGGGCGACGCCGTTCACGCGGCGCAGGGTGCGCAGGTGAATGACGTTATCGCCTTCACTGATAGCAAACGCCTCGGCAACGTGGCTGCTGGCCGGACGCACCACCGACAGCAGCTTCTCGCTGGTCGGGTGGCTGCCCTGTTCGAGAAGATTCTGGCTAAAGCGGGCCTGGGCGTTGAGCGGATAATCTATCGGGCGCATCAGCACCAGCACGCCGACGCCCTGACGGCGCTGGACCCAGCCGCGTTCGACGAGCTGATCGATGGCCCGGCGCAGGGTGTGGCGGTTAACCTCAAAGCGGGACGCCAGCTGCTGCTCGGCGGGCAGATAGTCGCCGCAGCGGTAATGATGGCGAAGCTCTTGCTCCAGTTTGGCGGCAATTTCCTGATATCGCGTTGGATAACTGGTCGGATGTCTGGATAAGTACATGTCAATCGAGCCTCACTAAGGACAAGGAAGTATTTCCCTCTGAGCGTGGGCCGATCCTGACGGTTTTTTGTTACATTTCGGTTAACTCATGATGACCGGGGGATGAAGAGTTGATGCCGGTGGAATGACAGGGTAAGGGGGAGTGAATGCACAGATGCCCTCACTCCGCCCTCTCTCCCTTTCGGGGGGAGCACAGGGTGAGGGGAAAAGGCCAGCGTTAAGGCTCTTTCACCACGTTGACCATCCACGGGACGCCAAAGCGGTCGATAACTTTACCGAAGCCGTGCGCCCAGAAGGTTTCCTGCCAGGCCATCTCAATCTGCCCGCCGTCGGCGAGGCCGTCAAACCAGCGTTTACCCTCAATAACATCCTGCGAGTCCAGCACGACGGTAAATCCGGCGTAGCGCTCCATGTTGCTGGAGGGGCTGTCGCTGAGCATCAGGATACTATCGGCAATGCGCAGGCTGGCGTGCGCGATACCGTCGGCAGCCAGATGCTGGCCGGAAGGGCAGCCATCTTCGGCGTCCTGCGTATTCTGCGGCATTTCACCCCAGGTGATTTTGTGGATGAGCTCCGCGCCCAGCGCCTGCTGGTAGAAAGCGATGGCGGCAGCGCAGTTGCCGCTAAAAGCGATATAGGGACTTAAGGGCATAACCATTACCTCAGGTAACGAATATTCCATTAAGCGTAGAAGGGGATTGCAGAATTAAGCCAGGCGGCAGCGAGGGATTCCGGGAGGCCACGGGAAAATATATTTCCCCCCGACAACGGGCGTCGGGGGAATAAAATCAGTTCTTTTTAACAAATTCGGATTTTAGCTTCATCGGGCCAAAACCATCTATTTTACAGTCAATATTATGATCGCCTTCAACCAGGCGGATATTCTTCACTTTAGTGCCGATTTTTAGCATCGAAGAGCTGCCTTTAACCTTCAGATCTTTTACCACGGTGACGCTGTCGCCGTCGGCGAGTAAATTACCGTTGGCGTCTTTGACCACCAGCGCGTCGTTATCGTCCGCAGGCTCGGCATTGTTCCATTCGTGGGCGCATTCCGGGCAGATAAACATGCCGCCGTCTTCATAAGTGTATTCAGAATGGCATTTTGGGCAGTGTGGCAGTTGCATGACGTTCCTCGCGATTACTGGGTAAAACAGGACGTTGGTCCTTTAAATGGCGGCTGATAGCCGAAAGTAATGCTGATTATAGCGCAATCCCGCACTTTTGTCGGGCCTTTTTTATGACTTATCGCAGCGGAGAAAGAGGATATATATCGTGAGGCCTGGCGGGCTTATTTTCATAAAAAGCGCAGGATATTTCCGGAAATGTATCGCTAAGTTCCAATATTCATTGAACTTATTGCTTTTGGATGACTCTGTTTAAGGGTAGGTAAATTTTTGTGAAGTTGATCCCAAATTTAAACGCTGTTAGGGTAAAAAGGCGAGAACGCAAATTCACTACACTTATTAGCGGTACCGCTTATTTCATTATGGCCAGAGCAGGCGTCAACAGGTTCGGTTGTACGGACTGTCAGCAGACAGTGCAGGCAAACCTGCTACGCTTGAAATGTGGAGCACAGCAATTCGCCGCTCCCAACGCATGACGCGAATGACCTTGTCATTCGGCGGAGATTCGTGCGCTCAAGGCGAGAGCAAAAGAGGATAATTATGCTTAAAAGGAAAAAAGTAAAACCCATCACGCTTCGGGATGTGACCATCATTGATGATAGCAAACTGAAGAAAGCGATTACCGCAGCGTCGCTGGGTAACGCGATGGAATGGTTCGATTTTGGGGTATATGGTTTTGTTGCATATGCGCTTGGTAAGGTCTTTTTCCCCGATGCCAACCCCAGCGTGCAGATGATTGCCGCGCTCGGTACTTTCTCGGTTCCCTTCTTAATTCGTCCATTAGGCGGCCTGTTCTTCGGGATGCTGGGCGATAAATACGGTCGACAAAAGATTCTGGCGATAACCATCGTTATCATGTCGATAAGTACATTCTGTATCGGCCTTATTCCGTCGTATGCCACGATTGGTATCTGGGCGCCGATCCTGCTGCTGCTGTGTAAAATGGCGCAGGGCTTCTCGGTGGGCGGCGAATATACCGGTGCCTCTATCTTTGTTGCAGAGTACTCGCCTGACCGTAAACGCGGCTTTATGGGCAGCTGGCTGGACTTCGGTTCGATAGCCGGTTTTGTCATGGGCGCGGGCGTAGTCGTGCTGATTTCCAGCGTGGTGGGTGAAGAGAACTTCCTCGACTGGGGCTGGCGTATTCCGTTCTTCCTGGCGCTGCCGTTAGGGATTATCGGTCTTTATCTGCGTCATGCGCTGGAAGAGACGCCGGCGTTCCAGCAGCACGTTGATAAAATGGAGCAGGGCGACCGCGAGGGCCTGCAGGATGGGCCGAAAGTCTCTTTCAAAGAGATTGCGACCAAACACTGGCGTAGCCTGCTAACCTGTATCGGTCTGGTGATTTCCACCAACGTGACCTACTACATGTTGCTGACCTACATGCCGAGCTACCTGTCGCATAACCTGCACTATTCTGAAGACCACGGGGTGCTGATCATCATCGCCATCATGGTCGGGATGCTGTTCGTTCAGCCGGTTATCGGTATGCTCAGCGACCGTTTTGGCCGTCGTCCGTTCATCCTGATTGGTAGCGTGGCGCTGTTCGGGCTGTCGATTCCGGCCTTTATCATGATTAACAGTAACGTCCTTGGCCTGATTTTCGCCGGTCTGCTGTTGCTGGCGGTGGTGCTGAACTGCTTTATCGGGGTGATGGCCTCGTCGCTGCCGGCGATGTTCCCGACCCACATCCGCTTTAGCGCCCTGGCCAGCGCCTTTAACATCTCGGTGCTGATTGCCGGTCTGACGCCGACTCTGGCGGCGTGGCTGGTGGAAAGCACGCAGAACCTGATGATGCCGGCTTACTATCTGATGGTGGTGGCGTTGATTGGTCTGATTACCGGCCTGTCGATGAAAGAGACCGCCAATCGTCCGCTGAAAGGGGCGACGCCAGCGGCTTCGGATATTCAGGAAGCGAAAGAAATTCTCGGCGAGCACTACGATAACATCGAACATAAAATCGAAGATATCGATCAGGAAATCGCCGACCTGCAGGAAAAACGTTCTCGTCTGGTGCAGCAGCATCCGCGCATCAACGACTAAATCGTTTTGCCAGTAATTCATGCCGCCGCGGGCTTCCCCGGCGGCATTTTTTATGTCCTGAGCGGCTACGGGCTTGAGGTCATTCGCGGACCGCCCAGGCCCGGTAAGGACCGGGCGGTGCCACAGGAAGAGAGCGGGCTACGGCTTAGCTATGGGTCAGAAAGCGCGCCAGCCGCTGCTGCAGAATTTGATTTTCGCGGCTCAGGCGCGCGTTCTCGTCCAGCAGCGTTAAGGCCACAGCAATGCCCGGCCAGTCCAGCTCCAGCTCTTTGCGCAGGCGTACGGCGCGGTGAACGATGGTCACCGCGCTATCGTCAAACAGCCAGTTTTCCCGCTGCGGCTGGCGCGGCTCGATCATGCCGAGGCCAACAATCTCGTTAAGCTCCTCTTCGGAAAGGCCGGTGTGGAGACAAAACTCGGTAATCGTGAACGTCACTGTTATCTTAGCCATCAGGCTTTCCCCCATGTCTTACGCGGCTCGAAGCTGGATTGTGCATCCGCCAGCTGCTGCCAGAGCTCACGGCTCTTCTCATCTGGTTTTGGCGGCATGACGATTTTGATCACCGCATACAGGTCGCCGGTGGTGGTTTTGCTGGTCAGCCCTTTGCCCTTCACCCGCAGCCGCTGACCGGCCTGGCTGCCCGGCGGAATGGTCAGCAGGATGCTCTCTTTCAGCGTCGGGATAGTGACCCTGGTGCCTACCGCTGCTTCCCACGGCGCCAGCGGCAGGACGATTTCAAGGTTGTGTCCGACGATATCAAACAGCGGATGCGGGGCGATATGAATCACCAGCCACAGGTCGCCGTTAGGGCCGCCATTTTCGCCAGGGGTGCCCTGGCCTTTCAGGCGGATCCGCTGGCCGTCGACGACGCCCGCGGGAATTTTCACGTTCAGGGTTTTCGGCGTTTCGCTTTCGACCATGCCAAAGACGTTATAAACCGGCAGCTTATAGCTGATGGTGCGCGTCTGCTCGGCCAGGGTCTCCTCAAGGAATACCGCGACTTCTATCTCTAAGTCATGACCGCGGACGCCGTGCTGGCGGCGGCTATGGTGCGCCTGCTGGCCAAACATGGAGGAGAAGATGTCGTCGAAGTCCTGCTGGCTATAGCTCTGCTCGTGGGAATGCTGCTGCTGACGGCCAAACTGCGGATCGTTACGGTGCTGCCAGAGCTGGTCGTATTCGGCGCGGCGCTGGTCATCTTTAAGCACTTCCCAGGCTTCGGCGAGATCTTTGAATTTGGCTTCGGCATCGTTTTCTTTGCTGACATCGGGGTGGTATTTACGTGCCAGACGGCGATAGGCGGTCTTAATGGTTTTCAGATCGTCCGTTGGCTGAACCCCTAAAATGGCATAATAATCCTTTAATTCCATGGTTTTATCTCATTTATGCGCAATATTATGGTTACAGATCCCTGGATCAGGTGTCTTTACTAAGCGTAGGGCAAATGAGGGCGGATGTGGGGGAAAAATGGCGCAAACTTGACGCCGTCGGGATTGACGGCGGCCAAGCGTGAACGCCAGCTATTCGCTGGAGCGCCGGCGGTTTCTGCGCAACCCTTCCAGCAGCACAAGGGCGGCGCCAATGGCTCCGCCCATCACGGGGAGCGCGGCGGGCGCGTTGGGGAACAGATGAACGATGGTCACATCGGTCACCATCATGGAACCGGCTATCCAGCCGATGAGCGCCCCGCCCAGCATCACCACGGACGGGAAGCGGTTGAGGATAGCCAGCACCAGCTTGCTGCCGAGGACGATAATCGGAATGCTGATCAATACGCCCAGCGCGACCAGCAGCAGATGGCCTTTTCCGGCGGCGGCCACCGCCAGCACGTTATCCAGCGACATAATGACATCGGCAACGGTAATGGTGACCGCGGTACGCCACAGGCTGCTGGAGCTGCTGACATCATTCTCTTCTTCCTGATTGGTCACCAGCTTGATGCCAATCCACAGTAGCATCAGCGCGCCGACCACTTTAAGCCACGGCAATGAGAGTAAATAGATCGCGATGGCCAGCAGCAGCACGCGCGCCGCTATTGCGCCGACGGTGCCGATGATAATCGCTTTGGTACGCTGCTGAGGCGGCAGTTTACGGCAGGCCATCGCGATCACCACCGCGTTGTCGCCACCCAATAACAGATCGATAGCAATAATTTGCAGCAGAATAACCGCCACGTCCCACTGACTGAAAAACGCATTCATACCCAACTCATCGAACCAAAAAAGAGAACCTACGGAAAAACGCAGGGGCGAAGCGTACTCTCGTTAGGGCACTCTGGCCACCTTACCGAGAGAGCGCGCGCAGCGAGTGATTGAAAAATATCGTTACCAATCATTGCATGGTCCGGCAATGATTCGCAGGCAAAGGATGATATTTTGTTCGTAGAAATACATCTGCCGTTCACCTATCGCAAGGACTAACTACATGCCCGGCCATAAGAATTTACTCACATTTGCCTTTATCGGCGCTACCCTGTTTCCGCTTATGGCGACCGCTGCTGATGCGCCGACTTTTACGCCTGAACAAGAGGCCCGTATTGGCAAAATCGCCGCGGATTACTTAGTCGCGCATCCGGAAGTGCTGCTGCAGGCCAGCCAGAAGCTACAGCAAATTCAGCAACAGCAGCAGGCCAGCGCCGCGACCCAGGCGGTACTGAAGAATGCGGCCGCGCTGACCCAGGATAAAAATACGCCAACCTACGGCCCGAAAGAGGGCAAAGTCACGGTCATTGAATTCTTTGATTATCAGTGCGTTTACTGCAGTCGTCTGGCGCCGGTAATGGAGCAGGTGATTAAAGAGAACCCGCAGACCCGCTTTGCCTTTAAAGAGTGGCCGATCTTTGGCAGCCGTTGGGAAACCTCGCTTGAAGCGGCCAAAACCGGCCTGCAGATTTATCAGCAGAAGGGCGCTGAGGCTTATCTGACCTACCATAACGGGATCTATTCCACCGGACATAACGAAGGCAAGCTGACGGCTGCCGACATCCAGCAGCAGGCGAAGAAAGTGAATTTCGACGCGAAGAAAGCGGCGGACGTTGAGCCGGTACTGGAAAGCACCAATCAGCTGGCGCAGGAAATTGGCCTGAGCGGGACGCCGGGCGTTATCGTGATGCCGACTACCGGCGCCACGGAAGCGACGATCACCGTATTCCCGGGGCTGGCGGATAAAGCCTCGCTGGATGCGGCGATCAAGAAAGCGGGCGGCTGATAATCAACGCGTCCGCCGGACGGCGGGCGCGATTTAGCGATGACAGCAGCGCTGCAGCATCGACATAATGACCTGACAGAGTTCATCTTTAGCCTGCTGCTCCGTGATGACGCCGTTCACTACCGCGGCCGATAGCCCGTCGGCGGAGCCGAGCATGGCGAGAATGGCCGCCTCGCTGAGATTCTCACTCTCGCAAAGCGGCGAAAAATAGTCCCGACATTTTCCGGTAAAGGTGGCGATGCACTCTTGTTTGATCTTCTCCAGCTCTGGCGTCCCGGCCAGCGCGGCCATGACGCTGGGCATCTCGCGCCCCTGAAGCAGCACGCACTCGATATAGGCGTTGGCGATCGCCGAGGCCAGCTTCTCCGCATTCGGTTCGGTATTGCGCAGTATCTCATCCATTCGCGCCGTCTGGCGTTGGTCGTATTCGCGATAAAGCGTCGCGAAAAGCCCTGAACGGCTGTCAAAGTGATCGTAAACCACGGGTTTAGTCACGCCCGCCTGCGTCGCCAGATAACCCAACGTCAGAGCATCGGTCCCTTCTTGCCGAATAATATGCCAGGCGACATCAATCAGCTGCTTGCGCCGCTCTTCTCGCGTTAAACGCTGACGTACGAGTGGTTCAGACATGGAAACATTCTCCCGTTGACATATTAATATACTAAAGGTAACTTACTAATGGTAGGTTACTGTTGGTATATAAGACTACGTCCAATATCGTTATAGCGCAACTGGGGTATCCGTCATGCATGCATTAATCGTGGTTTCTCATCCTCTCAAGACGTCTCTGACTCACAGCGTAGCGACGGCGATTGCGCAAGGAATTGCCGAATCCGGCCCGCAGCATACGGCTGACATAGCGGATTTAACGCAGGAAGGCTTTAACCCGGTATTTGCCGAGCCGGATATCGCCGCATTTCTGCAAACCGGCGACACGCCGCCCGACGTGATGGCCGAGCAGGCCAGAATTGATAACGCCGACGCGCTGGTGCTGGTTTTTCCCGTTTACTGGTGGTCGATGCCTGGGCTGTTAAAGGGCTGGGTTGACCGCGTGTTTTCAAACGGCTGGGCCTATGAGGAGACCGCCGACGGCGATGTTGTGAAGAAGCTGGGCCGCCTGCGGGTGCATCTGGTGGCATTAGGCGCAGCGAGTCAACAAACGTATGACAAGCACGGGTTTACCGATGCTTTTAATGCGCAGATTGTCCACGGGATTTTTGATTACTGCGGGGCGACGGTAGCCAGTTCGCAGATGCTGCTGTTGCCGGACCTGAAAACGGCGGAGGCGCATCTGGAGGCGGGTCGCCAGCTGGGAAGAAAGATGTTTGCCTGAGGCTCGCTTCGCTCCCGAGCCTGGGTTTCCGCCGGGCGGCTTTATCCGGGCCCGGCCTGAAAAAAATATATTATCAATGGTTTATATGCGTCATATCGGGACAGAACGCGCGATAATCTCACGAGGGGGCGTCATGCTGATATGCCATGTTTTCACCGCGTTATGTTGCCCTGCGCGGACGGCATCTGACGACATTTTTGGTGTTAGCCAGAGGTACCTTATTGTATAATCCTTCGGTTCCCCTTCTGGAAAACAATGATGAATAAATTACAGCGTTTCGAAAGTCTCGGTGATAATTGTGAGTTTGCTTTCTTTCTCAGAGAGTCAGGTTATGATGAAGGCAGCTTGTTTCGTTGGACTTTAATAAAAAACTATCATGCTCTTCTAAAACTAATAGAATCTGATTTTGCTGGTTTGTATGTCTATGAAAACCTGACCCCATCCTGGCAGGATATGGTGCTTGATCAACAATATGATATTTGTTTTCATACTGAAATGTATAGCGATAATAAAAATGATGGCTGGGCCTGGCGTTATTCTGAACAGGAAAATGATCTTATTTATAAAAAAGAAGTAGAGAAGATTAATTACCTGATAAGCAAATTTAAGAAAAGCCTTGTTGATGACAATAAAATTTTTGTCGTAAAAAGCAATGGCAATAATCTTGATGATATAGTATTCGCTTTAGCAAAATAGTTTAAGAAGCACGGTAACAGTAAAATACTTTACGTGAAAAGTAACGTGGAAAGTTCAGCTCCAGGTGAAATCAAGAAAGTGACTGATAATCTTTTTATTGGCGCAATCGATAGATTTGCCGACTATAGCCGGGCAAATGAATACTCGCGTGAAGGCTGGCAGGCAATAATTGATAATGCTGTAAAGGTTATGTGAATTTTTTTGCAGCGTATTAATATACGCTGCATTTTTTAGCTGGTAGTAATAAAGCACGTTTTTGGGTAATGATTTAACAGCGAGTAATTATAAACGGCTTCATTCTTGTAGTATGAGTTAGGGTAGAAATTGACTTCTTTTCCCAGCAGGGAGGCTAAAATTGCCACGTGAAGTCTATCGGTATTTACAACTTTATACTCTTCAAGAAAATTGATCATGCAGCGGGTAGAGTTTCGTGCCAGAAATTCATTATCCCAATAGTCGCCATTCCACGTGAGCGAAATATCATGATTGTTTTCTTTATGTTCTCCTGTCAGAGACTCTGAATCTGTTCTGAAACAGTTTGCCTGTTGTTTATAGGCAGGTTTAAGAGACAGGTACTGGCTAAGATCGAGATAAAATGCCATGTCATCAGCAATGAATACGTTCTTATTTGGCTCATAGCTGAGAGATTTTATATAATCGAAAGTGGTATTTTCTCGGCAAAAGACAACTAACTTATCTATATTATTAGTGAATAAATCGCTATACCCTCTGATGGTCGAAGGCATAATGATCGTTTTGTGAAATTTGTGAATATTACTTTGAATAAAATCGCGGCCCTCAGCGTACAGTCCTTCTATGAGGTTTCCTCCGCCACCAAAAATTAAAATATCAGTATCAGCGCTGTAGCGCTCATCGGCCCTGTAAGGAACATAGGTAAGCGCATTTCGTTCGAAAAAGTCGTACGTTGCCGATGCAATCACGCCATCACCCGCGTTACCGGGGTTTGCCTTATAGACAAATCGATGAGATGGATGATAGGATTTTAGAAATAAATCAAATTTTAACTCTGCACTGGTCATTTTTTATCCTGTTTAACAGAAGCTATTGATTGCTATCTTAATATTACTTCAACTCACTCATTATTATAGAAAAGTCTAGGTTACTAAGGAAAGATCACAATGAAAAAAGTTCTTATAATGACGCCGGACATAGAGGGGCCTGTCCGTAACGGCGGCATTGGTACTGCTTTCACTGCCCTTGCCACTACTTTGGCAAAAAAGGGTTATGATGTCGATGTATTGTATACATGTGGTGACTATTCGGAGTCTTCTGCATCAACTTTTAGCGATTGGTCACGTATTTATAGCACCTTTGGTATTAATCTTCTAAGTACCGGTCTGGTAAAAGAGATTAATATTGATGCGCCTTATTTTAGAAGAAAAAGTTACTCAATTTTACTCTGGCTGAAAGAAAATAATGTCTACGACACTATTATTTCTTGTGAGTGGCAGGCAGATCTGTATTACGCTTTATTAAGTAAAAAGAATGGCACTGATTTTGAAAATACAAAATTCATTGTCAATACTCATAGCTCAACATTATGGGCTGATGAAGGTAATTACCAGCTCCCATATGATCAGAATCATCTTGAACTCTATTATATGGAGAAAATGGTTGTTGAGATGGCTGATGAAGTCGTTAGTCCTTCTCAGTATTTAATTGACTGGATGTTGAGTAAACACTGGAATGTTCCTGAAGAACGCCACGTCATTTTAAATTGCGAGCCATTTCAAGGGTTTGAGACGAGAAGTGATGTTGCAGTTAAAACAAATGAAACACCTGCTTCAGGCGTTGAGCTTGTATTTTTCGGCCGACTTGAAACCCGTAAAGGGCTCGATATCTTCCTGCGCGCATTAAGAAAGCTCTCTGACGAAGACAAAGAGACGATCTCTGGCGTGACCTTCCTCGGGAAGAATGTCACGCTGGGTAAAATTGATTCCTTTACCTATATCATGAACCAGACCAAAAATCTGGGTCTGGCAGTCAATATCATCAGCGATTACGATCGTACTAATGCTAATGAATATATAAAAAGAAAAAATGTATTAGTCATCATCCCATCGCTCGTTGAAAACTCTCCGTATACAGTTTATGAGTGCTTGGTTAATAACGTTAACTTCCTCGCCTCAAACGTCGGAGGAATTCCAGAACTGATTCCGCAAGAGCATCATGCTGAGGTTCTGTTTACCCCAACGCCGGTTGATTTGTACGGTAAAATCCACTATCGCTTAAAGAATATAAATATCAAGCCTGGGCTGGTTGAGTCACAGGAAAATATCCAGGCAGCGTGGTTTGCCGCTATTGAGCGAAAAGATAACAGCGTCTTCAAAAAAATAGATGAATTGAATCGCCCGTTAGTTAGCGTGTGTATCACTCATTTCGATCGCCACCATTTGCTCCAGCAGGCACTTGCCTCAATTAAAACGCAGACGTATCAAAATATTGAAGTCATTTTAGTTGATGATGGAAGTACAAAAGAAGAATCTCATCGTTATTTGAACCTTATCGAGAACGATTTTAACGCTCGAGGCTGGAAAATCATCCGTAGTTCTAATAACTACCTGGGCGCAGCGCGAAATTTGGCTGCGCGACACGCCTCCGGTGAATATCTGATGTTTATGGACGATGATAATGTCGCTAAACCTTTTGAGGTTGAGACATTTGTCACGGCAGCATTAAACTCCGGGGCCGATGTGTTAACCACCCCAAGCGATCTTATTTTTGGTGAAGAGTTCCCTTCTCCGTTCCGTAAAATGACGCACTGCTGGCTGCCGTTAGGCCCGGATTTAAATATCGCCAGCTTTAGCAACTGCTTTGGCGATGCTAATGCCCTTATTCGCAAAGAAGCTTTCGACAATATCGGTGGCTTTACTGAAGATTATGGTTTAGGCCATGAAGATTGGGAGTTTTTTGCGAAAGTCTCCTTACAAGGCTATAAATTGCAGCTCGTTCCTGAACCGCTGTTTTGGTACAGAGTAGCAAACTCCGGAATGTTGTTAAGCGGAAATAAGAGCAAAAATAACTATCGTAGTTTCCGTCCATTTATGGATGAAAATGTGAAATATAATTATGCGATGGGGTTGATTCCTGCTTACCTCGAAAAAATTCATGAGCTTGAGAGCGAGGTGAGCCGACTGCGTAGCATCAATGGCGGCCACTCTGTCAGTAATGAACTGCAGCTTTTAAATCATAAGATTGATGGTCTTATTTCCCAGCAAAGAGATGGCTGGGCCCATGACCGCTTTAATGCCCTTTATGAAGCCATTCATGTTCAGGGCGCCAACAGAGGCAGAAGTCTGGTTCGTCGGGTGGGCAGAAAAGTTAAATCCCTGTTGAAATAGCAGCGTCCGCGGAGCTCGAAAGGGCTCCGCAAAAAAGAGTTTTAATGAAGTTTAATTGTTCGACGCACTCAGCTCACCCGGATACCAACGTTCGCTTATCTCGCGATCGGGCTGCTTTTGGTTTGGCATCTATGGGAGTGGAACCGCAGGCAGTTCCCTACGACGACAATCTCCAACGAGGTTTGCTCCTCATTTGCCGTAATCGCGGAATTCCGGCTTTGCTACATCGTCTGGTACGTCCCTAAGCGGGCCGACACGCCTTACGGAATTTAACGTTGTGAGGGGCCTAACTTCGGCAAACGCAGTTCGATGGAGAGTCCGGCCGCAGAAAAGCAAAAACCCAGCCATAGGCTGGGTTCTCTGAATAGTGGTGCCCGGACTCGGAATCGAACCAAGGACACGGGGATTTTCAATCCCCTGCTCTACCGACTGAGCTATCCGGGCAACGGGGCGCATTAAACCGTAATCCGTACGCGGCGTCAATCAAATTTCTCGATTTATCTACCGGTTGCTTAAGTTTGCGGCAATTCTGCACCTGAAGACGCTTTTTTGCTGAAAATTACATCATCCCGTTGTCGCCTTCACGGATTTTCCAGCCGCTGGTCACCGAGATAGCGCGGCGTAATCCGGAGATCGCGTAGTCGCCAACAATGTCTTCGTCATCGCGCGGCGAGCTGATCGTGATTTCCGCATCGACGCCGTGACGATAGGCGCCGTGGTGGCTAAAGATGGTGCCGATAAAACATTTATCGTTCAGCCAGACCGGGATATATGCCACGGTTTCATAGATATAGTTCGACGCTACCCCGCTGTAGTAGTTTTCCGCGTCGTCGGATGATGTGCCCGGAGGAATAGGGCAAATTGGCGCGTCATTGTCGCTCTGCGGCTTATCCTTGAGCAGGTTGCTCTGCATCACTTCCAGCGACTTCAGCAGGTCTGACTTTTCCCGCTCATTCAGCGCGGGCGTCAGAGGCTGGTCTTTTTCCGGCGAGCGAATGTCGTTAAGGGTGTAGCGATAGCGGATTGTCACTGCCGGCGTACTGCCTGAGGGGCCAAACGGGCGCAACAGATAGAGATTGTCTTCGCCAAACTGGCCGTTGTACCAGAGCGCGTAAACCTGGCCGTTAATGCGCACCCAGTGACTCCACTGGTTGGCGCCGCGGCCGTTGAGGGAATAGAGCGCGCCCGGAACGCCTGCGTCAAAATCATCGCCATTGCCGCTATCATCGCTGTTGACCGCAGCAAAAGCGTCGTCGCTGCGTTTTAGTATCCCGGTATAGCTAAAGAGTCCGGTGCCGCCAACGTAGCTGTCGATAATTAAATCGCGTTTACCGTCTCCGTCGAGGTCGACCAGCGTAAAGCTGACTTTACCGTTTTCGGAGTCGGCGCTGATATCGGACTGGAGAAACGCCTGCCACTCATCATCGCTGATATCGGCGGACGGCTTCGTTGTCGATACCAGAGAGTCGTCCGCGTAGGTCAGCGTAAAATGGCTGACGTTCCCACTGAGGGGGAACTGCTCGGCGATATTATTCAGATCCAGTTCAGGATTGGCCTTCTGCTCCTTTAATACGGCGTTATACAGCGCTTTCAGCGCGTTGTTATCGGCATCTTTCTGCTGCTTCGGGATAACCTGGCTCACAAAGGTGGGCAGCATCCACGCGCCGCCGGGGGCGATCTCCCGGCAATCGCCGGTGGTGTATTTCAGGCTCTGGACAAACGTTTTGCCATCCCAGACGCGCTCTTCACCGCTGATGCAGTCGGCGATACCGCGGCCTTTATTGAAAAAGGTGAGCACGCCGTCGGCATAGCTGGAGGCGTCGGTGGTGACCAGCTGAGGCTGGGTCATAAACGCCTTGTCAACCACCCACGTTGCATAGCCGTCGTTGTAGGCAGCGCGCCAGCACAGCGCCTGAATCAGCGTGTGGCTTTTATCCAACGGCGTTGCGGTGATCTGGCGCTCAGATGCCGGGATATCTGCGTTTTGCCAGTCGTCGCAATGGCTATTTAGCAGAGGAACGAGCTGGGGACGGAGTTTCTGCCGCTGCTTTGCCGTCAGCGCTACGGTGGCGGCATTGTGGATGACCGGTGCGGCGATAATTTCCGGCGCGGGCGCGGCTGATAAAATATTGTCATCACCGGCGTCGCCCTGGCGTAACAGCGCATCGGCAGTGCCCAGGCGCTGCTGAAACTCATCCATTTTCAGGAATACGGCGCTGCTGCCCGCGTCGGAGAGCGTCTTACGCTCGCCGTTAAGGGCAAGCTCAATTTTGCCGTTGTGCTCCAGGGCCTGAATCAGGGCCGCCGTTTGGGTGTCATCAAAGCGAAAGTGGCTCTCGTCGGCGGCCTCAAGTGGACCGTTATCCCGATCGTCAATGAACAGATTTACCGTTGCGTCAGGGGGGATATCGCGTTCGGTTTGCGCGAAAGTCGCCACAGCGATGACGTGCTGCGCCGCGCCCGCATTGCGGGTCAGCAGAACGCTGATTTCGCCCATGGTGGCGCCATAGCCGGCGGCTCGGCAGGTCCCGGTGTTGTCGCAGGCGAGCTCCCAGTCTTTGTGCGCGAAAGAAAAGCCTTGCGGAGAAGCTGCCAGGAGCGGTGTTGAACACAGCCCCATGATGGCAACCCAAAGAAGAGAGCGCATATCAAACCCTGTCAGCATATCGATGAGGAGGGGATTATATGCGCGATGAATTGGTTAAGATATCGGAATCAGGTCAGGGCGCCGCCCATACGGCACTGGGCAAAACGCAATATGTCTTCTGCCAGGCGACGCGCGGTATCGACATCCGTCTGGCTGCGCTTGATCAGCAGTCGGCTCAGGCAGCCTTCAACGATCAGCTCCATCTGCTTTGCGACCATTGCCGGATCGTCAACTTCGAGCTGGCTAAGCAGTTCATGGGTATAGGCCAGCGAAGCCTGCTTTTGCTGCTCGGCCAGCTGATGGATCGGATGCTGAGGGTCCGGATAAAAAGTACAGGCGGCAATAAACAGGCAGCCGGGATAACGATGGTTGCTTACGCAGGTGGTCAGCGCGGCGTAGCGGGCCAGCAGCTTCTGCTCCGCGCTGAGCGACTCGTCCAGTAAAAGCTGGCGGCGCCAGGCATCGACCTGATGACTGAGATAGCGAAGCGCGTCGTACAGCAGCGCTTCCTGGTCAGGCCAGAAACGTTTGAGGTCATTGAGCGGGTAAGCCACGCGCTCGGCGACCATTTCCAGCGTGGTGTTAGCGATACCCTCGATTTCGAGGATTTGGATGGCTTCACCCAGGACATCTTCACGTTGCACGGTCTTTTCCTCCATTATTCCTCCTACAGTGTCGCTCACGGTTGTCGATCGCGCAAATGGGCGCTGAATGCCGCGGCATCCATAAAGCCGGTGACGCGCTGCGCGGGCTGCTCCTCGCCCTGTTCATTGAAAAACAGAATGGTGGGCAAGCCGAGCACCTGGAGGTGCTTCAGCAGCGCCGCGTCCTGCGCGCTATTTTTGGTGACATCAACCTGCAGCAGAACGGTCTCTTTCAGGGCCTGTTGCACCTCAGGTGAGGTAAAGGTGTATTTCTCGAACTCTTTGCAGGCCACGCACCAGTCGGCGTACAGGTCGAGCATCACCGGTTTGCCTTTCGCCTGCGCCAGCGCCTGATTGAGCTCATCGACGCTATGGATACGGGTAAACTGGAGATGGGACTGCCGTTGCGCGACCGGCGCATCGAAAGCCCAGTCCTGCAGCGGACGGGCGCTGACCAGCGCGGCGCCGAGCATCGCTATTTGCACAATACGCAGCCAGGGGCGCGTGCCGCCCAGCGAGGTAATAAACGCCCAGCTAAAAAAGGCGACGCCAAGCAGCGACCAAAGCCGCAGGCCCCACGGTTCGCCCACGACACGCTCGAGTAAAAATACCGGTAGCGCCAGGATCACAAAGCCAAAGGCGGTTTTGACGTGGGCCATCCACGGGCCGCTTTTCGGCAGCAGACGGTTACCGAATACGGTCACCAGGATCAGCGGCAGCCCCATACCGAGCGCGTAGAGGTACAGGGTACCGCCGCCCAGCCACAGATTACCGCTCTGGGCGATATAGAGCAGAATGGCGCTCAGCGGCGCGGTGGTACAGGGCGAGCAGATTAATCCGGCAATCGCCCCCATGGCGAATACGCCGCCGGGTGAACCGCCCTGGCGTTTATTGCTCATCAGCGTCAGGCGCGTTTGCAGCGACGAAGGCAGCTGGAGCGTAAACAGACCAAACATCGACAGCGCCAGCAGGATAAACAGCACCGACAGGCCGATCAGCACATAAGGGTGCTGCAGCGCCGCCTGGAACTGCAGGCCCGCAGCGGCAACGACCAGCCCCAGGGCGGTGTAGGTCAGGGCCATACCCTGGACGTAGATAAAGGCCAGCAGCAGCGCGCGGGCGGTGGAGAGGCGTTTTTGACCGCCCAGCACGATGCCGGAAATCAGCGGATACATCGGCAGCACGCAGGGGGTAAACGCGATGCCGATACCAATCAAGAGCGCCCACAGCGCGCTAAAGGGGAGAGCGGCATCTTTATTGTCCACAGCGGGGGGCGGAAGGTCAGACGGCGACTCTACCGGCAGCGCCGGGCGCGTTTCCAGCGGCAGAGGCGGGGTCAGCCCGGGTTGTCCGACGGCGGTATCGCTGCCGGAGCGCGCGAGCGCGTTGCCGAGCGGCACGATTTTGGTTTCCGGCGGATAGCAGAAACCGGCATCCGCGCATCCCTGATAAGTCACGGTAAGAGTCGCGCCGGCGGCGGCGTGAGTCAGAGTGACCGGCACGGTCAGGCGCTGGCGGTAAATTTCGCTTTTACCGTAAAACTCGTCCTCATGCCATTCGCCTGCAGGCAGCGAGGGGTCGGTAAACGCCGCATCGGCGGACGTCAGCTTTATCTGTTTACGGTAAAGATAGTAACCATCCTTGATTTGCCAGGTCAGATTAAGATCGTGTTGATTCTGCTGAAAATCGAAGGCAAAAGCCTGGTCAGCAGGAACAAAGTTCGAGCGGCCAGGGGCGTCGAACAGGCCGGCAATGGCCGATGTGCTGCAAAGCAGCAGGATCAGCGTAATGATGCGTTGAGCCATGAGAGGTAATCGTTGTCTCCGTGAATAACGGGCAGAACCAGAAGTTCAGGGGTTTGATACGGGTGATGGGACTTCAGGCAGTCCAGCAGCGCCTGCTGATGGGCAAGGTCGGTTTTCAGCAGCATTTGCACTTCATACTCCTGCTCCAGTTTTCCTTCCCAGTAGTAGAGCGATGTCGCTCCCGGCAGGAGAGTGGCGCAGGCGGCGAGTTTTTCCGCCAGCGCTTTGGCCGCCAGGTCCTGGGCGGTCGCTTCATCCGGCGCGGTACAGAGTACAACAACAGCATCAGGCATCGTCATCGTGAACCTCGTATCAGCGAAAAGAGGCACTATAGCATGCAAGATAGGGAGGATTAACGAAACGGGCCAGGATCTGGCCCGAATTTGAAGAGATTTACAGCATGATGCCGCCGAAAATAAACCCGAGGATCACGCATAGCGTAATGGCGATGACGCCGGGGATCAGGAAGGCGTGGTTAAAGACATATTTACCGATGCGGGTGGAGCCGGTGTCATCCATTTCGACCGCCGCCAGCAGGGTGGGGTAGGTCGGCAGAACGAAAAGGGCGGAGACGGCGGCAAATGAGGCGATGGCGGTAAGCGGGCTCACGCCCAGCATCAGCGCGGCGGGCATCAGCGCCTTAGTGGTCGCGGCCTGGGAATATAGCAGGGTCGCGGCGAAGAACAGCACCACCGCCAGCAGCCACGGGTAGTTGTGCAGCAGGTCGCCCGCCACGGTCTGGATATCGCTGATGTGGGCTTTGACGAAAGTATCCCCCAGCCATGCGACGCCGAGAACGCAGACGCAGGCGCTCATGCCGGATTTAAAGGTGCTGGCGTTGAGCACTTCACCGGTGTCGATTTTGCAGGTGATGCTTATCAGCGTCGCGATAGTCAGCATAAACACCACAATCGCTTCGTTACGCGGCAGGACAGGATCCTGGATCAGCCCTACGGTATCGCTGATGGCGGTGGCGTAGAACATCACCGCGACGATACCGATCAGAAACAGTAATACCGAGCGTCTGGCGTGCGGCTTCAGTTCAAAAACCTGGCTGCCGCGCAGTTTGACTTCCCCTTTTGCCAGCCGCTCCTGATAAATCGGGTCGTCTTTCAGCTCACAGCCGAGGAAGTTACAGACGATGGCGGTAAGCATGACGGCAATCAGGGTAACCGGAATACAGATCGCCAGTAGCGTCAGGTAGCTGACGCCCAGGGGCTCGAGAATACCGGCAAAGAAGACCACCGCTGCGGAAATCGGCGAGGCGGTAATGGCAATCTGCGAAGCGACCACCGCAATGGAGAGCGGGCGTGAGGGGCGGATGCCCTGCTCTTTTGCCACTTCGGTGATAACCGGTAAGGTTGAGAACGCCGTATGCCCGGTTCCGGCAAGCACGGTCATAAACCAGGTGACCAGCGGCGCGAGAAAGGTGATGTATTTGGGATGACGCCGGAGCATACGTTCGGCAAGGCTGACCAGGTAATCCATCCCTCCGGCGACCTGCATGGCGGCGATAGCGGCGATAACCGCCATAATGATTTCGATGACGTCGAAGGGGATCGCGCCAGGTTTAATTTGAAACACGAGGGTCAGGACGAGGACGCCCAGGCCACCGGCGAAACCGATGCCGATTCCCCCGAGCCTGGCTCCCAGATAAATCGCCAGCAGGACAATAACGAGTTCTGCACCAAACATATTTGCCTTCCTTGTTTTATTAACAAGTTGATATTGGGTTGTTGTAATTTAGTAAATCAATAAGAACAAAAAGGGCATGTCATTGCTGACATGCCCTTGGTTAGTTTAATCGGAAAACCTACTGTTCGCTTTCATCGGTATAACGTTTCGCTTTATAGGCCGGATGCATCAGGTTTTGCGCAGAGAAGATATCGTCCAGCTCCGCCGCGGTCAGCAGGCCGCGTTCAAGCACCACATCCCGGACGCTTTTGCCCGTTTCAGCGCAGATTTTGCCGACGATATCGCCATTGTGGTGGCCGATATACGGGTTGAGGTAGGTGACGATGCCAATAGAGTTGTAGACGTAGCTTTCACATACCGCTTTGTTGGCGGTGATGCCGCTGACGCATTTTTCCAGCAGGTTGTAGCAGGCGTTGGTCAGAATATGGATAGATTCAAACATCGCCTGGCCAATCACCGGTTCCATCACGTTCAGCTGCAGCTGGCCCGCTTCGGAAGCCATGGTGACGGTGGTGTCGTTACCGATTACTTTGAAGCATACCTGGTTGACCACTTCCGGGACCACCGGATTAACCTTGGCGGGCATGATGGAAGAGCCCGCCTGCAGTTCAGGCAGGTTGATTTCGTTCAGGCCAGCGCGCGGGCCGGAAGAGAGCAGGCGCAGGTCGTTACAGATTTTGGACAGTTTTACCGCCAGACGCTTCAGAGAGCTGTGGACCATCACGTAGGCGCCGCAGTCGGAGGTCGCTTCGATCAGATCTTCCGCGGGGACAACCGGCAGGTTGCTGACTTCCGCCAGTTTTTGTACCGCCAGCTGCTGATAGCCATCCGGGGTGTTCAGACGGGTGCCGATAGCGGTCGCGCCAAGGTTCACTTCCAGCAGCAGTTCCGCGGTGCGCAGAATGCATTTGGTCTCTTCGTTAAGCAGAACATTAAACGCGTGGAACTCCTGACCGAGGGTCATCGGTACCGCATCCTGTAGCTGAGTACGGCCCATTTTCAGAATGTCCTGGAACTCCACGGCCTTCTGCTGGAAGCCTTCGCCCAGCTGATTAATCGCATCGATCAGTTTGAGGATGGAGGCGTAGACCGCGATGCGGAAACCGGTCGGGTAGGCATCGTTGGTGGACTGGCATTTGTTAACGTGGTCGTTCGGGTTGAGATACTGATATTCGCCTTTCTGATGGCCCATCAGCTCAAGGCCGATGTTCGCCAGTACTTCGTTGGTGTTCATGTTAACGGAAGTGCCCGCGCCGCCCTGGAACACATCGACCGGGAACTGGTCCATGCATTTACCGTTATTCAGGACCTCATCGCAGGCGGCGATAATGGCATTGGCGACGCTTTTGGGGATAGTTTGCAGCTCTTTGTTAGCCTGCGCAGCGGCCTTCTTCACCATCACCATTCCGCGGACAAATTCAGGGATATCGCTGATTTTGTTGTTGCTGATGTAGAAGTTTTCAATCGCTCTCAGAGTATGGACGCCGTAGTAAGCGTCAGCTGGAACTTCCCTTGTACCCAACAGGTCTTCTTCGATACGAATGTTGTTTAACATGTGAACCTTCTCTTTCAAGCTGCCTATGAATTCACCAAATACGCAGAATTAATGGGATCTAGCGCATTTTCTGGCCGCAGATTATTTCCTTAATCGGCCCGGTGCCCACGATCATATGCTGATGATAGCGAATATCAGCCGCCCTGATCACTTATTATGTAGTGAATCTTATAAGAATTATTAATCTGTGAAATGAGTCACCGGTTTTCTAATTTTGAAAAAAATAAGCTTTTTTTACGATTGAAAAGTGACGTTTTGGCCCAACATCTTGCTGATGCGAATAGCACATCTATGACTACGGGCGCCGATGCTGGCGTCTGTTAATGAAGGAGACGCCGGTGCGTTGGATTCCGTTAATTGCCGTTTTTTTATACGTTTACATTGAAATCTCGATCTTTATCCAGGTCGCTCATGTGCTTGGCGTTCTGCTGACGCTGATTCTGGTGATCTTCAGCTCGGTGGTGGGGATATCGCTGGTGAAAAACCAGGGCTTTAAAAACCTCATGCTGATGCAGCAGAAGATGGCGGCGGGGGAGAGCCCGGCCGCAGAGATGATCAAAAGCGTGTCGCTGATTATCGCCGGTTTGCTGTTGCTTCTGCCGGGGTTCTTTACCGATTTCCTGGGGCTGCTGCTGCTGTTACCTCCGGTACAGAAGCATCTGACCTTAAAACTGATGCCGCATCTGCGCTTTAGCCGAATGCCTGGCGGCGGGTTTAGCGCCGGAACGGGCGGCGGCGATACCTTTGAAGGCGAATACCAGCGTAAAGACGACGAACGCGACCGTCTCGATCATAAAGACGATCGCCGCGACTAACATGCATTGCCCGGGCCGGTTACTCCGGCCTGGAATACCCCTCCGCCAGCCTGCGCTTCGGTAAAAACAGCCACAGTACCGCCAGCATGATAAACGCGTAAAGGCTCTTCCAGCCCACCATCGCCAGCAGCAGCAGGCACAGCAGGCTGCCAAACGCCGCTAACGCGCGATAACGTCCCTCAAGCAAACGGCATCCCGCCAGCATGCACAGCAGATAGATCATAATAAAAATGCCGTTGGCGTAGACGATCAGCGCATCAAGATTGATATTGAGCGCATAAATGCATAACGCGCTAATGACGCAGCAGCCGAGCACCGCGTTCAGCGCGTTGCGCGGAATCTGTCGCGGCGACAGCCGGGCCAGATAGCTCTCGGGCTTGTACTGCGCCTGCGACCAGACCAGGCGAGCAAAACTCTGAATATAGATATTGAGGCTGGCGAAGCAGGCGAGATAGCCGATAACGCACGCAATCCACAGCGCCTGCACGCCAAACAGGCGCACCACGATATTGGGCAGCGACGCGGCGGCGGCCATCTCCTCGCCAAAGGCATGAAAATGCAGGACCAGCACGGTACAGGCCCAGTAGACGGAACCCGCCAGTAATAAGCCAATCATCAGCGCGCGGGGGAAATCGCGTTCCGGCTGCTTAAACTCAGAGGCCAGGTGTGCAAAAGCCTCCAGCCCGACAAAGCACCAGAACATCACTGAAAGCGCGGAGAAAAGCTGCGAACTATCGATTTCAGCGGGCGCCGGGAAGGGGATCTGCGCGGGATTGATCGCGCCGCGCCACCAGATGGCGACGATCAGGGCGACAATCAGCACGGCAACCAGCGTTTGTAGATTGGCGCTGGAGCTGGCTCCGCGGGAACCGACCCACCAGATAATCGCCAGCGTTCCCAGCTCGGCCAGCAGCAGCTGGCTGTCGTGCCAGCCAAAAAGCGCCTGACCAAAGCCGGTGGCGATGTGCAGGGCCGCGGGTAATCCCACCGGGATCACCGATAAAAAGAGCCAGCCGGTGACGCGCGCCAGACGCGGGCCAAAGGCCATATTCACAAAATGCGCCACGCCGCCGGCGCTGGGAAAGTGGCGACCCAGCGTCGCAAAGACGATAGCGATGGGAAACACCAGTAAAATCAGCGCCGGCCAGGCCCAGAGGCTGTTATCGCCGGCCACCAGCGCGGCCAGTGCCGGAACGGCGAAGACCCCGGTTCCCAGTAATGACGTGGAGAGTAATCCCACGCCTTGAGCCAGCCCTAACTCCTGTTTTAAACCACTCATGATTCAACCTTGCGCCCGGCAAAAAAAGGATGGTATCACAATCGCTTTTGCTTATGACGTCGGGCGAGGACGGCAAATTTATGTGCGTCCGAGCACGAGGACAAATTTTTTTTTACTTTTCCCCTTGAAGCGGTAAAACCCCATCCCCATCTCTCAGGGCACTAGCCGGAAAACCGTGTGCGGACCGGCGTCATCCATAACTGATAATGACTTTCTCAAAGGAGAGCTATCAAAATGAGTATTCGTCCGTTACATGATCGTGTGATCGTCAAACGTAAAGAAGTTGAAACGAAGTCTGCTGGCGGCATCGTTCTGACCGGTTCTGCGGCAGCAAAATCAACTCGTGGCGAAATCATCGCTGTCGGTAAGGGCCGCATCCTGGAAAACGGAACCGTGCAGCCTCTGGACGTTAAAGTTGGTGACATCGTCATTTTCAACGATGGCTATGGCGTGAAGTCCGAGAAGATCGACAATGAAGAAGTGTTGATCATGTCCGAAAGCGACATTCTGGCAATTGTTGAAGCGTAATCCGCGAACGACACTGAACATACGAATTTAAGGGAAAGATAAAATGGCAGCTAAAGACGTAAAATTCGGTAACGACGCTCGTGTGAAAATGCTGCGCGGCGTAAACGTACTGGCAGACGCAGTTAAAGTAACCCTGGGCCCGAAAGGCCGTAATGTGGTTCTGGACAAATCCTTCGGTGCGCCGACCATCACTAAAGACGGCGTTTCCGTAGCGCGTGAAATCGAGCTGGAAGACAAGTTTGAAAACATGGGCGCGCAGATGGTGAAAGAAGTTGCCTCTAAAGCGAACGACGCTGCAGGCGACGGTACCACCACCGCAACCGTACTGGCTCAGGCGATCATCGCTGAAGGCCTGAAAGCCGTTGCTGCGGGTATGAACCCGATGGACCTGAAACGTGGTATCGACAAAGCTGTCGTTGCCGCCGTTGAAGAACTGAAAGCGCTGTCCGTACCGTGCTCTGACTCTAAAGCCATTGCTCAGGTAGGTACCATCTCCGCTAACTCCGACGAAACCGTAGGTAAACTGATCGCGGAAGCGATGGACAAAGTCGGTAAAGAAGGCGTGATCACCGTTGAGGACGGTACCGGTCTGGAAGACGAACTGGACGTGGTTGAAGGTATGCAGTTTGACCGCGGCTACCTGTCCCCGTACTTCATCAACAAGCCGGAAACCGGTGCTGTTGAGCTGGAAAGCCCGTTCATCCTGCTGGCCGACAAAAAAATCTCCAACATCCGCGAAATGCTGCCGGTTCTGGAAGCCGTAGCGAAAGCTGGCAAACCGCTGGTTATCATCGCTGAAGACGTTGAAGGCGAAGCGCTGGCGACCCTGGTGGTGAACACCATGCGCGGCATCGTTAAAGTGGCTGCGGTTAAAGCTCCGGGCTTCGGCGACCGTCGTAAAGCTATGCTGCAGGACATCGCAACCCTGACCGGCGGTACCGTTATCTCTGAAGAGATCGGTATGGAGCTGGAAAAAGCGACTCTGGAAGACCTGGGTCAGGCGAAACGCGTTGTTATCAACAAAGACACCACCACCATCATCGATGGCGTGGGTGAAGAAGCTGCGATTCAGGGCCGCGTTACTCAGATCCGTAAGCAGATCGAAGAAGCGACTTCTGACTACGACCGTGAAAAACTGCAGGAGCGCGTTGCGAAACTGGCAGGCGGCGTTGCGGTAATCAAAGTTGGCGCAGCGACCGAAGTTGAAATGAAAGAGAAGAAAGCACGCGTTGACGATGCCCTGCACGCGACCCGTGCTGCGGTTGAAGAAGGCGTGGTTGCCGGTGGTGGCGTAGCGCTGGTTCGCGTTGCCGCTAAACTGGCTGGCCTGACCGCTCAGAACGAAGATCAGAACGTCGGTATCAAAGTTGCGCTGCGCGCAATGGAAGCTCCGCTGCGTCAGATCGTATCCAACGCCGGTGAAGAGCCGTCTGTTGTTGCGAACAAGGTGAAAGCCGGTGAAGGTAACTACGGTTACAACGCCGCAACTGAAGAATATGGCAACATGATCGACTTCGGTATCCTGGACCCAACCAAAGTGACGCGTTCTGCTCTGCAGTACGCAGCATCCGTTGCTGGTCTGATGATCACCACCGAGTGCATGGTCACTGACCTGCCGAAAAGCGACGCGCCTGATTTAGGTGCTGCTGGCGGTATGGGTGGCATGGGCGGTATGGGCGGCATGATGTAATCGTGCGCTATACCCCTTAGAAATAAAGAACCCTCGGGCAGAAATGCTCGGGGGTTTTTCTTTTTGTCGTCTTTTTAGTATAAGGTTGTACATCCGGGCCAGTGCGTCCAGCTCATTGATCGTGGGGAATAACATGCAGGTAAAATATTTAGCAGGGATTGTCGGCGCAGCATTGTTGTTAGCAGGTTGCAGCTCCAGCAACGAATTGACCTCTGGTGGCCAGAACGTACGCTTTGTTGAGGATAAACCGGGTTCCGAATGCCAGCTGTTGGGCACTGCGACCGGTACGCAGAGCAACTGGCTGTCCGGGCAGAATGGTGATGAAGGCGGCTCTATGCGCGGTGCGGCAAACGCTCTGCGTAACCATGCGGCAGAAATGGGAGGCAACGTGATTTACGGCGTCAGCAGCCCGACGCAGAATCTGTTGTCCAGCTTTGTCCCGACCGATAGCCAAATGAACGGCCAGGTTTATAAGTGCCCGAATTGATTTAACAGGTGCCTCTCTTGAGCCAATAGAGGCACCTGGCATATTTTTTAGCGCGCGTTGATTTTCGCCTGTGTCGCCATGTAGAACGCATGTAAAGGCCGCAGGCACTCCTCCAGCGACAGCATTCTTCCCGGCTGAGAAGGAATAATTTGGCTAAAAATCTGGCAGGGCTGATGCTTTGCGTGCACTTCTTTCAGTTTTGGGCTCTTCTCAATTAAGCGCATCACAACGCTATTCTCCTGCTCTGACGGATGGGCGGCGTTGGTTTTAATCACCGCGCCGGAGATGATTTTTCGTCCTGCCTCCGTATCACAGCAGTACAGTACGCCCAGATAATGGGAAAACAAATTGAGTTTCCATTCATCCTGGATGTACTGCTGATAATCAACATTCTTGCTATTCGTTAAATCCAGGGCATATAGCATCAGGCTTTCCAGTGATGACGTTAAATTTTTAATCAGTTCGTTATCACCGGCGTTTTTAAGGGATTGCTGAATGCCAACCAGCAGCGCTTCAACCTGCATATCGTCAATGCGCAGCGTAGCAATTTGCTCGTTTTGCAGCACCAGAATGAGCGTTGACCAGGTATCTCCTGGTTTTAACGTAATCGATATGACTCGCCTTTCCGAATTGGGCTGCTGGACTTCCGGCATATCTATAACCGGGGTGTTTTCTATGAGCTGCTCATTAAAAGCAACCAGCTCACTCTTATAACTTTCACCTTCAGCGTTTAAGCGCTGTAATACGATGGCCATCCTGTGTTGTAAAACTAACAGGAGGTCGGTAAGCGTCTGGGCCTGAAGATAGTAAGACTGGCAAAGTTGGTTACTCAGCTTTACTTTGAGCATTAATGCTAAAAATTTGTCTTCATATTTAATTGATGCGGTATTAAAACCAATAAACGTGTCTTGCATTCGGATCTCCTTTTCCTGAGGATTATGCTGGTGCCAGCGTGCGTAGCTGTGATAAATCAATAATGCGATCGGCCGAGGCAATGGTGGATGGCCGATGGGCGACGATGATTCGGGTAATGCTTAGCCCAGAGATAGACTGGTTAATCACCGACTCATTTTTAAGATCGAGATGACTGGTAGCTTCATCCATAAACAGAATGCTGGGTTTTCGATAGAGGGCGCGAGCGATTAAGAGCCGCTGTTTTTGCCCGCCAGAGATGCCTAAACCGAGCTCGCCGACAATGGTTTCGTACCCCATCGGCATTTTCATGATTTCATCATGGATATTACATCTGCGTGCGCATTCAACGATAAAGTCCATATCGGCGTTATCTTCAAAGCCGCTGATATTATCGATCAGTGAACCCGAGAAGAGTCTGTCTTCCTGCAGAACGCAGGCCGTTCCATGACGGAAGTTGTTAATGCCGATTTTCTGAATATCGAGGTTATCCGCTATCACATCGCCGCTGGTTGGGGACAGCAGGCCGCACATGACTTTCAGTAGCGTGGTCTTACCGACGCCGGAAGGGCCGACCAGCGCGACGGATTCGCCCGGTTCAACGGTAATATTTAAATTAGAAAAAATAGGCTGCGAGAACGGATCGTACTGGTAGCTGAGATTCTTCACTTCCAATTTAACGCCGGTATTTTCTGCAAAAACGCGTCGTGAAGGCAGTTCTTTTTCCGGCTCGCTAAAGACGATCTCTGAAAGACGCTCATTATGTAACGACAGCATACGCAGCTGCATAATCAGATCGATCAAGCTTGAGGCGCGCTGCGAGAACTGACCGCGATAGGCATTAAAGGCCATAAACATGCCAAGGGTCATATTGTTATCAATAACCATAATTGCCCCCAGCCAGAGAACCGCGACCTGGTCGATAGAAGTAATAAAGGTATTAATACCGCCAAACATCATATCGAACCGAGTCTGTTTGATGCCGGCATTACAGGCGTCGATATTGATATTTAACCAGTGCTGCGAACGGCGTTCTTTTAAGTTCAACGCCTTAATGGTTGAAATACCATAGAGCGACTCCATAAAGTGCGAGCTGGAACGAGCGCCCTTGATAACCTGCTCTTCGGCAACGCGGCGGTAGAAGCTGTAGGTCGCAAAACGCATGATGACGTAGCATAAAGTAAAGCCCACCACGACCCAAACCAGCCAGCCGCCATAAAGCGTTAGCATAATCAGCAGGCCAACGGTCATAATCGAATCGATAATGCCGGTAACAATGCTATTGGTGAAGGTTGAGCGAATAGTATCCAGCGAGGAGAAACGAGACTGAATATCGCCCAGATGGCGCTTCTCAAAAAAGGATAACGGCAGGCTCGCCAGATGATCGAACAGCGTTGTCTTCCACTGAATATTGGTCAGCGTATTTAACGTTAATGAAATCCAGGCCCGCAGCATACTAATAAATGTACGGAAGAGCGTGAAGAAGACCAGACCAATACAGATAACCGAAAGCAGGCTCTGATCGTGCGCCATGATAACGTGGTCGGTTACCAGCTGCGTGCCGATGGGTAACAACAGACCGATAGCCTCAACCACTACCGAAAAGGCAAAGATCTTGAGCAGAACGGATTTCAGACCAACAATATTACGCATCAGGTCCAGCAGGCGTAGACGAGATTTCGCCTTTTCCTGCTGAAAGGTTTGGTCCGGCCATAGCTCCAGCGCAACGCCGGTAAAGTTATTGGACATTTCCTGGATGCCAATAACCCGTTTACCCAGCGCCGGGTCGTGAACAATAAAGCTGCTTTTACGCACTTTAGTGAGCACCACGTAATGATTCAAACCCCAGTGGATGACGCAGGGCAGCTTTAGCTGCTTGATTTCATCCAGGTCGAGGGATAGCGCGCGGCTTTTCAACCCGGCATGTTCCGCCGTTTTGCTCAACGACATGAGCGTAACGCCCTGAGAAGGACTGCCGTAGCGATGGCGGAAGTTGAACAGGTCGATATTGAGCCCGTAAAAGCCGCAAACCATCGCCAGACAGGCGATACCGCATTCGGCAGCCTCCGACTGTAATATCACCGGCGTTTTGTGGCGGAGCGAAAAATTTAGCTTATCGGTAATCGTTTTAAACAGTTCTTTATGCATCGATCGGGCCACTCACGCTTTGCGTCATCTTATAGAAAGGGGTAAACATCCACATATAAAGCGGACGTTCTTCAAGAAAAACTACCGCCTGAGCCTTCAGGCCGTTAGAGAGCGTGAGCGTTTTTCCGTTGTAGTTAAAAGTCTTGTCTTTAATTTTTATAATGGCTTTATAGAGCGCAAGCTCCTGCTGGCTAGTGCCGCTATTAACGTTGGTATATTCAGCCATCTCCTGGCGTGATGCTGGAACCGAGGAGATAGAAATAACCTTTCCTGGAAATTGCCCAAATTTATCCGCAGGGAAAGCATCATAGCGAATATTAATGGTGTCGCCTGGCTTCACATAAGGGATAGTATTATTGGGTAACCATAAAATGAGGTAATACTCAATATCCCCTGTGGGTTTGATCTGTGCGAGGCTGCTGCCGTTCTCAACCATCTGCCCCTTGGTCACGGCCAGCGACTCAACCTTTCCATTGGTTGTTGCTTTAATAATGAGATTACCGTTCGCGTTGGATTCTACCAGCTGATTTTTGTAATCATTAATTTGATTGTGCTGGCTGGAAATCTGATTATCAAAGTCTGCTGCCTTGGTTATTTTATCGCTATTGGTTTGCGTGAGCTGAGATTCCAGCTGCATTTTTTGGGTAACCAGAGATTGATAGGCGCTTTGCTGTTGAAAATATAAAGAATGCTGATAGTTATACTGGTCTTTAGTGATCAGACCATCCTTGAGGTATTTATCATAGCTGGATAAGTTGGTATGCATTTTGTTTAAGCCTACCTGAGTCGTCGCCAGCATGCGGTTTGTTTCTGCTAATGACGCGCTGGTGGTTTTAAGCTGTTTATCAAGGGCGGCTAATGTTTCAGCTTTATTTCGCGTCAGTTTGCTTATAATATCTTCCGCATTGGCGATTTTTTCATTAATCACTTCAATTTGGGCTGCGCTAACATTCCCATTGATGGTATTACGCGAAACGTCAAGCTCATAAAGCGTTTGGCCTTTATTAACGATATCACCCACTTTTACGTGCTGATTAACAACAAAACCTTGCTGTGGTGCGAAGACGTTCACGGAGTGGGGGAGCGTAATGACTTCGCCACGCACATCAATGCGCTGAGTGAAGGTAAAAAATATGAGAGATAATACAAGAGCAATAAGAAAAAGTGATGCTAACAAGGTAACCAACCATGCCGGAATACCTGCTAACAATAATGCTTTCCCTTTCCAGTGAATTTTTTTGTACTCAATCGCTTCCTTGCGATAGATATTTTTTAACATTGTTATCAGCTTTGAGATAGAGAAGTGAGATAAAAGAAGGCTCGTTAGAGCCTTCATAAAGTTATGGTCTGAAAATTTTCTTACCAGTAGGCTAGCGTACCATCAACAAATCCATCAAACATCTCGATACATTTATCGAGAGTGATATCCCAGCCAACCATGGCACCAGCAATAGCGCCACCAACGCCGCCAACACACAGACCGTAAATCATCCCCACCGCCTGGCCAATTGACCCGATACCTAAAATGCCGCCACCGTTACCGCCGAAGATGCCGCCCATAGCAGAACCGGCAAGTGCGCCAGCTGTGGCGCCTAAAATGGATGCTCCGATAGCTTCAGCGCTATTAAAAACAATACTGGTTAAGGCGCCAGTAATCGATGAAAAATCCCAGGAGTAGCCACCAGAAATCTCTTCCATTTCAAATACAGTGAGTTGTTTCATTATGTATTCCTTTAATGTATGAGTGCTTTAAGAAAACAACAAGAAGCCAAAATTTATTTTGACATTTTTTAGAAAACGAAATACACGAATGCGCAAGGTGGTATTTCGAGGCTGATTCTAATATGTGCCTGTTATTTTTCAATATCTGTGTTGATGATTGATTAGTGAATTTTTAACGGTTCATGTATCAGCTTTAGTGAATTAATATTGATGGTGTGATTGTGTGTGAGAGAACGGATTGATAACGACAGGCATTTTAATCGCCACACTTCAGGCTGCCTGAGCGTTGGCTGAGCGCGCTCAGCCTGGCCACTTAATGCAGTAAACTGCCAGGTATTCTCTCACTCACCACTCGAATAATTGTGGATGTATAACGTTTTTGCTTTTATTCATCATTAAGTCTATGTAAAACTTGCTGGTATATGCTTATACTCTTGCTTACAGGGAAATTATTCCTCCTGCAGGATGACCTCTAAATCTGTTTTTATCTCCCCAGTGATGCCTGCAGAGACATTTTTAGCGATTTTAAAATAGTCAGCAGTGAGCGTTAAATCCTGGCTCTTAGTACTGACGAAGGGGTAGGCACTCAGATCGTTAAATTTTATCGCAGAACCATTTTTCTTAAGAATAATACCTATGTTTTGAGCGCCGTCTGGTAATGAATTTAGTAATAGTCCATTTACGCTCGTTGATGCTACAGATATAGGGCTAAACCAGTAAACATATTTTTTATTGATTTCTGAGTCCGGGCAATTAATATCGAGGGTGATATTTTTGGACTTGCCTGCGGCACTACCGACAGCTACGGAATTTAAATCTGAAATATCAATGGTTGATAGCTTTACGATACTCCCATTGCGCGGCGAGATTTCGCAGGTCGTTTCCTTAAAACTAATATTGGTCAAATCCACATTGATTCTGAATAATTCAGCCGTATTCGATGAGCCCGTACTGGTCTGATTTGGCGGTCCAGCCATAAAATAAACCGCCGTTTTATTTCCCTTTTGCTTCGTTATGGGGCCGGTTTTCACTAACCAGACCATGACCTGGCCAGAAGGCTTAGAAAAATAGCGATTGCTGGCTACGTCTGGCTGGTCTATTTCTGCAGGAGAAAAATAGTTAACTGATGGTAAAGTGATATCGGAAATCTGAAACCCAATACCCGGAATCCCCGTTTCATAAACGACTTTCCCATCAATTTTCGAAATGCTGGATGGGCTCACGGCAGGTGAGGTTCTAACGACATAAACATCGCTGGAGCCACATGAGGAAAATGTTTTGGGATTTACACTTCCACGCCTTGCCGACGCTAATATGCTACCGTCAGGTAATGTGGAATCCGCGACGACAGAGCCGTTAAAACTAACGGTAATCGCACCGCCACCCGTTTTACTATATGAGCAGGTAGCCACCGCCTGTAAGCTTATGCTGAGTAAACTAATAATAAAAAAAAGGCTTTTCATAGTATTACTTTCCCTGTTGGTGGCAAACCGCTGTCGTCTGCGCGATGCCTTCGATTTCCGTAGCCAGACTATAGGCCGCTTTACACCGCTGGTCAGTCTTTGAGCCCCACTGGGCATAGACTTCACCGTTATCTTTTAGACCGGACATGTAGACCATCCCGCCATCAGACACGATGCTGGCCTGGGCATTTTTATCGGTGGTTGACGTTACCGTTGCGCCATACGGCACGTTTTCACCTGATGCTCTCTTAAGGATAAGGAATGCGCGGCGGCCAATGTTACCCGCGAAGTTCGCCCGTACCACGGCCGCACGGGTAGGCACCACTTTTTGCGTCGTATTTGGCAATTCCATATTATTACCCAGAGTCGTGCTATCTAAGGTTACGTTGGTCCGATGGTATGGCGTAACGTACGGAATAATCGCGTAGCCGCGGGAGTCCGTTTCGATAGTCGCGTCGTTTTCCAGGCGTACATTTTTCAGCCCGGGCGCTTTAACCAGTACGGCGGTCTCAGACATTTCCTGACCTAAGGTAATACCGTCGGCATGCATTAATACGCCGCCGCTCAGACCATAGTTAATCAACTGGCTATGTTTGGCATAACTGTAGCCGGCGTTAACCGAACCCGTTGAACCACGATAGTTGCCGTAGACGCCGCCGCTGGCATCCTCCCGATTGCTGTAGCCCTGCTGTACGTTCCAGTCGAGGTTATGATTTTCCAGCGCCACCCCGCTCAGAGAAACATACTGATCGGTCGAGCCCGGGCTGCTGTTGGTGACGTTGTAGGTCGCATAAGCATTAGGCAACCACTCGCTTAAAGGTATGGAGATATTAAATGAAACAACATGGTCATCCTCTACATAACGGCTGGCGCCACTATTTCCCCAGCTGTAGCGGCTATAGCTATAGCCAGCATAATAGTTAAAGCGACGGAACCCGCCGTTGTAACCAATGTTCAGCGAGTTATTGTGGCGCTTGCTGTCCCAGTAATCCTCGAATATACCGGATACAGAAAGGCTACCTAACCCGGCTCCCAGGCTTTGGCTCACGGTAATATTGGTTCTGTTACGCAAAGAGCGTGGAGTATAGCCGCCGTATCTGTTGCTATAGGTGTTCATCACATCGCTTAGCGTATTGTACCCGGAGGTCGAATAGCGGTAGCCGGCTACGGTAATATTGGTGCCGGTCTCAAGAATATTTTTACCATAGCGGATACGCCAGGATTGGCCGGACGTTTTATCTTCATCTTTCTTACTAGACCAGGCTGTCGTGACGTCTGCGGAAACCGCGCCAATATCGCCAAGGTTTTGCCCGGCCCCGAAAGCGAGCGCCTGATAGTTGGATGCCGCCTGCAAACCGGTATAGAAAGTGGTGTTGCTTAAGACTCCGTAGCCGATCGTAGCCTGCGTAAACGGCTTTTCATCTATATTGCCGTCATATGGGCGATATTTACCGCTCGTGATCTCATACTCCATCTGGCCTTCTCTAAGCATTAACGGCAGAGAGGCGTAAGGCACGACGAAGTTCTGTCGGGAACCGTCGGACTCCTCGACGGTGACGTAAAGGTCACCGTTGCCGCCGGTTGAGTAGAGATCGGTGATTTCGAAAGCGCCCGGAGCGACAAAGGCCTGGTAGATTTGATAGCCATTCTGTTTAATGACGATGCGAGCGTTGGTCTTGGCAATACCACGAACAACAGGCGCGAAGCCGCGCAGGCTTTCAGGAATCATGTCCGTATCGGTTGCCAGCTGAATCCCCGTGAAGGGCACGCTGTCAAAAATGCTGGAGAGAGAGGTGCTCTCACCCATGACTAAGGTGCTTTTCAACGACACAATGCTTCGCTGCGCATAGAGATAGACGGAATCCCAGTCACTCTTGGTGCCTGCTGATTTATTCCAGGTACTGAGGTTACGCAGGCGCCACGGCCCAACGTTCAGGCCGGATTGTAGGTTAAGATTGTAATACTCATTGTCCGCTTCATAGTCTTTGCCTGAACTAAACTGATAGTTGGTCAGCAAGGCGTTAATACCATCATCAAACTCATCGGGAGAAACAAATCCCTGAGCTATCGTCGACAGGGCTGCCTGCGGTATGGATATCAGCAGCTGTTGAGTATTAAAGTTAAAATCGGTGGTGAAATCCGGAATGACGCTCGTATCAGCACAGCCGTTAGCATCCTCTTTTAATGTTGGAAATGCGTCTGAACGTAAACCATAGCTGGCTAATTTAGCAATGCTTAAGCATGGAGCGAGTTTTAAGGCATCAGTCGCCGGATCTTTTTTGTCAATAAAGCGAATATCGGCCGTTTCTTGCAGACTGTTATTTAAAATAACGTCAATGCGATACACCCCTGGCGCCTGTGCATCCCGGGTTGAGTAAAGGGATAGGTCCGGTATTGAGGATGGATCGCCCTGATTTACTGACTTTATAAAAGCGGGATCAAAAAAATCCCGTGCCAGGGCATTAGCGCTTAAACCGAGAGCGAGCGCCGGAACGAGAACGAAAAATGTGTGGTAGGTTCCGGATAGCGCCCCGCCCATTTTTTTTATTGAAATAGACATACTTTTCACCCTGGCCAATGAAAAAAATTTAAATCGATGTGGTGTTAACTGGACCTGAACCCCCATTATCGGTAGAAACTCTCCACTCGATCTCTGAACCATTAACACCTGCAGGTAACGTGAATTCCTTGCTGGAAAAAGCATCAATATTATTAACTGTACTGGTAATATCCCTGCCGTTTATTATTATTGATTTAAAATAAATGAAGAACGGCGTCGGGTTTTTTAGCGTTATTTTATTACCGGACTTACGCCACTGCAGATTTTTTGCCTCCGTAGTAATATTCATATCCTGAATGGTGCGAGGGCGATAGATGAGGCGCATTCTGTGGCGAACGGCGAGCTGCAGCTTGTTTTTATCGGCTTCACTATCGCTGGTTGGCGGGATAGACATAACGTTAAAGAAGTAAACGGTTTCACGATCCTGCGGGGCTTTGGATATATACGCATTAGGGAAAATACGCACCGTATTCGTTTGTTTACCCTCCAGACGGAAAAGCGGAGGCGTCACCATAAAAAGGCTGTCTTTCGTTCCTTCAGGTGCTTCTACCCAGGATTTAATGAGATAAGGCGTATCATCTTTATTTTCAATGTTTGCGCTGATTTCTCGCGCGCCTTCTTTATAAAGATGACGGGTTGAATCCACCACGACTCCGCTGTGGGCTACGAAGCTGATGGTAATAAAAGAAAGTGTAGTTAGCCTTAATAATGACTTCAGCATAATTCATTCCCTGAATATAAGAATGGGGTTTACCTCAGGTAAACCCCGGCATGCTTATTAGTAGCTAATAGTAAAGGTTGCTACACCCTTAACTGCACCATCGGTAACGCCATTTGCGGTTTTAACGTATGCGGCTTTATAGCGCAGATAAGAAGGCGTACCTGCGGTATATGCAATAACCTTAGGCGTAGTACCGGTGAAGCTTACGCGGGTTCCATCGGTATTAACCACGGTAACCGCAGCGTTAGTCGCCGGGTTGGCCGCGGTGTTGGTCAGTACGTTATCCTGGCCGCTGATATAGTCGCCTGTTACGGTGACGTTGATATTGCCACTGAAGTCTTTAGCGCCTTTCTGGCAGTCTTCAATTTTGTACTCAATATCTTTTGCGGTAGACATATAGGGTGCGTTGACTGCCAGAGCCTCCAGTACGGATGCTTTTACATCGTCCAGCGTTAAAGAACCGCCTGAAATCACCGCGGAAGGCGTTACGTTACAGGATTCGCCGGTGTCGGTAACGTTACCCAGAATAGTCAGAGAGGAACTGTTCCCTGCCGCAAAAGCCTGGGCACTCAAAACCGCAGAAGCAGCGACCATTACAGCTACAATTGTTTTTTTCATTTATTTAATCCATTTATAGATACTAAAGTCCTGAATAGCGCCGGGCGAGGATGTTAATTAGTATGATATGTAATAACTAGCATTCCTCTATGTATACCTGAGCGCTATCGTTATCTTTCTCCTGCTGTCGCTATTGTACAAAACAGCGCGTATTGTGCCGGAGCGGTAACAAATCTAAGTGCAGGGTACATAAAATGCATGTGAATTCTGCTTGAATTTAAAGCTTGTTTATTGAATGTTTCAAATTCACAAGCAGATTTCGTAGATAATAATGAACATGTCTGGAACGTATAGTTGTAAATCAGTCTTCCCTTTGGTTCAAATATCATGATAATATTATCTTTGCTCTGGGAGGAGCGGGAATTTATCCTTGAAATTATCTAATCTGGCAGGCTAAAAGGGATGTGTTGTGTTTGCTAAAGGTGAATTTGAATTTAATTCATCTTTGTTTCATATGGAGTGGTGAGAGAGGATTGGGATTATGATATTCAATGAATATATCATTAATAATGAAGTTATTTTTAATGTAAATATGAATGAGCTGCAGCCTGTAGGAGAGAATGGGGACAGCGTGACTCTCAACGTGCCTACGGCCCGCTGCCTGCAACTTTTACTCGAAAGCAACGGGAAGATTATATCCAGGGAGGAGTTTCTGGATATAGTGTGGAAAAATAGAGGGATTGTTGTTTCGCAGAATACGTTCTATCAGAACATTTCTTTACTAAGAAAATCATTACTGAAAGCAGGATTGTCGCAAGATATTATTGTCACAGTAAGACAGCGGGGATTTGTTCTCGCCGCAGGATCAAATATCGCGTCATTCTTCCGAACAGACGAAAAAGAGCCAGAAAACCCTGAAAATGTGCAGATCACCGCGAGCACATCCTCGCCTCCGGTTGAGAACAATATGATTCATCATTTAGCCATTCAGGAAGATGCGCAAAAAAGTTTCAATGACAATAAAGCAACAGAGTTCAAATTACCCAAGTGGATTTTACCCCTGCTATTGGTTATGACCGCAGCAAACATTCTTTCTCTTTTCTTGTAGCTTTAATGAATGGGTTTACAGCTTGCTTTTATATTTGCTTTTACTTTCTTTCAGAAATGATAACGACTGGTTTTACGCAAATGATTAAGCAGTAGTATTTATATACCAGTGAGTAATAGCAAATAGGCAGTCTGCCTGGCCATGCCCGGCAGACGGATTGACTATTGCTGCTTTAACCCCAAGTCGAGGGGCGTCTTGCTGGGTTCCCCGCCGATTTCCCGCGCAAGTTTTGGTACTAAATAGCCGGACACCAGCGTCAGCAATTCGCGCACGATCGCTCTGGCCTCTTCGTCACTGACCATAAAATGCGCCGCTCCCTGCACTTTGTCTAACACGTGCAGATAATAAGGCATGACGCCGGCGTCGAATAGCGCGTTGCTCAGGTCGGCAAGCGTGTTAGCGTTATCATTTACGCCGCGCAGCAGGACGCTTTGATTCAATAAGGTCACGCCAGCCATACGCAGTTTTTTCATGGACGCACGAAACGCCGCATCAATCTCGTTGGCGTGGTTAACGTGGTTCACCAGCAGTACCTGTAACGATGATGCAGCAATACGTGCAACCAGCGTATCAGTAATACGCGCAGGAATCACAATGGGCAGCCGGCTGTGAATACGCAGGCGCTTGATGTGCGGAATAGATTCCAGCTGCGTCAATAGCCAGTCGAGTTCATGATCCTTGGCCATAAGCGGATCGCCACCGGAAAAAATGATCTCATCCAGCTGGGGATGTGCCGAAATGTACTCCAGGGCCTGCTGCCAGTTACGCTTATTGCCCTGGTTTTCAGCATAGGGGAAGTGACGACGGAAGCAATAACGACAATTTACCGCGCAGCCGCCTTTCACCAGCAGTAGCGCACGGTTGCTGTATTTATGCAGCAGACCGGGCACAACGCTATGCTGCTCTTCCAGCGGATCGGTAGAGAATCCCGGGGCATTAATAAACTCTTCCTGGGAGGTAAGTACCTGACGTAGAAGAGGATCGTTGGGATTACCTGGCTCCATACGGGCAATAAAAGCCCGCGGAACACGCAGTGCGAACAGGCGTTTAGCATCACGCCCTGCCAATAGATTCGCATCAGCGTCTACATTTAAAAGATGCAGCAGTTCATCAGGACTGGTCACAACATCGGCAAGTTGCGTTAACCAATCTTCTCTGGATGGGGTATTTAGGGTTACAATATGCGCCATTTTGTGGCTTAGCTACCAATTAACAAAATTTCAGAGGGCCTTATGGCGACTTACTATAGCAACGATTTTCGTGCCGGTCTTAAAATCATGATGGACGGCGAACCTTATGCCGTTGAAGCCAGTGAATTCGTTAAACCCGGCAAAGGCCAGGCTTTCGCGCGCGTTAAGCTGCGCCGCCTGTTGACCGGTACTCGCGTTGAGAAAACCTTCAAGTCTACCGATTCTGCTGAAGGTGCGGACGTTGTCGATATGAACCTGACTTACCTGTATAACGACGGTGAGTTCTGGCACTTTATGAACAACTCTACCTTTGAACAGCTGGCCGCTGATGCTAAAGCCGTTGGCGATAACGCTAAGTGGCTGCTGGATCAGGCTGAATGCATCGTGACCCTGTGGAACGGTCAGCCTATTTCCGTCACCCCGCCAAACTTTGTTGAGCTGGAAATCGTTGAAACCGATCCAGGCCTGAAAGGCGATACCGCGGGTACCGGCGGCAAGCCTGCAACGCTGTCCACTGGCGCAGTGGTTAAAGTTCCTCTGTTCGTACAGATTGGCGAAGTCATCAAAGTCGACACTCGCTCTGGCGAATACGTCTCCCGCGTGAAGTAATTCAGGCGGCGAAAGAGTTGGCGCAGCGCCATGCTGCGCCTCTACAGGTTGACATCGCAGGCAAGGAAGATGAGCCCTACACTGAAACTGTTGCTACTGTTATTGCTGAGCGGTTCTCTGCTTGCCGGGTGCAATACGGCTCGCGGCGTGGGCGAGGATATCCAGAGCCTGGGTCATGCTATTTCTCACGCGGTCAGCTAATCTTATTTCATCAGGCAATTCTTATTCATATACTCACGCTCTATCTGATTCACTTTCTTCACTTCTTTTTCTCTTAAAAATCGTCTCGCTTCCCTCATCCTGGACCAGTTTGTCTATGCTTATAGAGCACGATAACTAAAACTGGTTAATAAGGATGACATTATGGTAAAAAAAGCGATTGCAGCGTTCTTTACGGTTTTGGCACTTTCCTCTGTACTGACCGCATGTAACACCACGCGCGGTGTAGGTCAGGATATTTCAGAAGGCGGCAGCGCGATTTCGGGCGCCGCGACCAAAGCTCAGCAATAGACCATGGCGGTACGGCCGTTGGTCGTACCGTTCTTCCTCACCCTTGCCACGTCGTGTATAATTCCTGTGGAATATCATCTACCTTACGGGACGGCCTGTAAGCGTTTCACATCTGGGGACGGCCCCATCAAAGGAGCCATATGTCCTGGTTTATTCTGTTTATCGCGGGTCTGCTGGAAGTCGTCTGGGCTGTCGGCCTGAAATATACCCATGGGTTTAGCCGCCTGGTGCCAAGCGTGATAACGATTGCCGCCATGGTCATCAGCATGGCGCTGCTGTCATGGGCGATGAAAACGCTACCCGTGGGGACGGCTTACGCCGTTTGGACCGGAATTGGCGCGGTCGGCGCAGCCGTGACGGGGATTATCCTGCTAGGCGAATCCGCCAGCCCGATGCGCATTGCCAGCCTGGCGTGTATTGTGATTGGTATCATTGGCCTGAAAATGAGCGCGCATTAATACTGCTGATTGACCCACAGCAGTTTACTAACGTCGAATCCCTGCCGGGTAGCGATATCCAGCATCTGCTGCTTCACTTCTGGCGGGATTTTCGGCGCGCGCGCCAGTAGCCAGAGATAATCCCGATCAGGTCCGCAAACCAGCGCGTAGCGATAATCCTTGTCCAGCGCAATCACGTTATAGCCGCCATAGAAGGGGCCGAAAAACGACACTTTCAGCGCGGCTCGCGTGGGCTCCCCGGTAAAGTAAGCCACGCCGTCGGTGTTCTGCCACATCCCCCGGTCGGGGTTGTATCCCTTATTGACCACGTCCAGCCCGCCATCGTCGCGCAGGCTATAGGTTGCGGTAACTTTTTCTAAACCGCTCTCAAAAGGGTGATCGAAGCGGGCAATCTCATACCAGGTGCCAAGATAGCGTTGAGGGTTGAACGGACTGACCACGGTTACGCCAGGAGGTGGCGTCGGCGCGCTGCAGGCTACAAGCAGAAATGAAGCGGCAACAACCGCAATAACGGGTAGCAGACGCATAATGTTTTCCTTGCCAGTTTTAAGCTAAGTGTAGATTCAGGCAGGAAAAATGCGGCAGAATTTTCTTGAGAAGCGAGCCCGGTAACATAATGCTACCGGGCTTATAGCCGAGGAGGTAAAAGCGGCCTCCGGCGAGCGCTTTAGATGAACAATATGCCGACCAGAGTGACGACGGTCAGAATCGCCGCAAGGCCGTAGAAGACCCACTTACCGTTGGGTACGTGAATTTTCAAATCATGCATCGCATGGTGAATACGGTGAAGTCCACACCATAGCGGCAGCACAATCATCAGGAAAATGAATGCGCGGCCAATAAAGCTATGGGCGAAAGCCAGCACGCGTTCGTAGCTGAAGGCGTCCGCGGGCGCCAGTCCGAGCGGCAGCATAATACCCACCAGCAGCACGATGACGGGGGCGACAATCGCTCCCCACATGCCGCCAGCGCCAAACAGCCCCCAGAATACCGGTTCATCAGAACGTTTTGGTTTGGAATTAATCATTCCAGCCTCCTTACCAGAACAGCGCGACAAACAGGATCACCACGGTGACGACCGCAGTGACGATCCAAAGCCCCTTAATAACCGGCTCTGGCCCCATTTTCTCGCCTTTAAGGATAATATTGGCAGCTTTCGGTGCCAGCTCAAACCAGGTTTTAGTATGCAGCAGCGCGGCTGCAAGCGTGATCAGGTTCAGGATCACGACAATCGGATTTTGCAGAAAACCGATATACCCGGCCCAGCTCTCCGCGCCGTGCTTCAGTGCGAACAATCCGTAAATCAGCACGATGCTGAACCAGACCGTGGGTACCGCTGTTCCCTCACGCAGCATATAGAAGCGATAAAACGGCAGCTTTTTCCACCAGGTGGACGGCATCGGCCGCACGTAGGGTTTGCGTTTAGTCGTCATACTGCACTCCTTAGCGTGGTTTCAGGGTGGCGATAAGAAAGTCTTTCGAGCTTTCTACCTTGCCCTGCTGGATCGCGGCCGCCGGGTCGACGTGTTTCGGGCAGACTTCGGAGCAGTAGCCCACGAAAGTACATGTCCAGACGCCATTCTGGCCGTTAAGCTGCGCCATACGTTCCTTTTTACCGTGGTCGCGGCTGTCTTCGTTATAGCGATGGGCGAGGGTGATCGCCGCCGGGCCGATAAACTCCGGATTAAGACCAAACTGCGGGCAGGCCGCGTAGCACAGGCCGCAGTTAATGCAGCCGGAGAACTGGTGGTACTTGGCCATTTGCGCCGGGGTCTGGGTGTTAGGCCCCTGATCGGGCGTGCGCGGGTTGCCAATGATGTACGGCTTAATCGCTTCCAGGCTTTCAATAAAGTGGGTCATATCGACCACCAGATCGCGCTCAATCGGGAAGTTAGCCAGCGCCTCGACTTTAATGCCTTTGGTGTATTCGCGCAGGAAGGTTTTGCAGGCCAGTTTTGGCACCTTGTTCACCATCATGCCGCAGGAACCGCAAATCGCCATGCGGCAGGACCAGCGGTAGCTGAGGTCCGGTGCGAGGTTGTCTTTGATATAGCCCAGCGCATCAAGCAGCGAGGTTTGCTCATCATAGGGAACTTCATAGAAAGCACTGTGCGGTGCGATGTCCACTTCCGGGTTGTAGCGCACCACTTCGACTTTCATGTTTTTCATCTCAGCCATTCGTCGTCTCCTTCTTCTCGGCTGCTTCCGCTTCCGCACCGTACACGCGTTTTGCCGGCGGCAGAGTGGTGATTTTCACATCACTGTACTCCAGACTGGTGTGACCATCGGCATCGCGGAAGGCGAGGGTATGCTTGAGGAAGTTGACGTCGTCGCGCTCGGTGCAGCCTTCATCCAGGCGCTGATGCGCGCCGCGGGACTCTTTACGCGCGAGGGCGGAATGCGCCATACATTCGGCGACGTTCAGACCATGACCCAGTTCGATGGTGTACAGCAGGTCGGTATTGAACACGCTGGACGTGTCGGTGATCCGCACGCGCTTGAAGCGCTCCTGCAGCTCGGCGAGCTTATCGACCGTTTTCTGCATGAGCTCCGGCGTACGGTAGATGCCGCAGCCTTCTTCCATCGACAGACCCATTTCGTCGCGAATCTTCGCCCAGTTCTCGTTACCTTCCTGATTAACCAGATCTTTCAGGCGCTTCTCGATATCGACGACCTGCGCGTCCAGCGCGGCGCTATTGGCTTCGCCCGCTTCGGTTGCGCGCTGCATGGCCTGCTCACCGGCCAGACGACCAAAGACCACCAGCTCCGCCAGGGAGTTGGAGCCAAGGCGGTTGGCGCCGTGCAGACCCACAGAAGAACACTCGCCAACGGCAAACAGCCCTTTGATACGGGTTTCACACTGCTGGTCGGTTTCGATCCCGCCCATGGTGTAGTGTGCGGTTGGACGCACCGGAATCGGCTCTTTTACCGGATCGACGCCAACGTAGGCTTTCGAGAGTTCACAGATAAACGGCAGACGTTCAAGCAGCTTTTTCTCACCCAAATGGCGCAGATCGAGATAGACCACATCGCCTCGCGGCGTAGGGATCGTGTTGCCCTTGCGCCATTCGTGCCAGAAAGCCTGGGAGACTTTATCGCGCGGACCCAGCTCCATATATTTATTTTTCGGTTCGCCCAGCGGGGTTTCCGGACCCATGCCGTAATCCTGCAGGTAGCGGTAGCCGTTCTTGTTGACCAGAATACCGCCTTCGCCGCGGCAGCCTTCCGTCATCAGAATACCGGAGCCCGGCAGGCCGGTGGGGTGATACTGCACGAACTCCATATCGCGCAGCGGTACGCCGTGGCTGAGCGCCATACCCATCCCGTCGCCGGTGACGATACCGCCGTTGGTATTGTAGCGATACACGCGTCCAGCGCCGCCGGTAGCCAGAACTACCGCGTTGGCGCGGATCTGCACCAGCGTACCTTCCATCATATTCATCGCGACCAGACCGCGAGCCTGCCCATCATCGACCAGAATATCCAGAACAAAATGTTCGTCGAAGCGTTGGATTTGCGGGAATTGAAGCGAGGTCTGGAACAGGGTGTGCAGCATATGAAAGCCGGTTTTATCGGCAGCGAACCAGGTTCGTTCGATCTTCATGCCGCCGAATCGCCGGACGTTGACGCTGCCGTCCGGGCGGCGGCTCCACGGGCATCCCCACTGTTCGAGCTGGGTCATTTCCGTCGGGCAGTGATGAACGAAGTAGTCAACGACGTCCTGCTCACATAGCCAGTCGCCGCCGGCAACGGTGTCGTGAAAATGGTACTCGAAGCTATCATGATCCTGCGCGACGGCAGCGGAACCCCCTTCAGCAGCAACGGTATGGCTGCGCATAGGATAGACTTTTGAAATTAGAGCGATTTTTGCATTTGGATTAGCTTGCGCGGCGGCTATTGCGGCGCGAAGACCTGCTCCGCCTGCGCCTATTACGGCAAGATCGGCTTGAAAAGTTTGCACGACATTCCTCCAGTTTTTGTTTATTTCGCCGCCGGGCTGGCGAAAACGTATCACTGCTCCTTTATAGGTAAGGAGTATAGCCGTAGGGTTATGAGGGAAAATTGACGTGTTCGATTTTTTTATCGTTCTGTGCGGTTGTTTATCTCATTGCTTTATGTTTTTGGGTTATCAATAAATTAAGTGTATGTAACGCGTTTACGTATTCGCACAAAATTTGTTTCATCCGCCAGTTACGAGTAGACTTCGTGCCCTTGTTTCAAATCGGAGAACGTACCATGAGCGAAACGGCAACCTGGCAGCCGAGCGCATCCATTCCAAATCTATTAAAACGTGCAGCGGTCATGGCGGAAATTCGCCGTTTCTTTACCGACCGCGGCGTGCTGGAGGTGGAGACGCCCTGCATGAGTCAGGCGACGGTGACGGATATTCATATGGTCCCGTTTGAGACGCGTTTCGTCGGTCCTGGTCATTCTCAGGGGCTGAACCTGTACCTGATGACCAGCCCGGAGTATCACATGAAGCGCCTGCTGGCGGCCGGCTGCGGCCCGGTCTTTCAGCTGTGCCGTAGCTTCCGCAATGAAGAGATGGGGCGCCACCATAACCCGGAATTCACCATGCTGGAGTGGTATCGTCCGTGCTATGACATGTACCGGCTGATCAATGAAGTGGACGATCTGCTCCAGCAGGTCCTCGACTGCCAGCCAGCCGAAAGCCTCTCCTATCAGCAAGCCTTCCAGCGTCATCTGGAAATCGATCCGCTGTCGGCGGATAAAACGCAGCTGCGCGAAGCGGCGGCGAAGCTGGATCTGAGCAATATTGCCGATACGGAAGAGGACCGGGATACGCTGCTTCAGCTACTTTTTACCATGGGCGTCGAGCCGCACATCGGTAAAGATCGTCCGACGTTTATTTATCACTTCCCGGCAAGTCAGGCGTCGCTGGCGCAAATCAGCACCGAAGATCACCGCGTGGCGGAACGTTTTGAGGTCTATTACAAAGGCATTGAGCTGGCGAACGGTTTTCATGAGCTGACCGACGCGCGCGAACAGCAGCAGCGTTTTGAACAGGATAACCGCAAGCGCGCCGCTCGCGGCCTGCCGCAGCAGCCAATCGATCGTCATCTGCTGGCCGCTCTCGAAGCCGGGCTGCCGGATTGTTCCGGCGTGGCGCTGGGCGTTGACCGCGTCGTGATGCTGGCCCTGGGGGCAGAAAGCATCGGTGAGGTTCTCTCTTTCACCGTCGACCGCGCCTGATCCTCTCTCAGCTTCCCTTTCGATGATGGAAGGGAAGCCCGCCTTTTAGCCCTAATACCCACAAGAACCGTTTGGGTTTTTGCTACTATCCGCGCTCATTTTTTTTGGCTATCCGGCATCCTCTGCCGCGATACCGCGTTTGGATAGATTTATGCACCAGCAAATAAAGAAGATGAGCCTGATTGGGCTGATATTAATGATCTTCACCTCGGTATTTGGTTTTGCAAACAGCCCCTCTGCGTTCTACCTGATGGGCTACAGCGCGATGCCGTTTTATCTCTTCTCCGCTCTGTTTTTCTTTATCCCGTTTGCGCTAATGATGGCGGAGATGGGGGCGGCCTATCGTAAGGAGGAGGGCGGGATCTATTCATGGATGAATCATAGCGTCGGCCCGCGCTTTGCGTTTATGGGGGCCTTTATGTGGTTTTCATCCTATGTGGTCTGGATGGTCAGCACGGCGGCTAAAATTTGGGTGCCGTTTTCCACATTCTTATTCGGCGCGGATAAAACGCAATCCTGGGCGCTGGCCGGACTGACTTCCACGCAAACGGTCGGTATTCTTGCCGCGTGCTGGATGCTGCTGGTGACCTTTGTCGCGGTAAAAGGCATGCACAAAATCGCCAAAATTACCGCCGTCGGCGGGATCGCGGTCATGGGCCTTAACCTGGTCCTGCTGCTGGTGAACCTGGTGATTTTACTGCTCAACGGCGGCCATTTTGCCCAACCATTGGATTTCACGGCCTCGCCTAATCCAGGCTATCAGTCCGGTCTGGCGATGCTATCGTTCGTGGTTTTTGCCATCTTTGCCTACGGCGGAATCGAAGCGGTTGGCGGTCTGGTGGATAAAACCGAGCAGCCGGAAAAGAATTTTGCCAAAGGTATTGTTATCGCGGCGGTCGTCATTTCTGTTGGCTATTCGCTGGCGATTGTTCTGTGGGGCGTGAGTGCCAACTGGCAGCAGGTATTGAGCAACCCTTCCACGAACCTCGGTAATATCACCTACGTGCTGATGACCCGCCTTGGCGCCACCCTGGCTAATGCGATGCATCTGCCGCCCGCCGTCGCCGCCCTGAGCGGATTATGGTTTGCCAGAATCACCGGACTCGCCATGTTCCTCGCTTATACCGGCGCTTTCTTTACCCTGAGCTACTCGCCGTTAAAGGCGATTATTCAGGGCACGCCAAAAGCGCTCTGGCCTTCAGCAATGACGCGAATTAACGCTAACGGTATGCCGGCGAACGCCATGTGGTGGCAGTGCCTGCTGGTGAGCGTGTTTATTCTGCTGGTTTCCTTTGGGGGCGATACCGCGTCGGCGTTTTATAACAAACTGACGCTGATGGCGAATGTCTCTATGACGCTGCCGTATCTGTTTTTAACGCTGGCATTTCCTTTTTTTAAGGCGAAGCAGGATCTCGATCGCCCCTTTGTGATTTTTAAACACCGCGGCTCGACGCTGCTGGCGACCGCCGTTGTGGTACTGGTGGTGGCATTTGCCAATATCTTTACCGTGATTGAGCCGGTGATGGAAGCGGGTGACTGGAGCAGCGCGCTGTGGATGGTCGGCGGACCGGCTTTCTTTTCGCTGCTGGCGCTGGGGATCTATGAGAATTACCGCCGGCGTACGGCGGTGCAGCTGATGGTCGAGGAGAGCTAAAACGCTGGCCTTGCCTGCGTTCAGGCAAGGCCGTTCTTACAGGCTGCCGGGCGTGCGGCTGGTTTTCCCTGCCGAGGTCAGCGCCCTGCTGCTTTTTCTGCCATCGATGCTCTCCAGGCGCATCTGGAACGGCGGGAACGGCATATCGATACCGTGCTCGCGGAATCCGGCCAGAATCAGCTGGTGCATCTCGTGGCGCAGCGGCATCCGGTGACCCATTTCGGCGGCGTAGATACGCAGCTCGAAAATCTGGATCCCCTGCTGCAGATCAACGAGGAACGCTTCCGGCGCCGGGGTATCGATAACCAATGAACAGCGGTGCGCGGCATTTAACAGGATCTGCGCCACCTCTTCGGTATCGGCATCTACCGGAGCAGGCACCGTTAGCACCACGCGGGTCACGGAATCCGACAGCGACCAGTTGATGAACTGTTCGGTGATGAACGCCTTGTTCGGTACGATAATCTCTTTACGGTCCCAGTCGCTGATGGTGGTGGCGCGGGTATTAATTCGCGTCACGCTGCCGGTGAGATCGCGAATGGTGACCGTATCGCCAATGCGGATCGGTTTCTCAAACAGGATAATCAGGCCCGAGATAAAGTTGGCGAAGATCTCCTGCAGGCCAAAACCGAGACCCACACCGAGCGCGGCAATAAGCCACTGCAGCTTGGACCACTCAATCCCAATCATCGAGAAGCCGACCAGACCGCCGATCAGCATCAGCAGATACTTAGTGATGGTGGTGATGGCGTAGCCGGTGCCCGGCGTCAGTTCCAGATGCTGGAGGATGGCCAGCTCCAGCAGCGCGGGTAGGTTGCGCACCAGCTGGGTAGTAATAATCAGCACCAGGATGGCTATCAGCACCGCGCCGAGGGTAATCGGCTCCAGGCTCTCAACGCCCTGTACCGTGGAGGTGACGTCCCACAGCGAGATATTCTCCAGGAAGCCAAACGCGGAGTGGATTTCTGACCACAGCACGATAACCGACACCAGCGCGATCAGCATCAGCAGGGAGCGCACCAGACGCAACGACTGGGTACTGATGGCATCAAGATCGACCTCGCTGACCTCAGCTTCCATCGAACCTTCCGGGCTGCTGGTATGCTGGACTTCCTCTTCGCCGCGGGCGCGCTGGGCGAGGATCTCCGCCCGACGGTGCTTCGCGCGATCGAACGCCAGGCGGCGCCGCTGGATCAGCATCCAGCGGCGTATGATGTGATAAACCACCAGCAGCAGGAACCAGATGGCGACCGAGGTTTCAAGCCTGGCGAGCAGCGCCTGCGACGTGGCGAGATAGCCGATCGCCGCCGCCAGCATCGCTATCAGCGGCGCGCCGAGCAGCATATTCCACAGCAGCCGGTTCAGCATATTGTCGCCGCTGCCTTCTTTGTCGAGATACAGCGGAATGCCGGCGCGTTTCAGGCTCAGGGTCACCATCGCCAGCGCGCCGCAAATCAGCATAAAGCAGAGGCGGCCCAGCGAGGCGGAGAACTCGCGATCGTTGAGGTTATCGAAAGTAATCAGCGCCATAATCAGCGGCACGATCAGCCCGATGCTCATCAGGTAGTAGCGCATCGCTTTGCTGACGCGGCTGCGCGGCCAGCCAAAGTGGGCGATAAACAGGCCGTTAGGGCGGGCGAACGTGGCGCAAATCATCACGACCCACAGCAGCGGTACCGTGGCGGTGACGCTATCGCCAATCGCCACGGCCAGCGGGAAAGGCCAGGCGGCCTGCAGGCCATAGCCCAGCGTCATCCACAGCACCGGCAGCGGCGAGGCCACCAGTATGGACCAGAACACCGTGCGCAGGGTGAGCCAGAAGTGATCCTGCGTAACCTTACCGACGCGCGCGCTGGAGCGCTCAAGGAAGCTGGTGAAATGGCGGCGTGAGCTAATACTGAACCCCACCAGAATGAGCGCGACGAAGAGCGGCAGCAGGGTCTCTTTGCTGGTCAGCATCATCATGCTGGCCTTACCGAGCTGGCTCATGGTATCGAGCGAGATCAGGCGGCGGAGATCCTGAACGATCTCCAGCGGCCATGAGAAGCCGATTGGGCTGACGTCCGAGGTCCAGAACAGATAGCGGTGGGTCGCTTCGTTGATCTCTTTAAGCGCATCCTCTAGCTGACCGTTGGCGACCTTCAGCTTGGTCAGTTCGAGCATAAGCGTATCGCCGCCGCGCAGCAGGGAGTTGAGCAGCTCGGTCTGCGTGCGCATCTGGGCCTGCAGAATACGGTTCTGTTCCGCGGTGAGCGGTTCACCGTTGGCCTGACGAATTTGTCTTAGCTGCGGCTGTTTGCCGAGCTGATCTTCATAGCGTAAACGCTGCACGCGCAGCTGCGCCATTTCGGTATCCAGCTGCTGCGGCCGCGGGATTTCCGGCAGTCGAGCCACCTGCGCGCGCAGGGCTTCACCAAGCAGATTGGAAGAGCCCAGCCACTGGGACTGCTCGCGCAGGGTGTTTAACGCCTGACGCACCTGGAGGGTCTGATTGGTCGCCTGGCGCTGCTGCGAGGCGATCAAATCCATCCGCTGCGCCTGCTGGTTGAGCGCCTGCGACAGCTCGCGGTTAACTTTAAACTGCGCCACGATATCCGGCGGCAGGTTTTCGCTGTTTTCCGCCAGCAGTTCGGTGCTTTCCAGCGCTTTTTCCGCCTCGCGCTGCCGTTGGTTATTGAGCTGATTTCTCAGCGCCTGTAGCCAGGCGTCGAGCTGTTCGCTCTCTTTCTGCGCCAGCTCGGAGCGCAACCGCGAAAGTTCCTGGCGGTTATTGGCGGAAAGCTGCGCCAGATCCAGCTCATCGACCAGCGCTTTCAGCCGCGCGGACTCCGCCTGCAGACCAAGATTTTGCGCCTGTGCCAGCGGGGTATTGCTGCTTTGCGCGCCGACCCGGCGTTCAACCTCATTCAGCTGGCGGCGGGCATCGCTCTGCTGCTGCGGCAGCTGGTTGAGGGAGTCGGCGATGTCGCGGGCGCGATCCTGCTCCTGCTGAGCTTTACGACTGGCTTCCAGCAGCTGGCTGCTGACCTGGAGAATCTCCTGGTTCAGGGCATCGGAGGAGAGGGTAGTGGAGACCTGGCGCGGCTCATCGCTGAGATTGTTGAGCTGCGCGCGCAGGTTTTGCGACAGTTTGGGGAAGTTATCGATAACGTCCTGGTACTGACGGGCGCGTTCAAGGGAAGCATTTCGCTCCTCAAGGGCGTTCAGGGCAGATTGCAGGACTTCAACGGTTTCAGGCTGGGCGGGCTTTGCCGCCTTCGCCTGTTCCAGCTCCTGGGCTATCTGTTTAGCATCCGGGGCTGTCGCTGCGTACGCCCCAAAACTGAGGCACCAGGCCAACAGGAAAGTGTATATCAGGCGCACGGCGTAACCTTTTTTCAGGAATTAACCTTCGTCTTGTTTATCGTCAACCAGCGGGCTGGCTGCGTGTTCAGCGCGGACTTCTTCTTCCGCCAGCGGCGCGGGCTCTACCGGCGCCGCGGCTTCAGGCGCGATCGCCAGCGGCTGGCCTATTTTGGTCACCGACAGGCTTTGTAACTGCTCAACCAGCTTCACCTGGCCCGGAGCAAACAGGTTAATCACCGTGGAGCCCAGCTTAAAGCGGCCCATCTCCTGGCCTTTCAGCAGGGCGACGGAGCCTTCGCTATCGCCAGCAGGCCAGGTCCAGCGCTTAATGATGCCTTCGCGCGGCGGCGTGACGGTACCGGACCACACGGTTTCGATGCTGCCGACGATGGTAGCGCCGACGAGGATTTGCACCATAGGGCCAAACTCAGTATCGAACAGGCAGATGACGCGCTCGTTGCGGGCAAAAAGATTCGGCACGTTTTGAGCGGTCAGATGGTTTACGGAAAACAGATCCCCCGGCACGTAGATCATTTCGCGCAGAATACCGTTGCACGGCATATGCACGCGGTGGTAATCGCGCGGCGAAAGATAGGTGGTGACGAAGCTGCCGTTACGGAACAGGTCAGCCATCTGGTAGTTACCGGCCAGCAGCGCTTCCAGGCTGTAGTTATGGCCTTTAGCCTGCAAAATTTTGTCGTCTTCAATGGCGCCCAGTTGGCTGATGACGCCGTCGGCGGGCATTACCAGCACGTTCGGGTCGGTGTTTAACGGGCGGACGTCGTCGCGCAGCGGGCGAACGAAGAAGTCGTTAAAGGTACGGTAGCTGGCGGTGTCAGGCTTTTGCGCCTCTTTCATATCGACCTTGTAATATTTCACGAACAGATCGATGACCAGTTTTGTCAGCCAGCCTGCTCGTTTGCGTGCACCCCAGCCTGCGAGGCGGGTGAGCCACAGTTTAGGCAGAATGTATTGCAGTGAAAGTTTAAGATCGTTTAACAAGGTAGCCTCCAGGCCATTATTTGTCGTTCCTGGCCCCGCGGAGCAGCGGAGCCTGAAAAAAGGGGGACGATTCTAACGATGCTCAGCTTAAATGTCAGTCATCGGTTGATGAAAAGCTTTTACGCGTTTTTACCTGTACCTGCGCCATGCTTTCCAGAATGCGATGGTAGTTTTCAAACCGGCTTTCGGCGATTTCGCCTTTCTCCACCGCTTCGCGAATGGCGCAGCCCGGGTCATTGTCGTGTTTGCAGTCGCGGTATTTGCAGCGGCCTAAATAATCATGGAATTCGACAAAGCCGTGGGTGATTTGTTCCGCGTCGAGATGCCACAGGCCGAACTCGCGTACGCCCGGCGAGTCAATCACATCGCCGCCGTGCGGGAAGTGGTACAGGCGCGCGGCCGTGGTGGTGTGCTGCCCCAGTCCGGAGACATCCGAAACGTCATTGGTGAGGATTTGGTCATCATGCAGGCCCAGCAGCGCGTTCAGCAGGCTGGATTTGCCTACCCCTGACTGCCCGGCAAAGATACTGATACGATCGGTGAGCGCCTCTTCAAGCGGCTTCAGGCCATCCTGCGTGCGGCTGGAGACCATCAGTACGCGGTAACCAATATGGCGATAGATGTCCATTTGCTCGTTGACGAAGTCCATGCTCGCCTGATCCAGCAGGTCGATCTTATTGAGCACGATCAGCGGCTCAACGTTCAGCGTTTCGCAGGCCACGAGGTAGCGGTCGATAATATTCGGAGAAAGCTCAGGCAAGATCGCGGAAACAATGACAATCTGATTGATATTGGCGGCGATGGGTTTGACGCCGTCGTAGAAATCCGGACGCGTCAGTACGGAGGTCCGTTCATGGACGGCCTCGACGATGCCCTTGACGTTGACGCCGTCAGCTTCGCTTTTGCCAGGCCGCCAGACCACGCGATCGCCGGTGACCAGCGAACGGATAGTGCGGCGTATGTTGCAACGGTGGACGCTACCGTCGGCGGATTCGACATCGGCATGCATGCCAAAGCGGCTAATGACGGTCCCTTCGGATTTCTCACCGAAAAGGTTGTCATCAAAATCGGCCTTCTCCGAAGTCGTTTTCAGGCGGCGCTGGTGGTTGGCCTTCACGCGGCGCTGTTGGCCTTTGGAGAGTTTATTTTTACTCAATCGAACTGGCTCCTGGTCGCCCTGTACGGGCAAAACCTCTATGATACACGCTATTTTAGATGAATATAGTGACGTAAGAAGGGTGGAAAATAACATGAGTGCAGATGAAAACAACCTGATTTGGATCGATCTTGAAATGACGGGGCTGGATCCGGAGCGCGATCGCATCATCGAAATCGCCACCCTGGTGACCGACGCGAATCTGAACATTCTGGCGGAAGGGCCGACCATTGCGGTGCACCAGTCAGACGCGCAGCTGGCGCTGATGGACGAGTGGAACGTGCGTACCCATACCGGCAGCGGGCTGGTGGAGCGGGTGAAGGCGAGTACTCAGGGCGATCGTGAAGCCGAACTGGCGACTATCGAATTCCTCAAAAAGTGGGTACCGGCGGGGAAGTCGCCGATCTGCGGCAATAGCATCGGCCAGGATCGCCGCTTCTTGTTTAAATATATGCCTGAGCTGGAAGCGTATTTCCACTACCGTTATCTGGACGTCAGCACGCTGAAAGAGCTGGCTCGTCGCTGGAAGCCGGAAATTCTCGACGGCTTTAAGAAACAAGGAACCCATCAGGCGATGGACGATATTCGCGAATCGGTCGCGGAACTGGCCTACTATCGCGAACACTTTATTAAGCTTTAACGCCCGTGCCGGGGCCAACACGCCCCGGTCATACCCCCGACTATTTAAACCACTTCTGTTCCATGGCCTGGAACTCCGGCGAGGCTTTTACGACATCCAGAGCGGCATTGATGTTATTCAGCAGCTCCGGATCGTCTTTACGTACCGCAATGGCGTACTGCTTACCGTAGTAGCCGGGATCCGTGGCGCGTTCGTCCATCATGGCGTAGTCGGGGTTATCCTGGAGCCATTTCGTTAACGTCTCCTGATCGCCCATCACGCCGCTAATCACGCCTTCTTTCAGCGCGCTCAGGGCGCTTTCGTCGCTGTCGTAAGGCACCGCATGCACGGCTTTTTGTTTGTCCCGCAGATAGTGCTGATGAAGGGTGCCTTTCACGACGCCGATTTTTTTATCCTTCAGATCGGCAAAGGTGTGGGCGGCGTCTTTCGCGGTGACAACTACGCCGGACAGCGCCTGACGATAGGGATGGCTGAACGCAACCTGCTTTTCTCGCATCGGAATCACTTCGATACCGGCAATCACGGCGTCGAATTTCTTAAAGCGCAGCGCCGGGATGAGGGTATCGAACCCCTGGGGAGTGAATTTGCATTCGACCTGCATCTGCCTGCACAGCGCGTTGGCCAGGTCGATATCAAAACCCGTGGGCTGATTTTTACCATTGACGGTTTCATACGGCGGATTGGCCGTCGTTGTCCCAAAATGTAGCGTTGTTGCCGATGCTGTTCCTGTGGCAAGCGTGGCCAGCAGCAGGACGGTAAGCGCTTTTTTCATTTTATTTCCCTGGTTGTCATCGTTGTTGACCGTCAGCGGGCGATATCCGCCTATAAACTTGAGCGATTTTGCGCCTTTAGCGGGCCCGGAAAAAGTGATTTTGCCGCATTTGCTGGTTATTTAGACAATTCAGGCCGGTGTGTGGTGATAAAGTGGTCACTTAAACCAAAAACGAAAAAAATTGCGCTCAGGGGGGTTGCAGGTAAATCGAATTCTCGTATAATGCGCCTCCCGTGACGAAGCAGAAATGCAAATCACGACGCCATAGAAATATGGCCAGAAGTATGCGGGAATAGCTCAGTTGGTAGAGCACGACCTTGCCAAGGTCGGGGTCGCGAGTTCGAGTCTCGTTTCCCGCTCC
>NZ_CAXSXW010000015.1:0-166788 GCF_964241505.1 Klebsiella sp. Q11
TTCTTAACCACCTCGCCAGAGCCTACCGAAGTATGGTGCTGGTTTATTAGCGCTGTTTTATGGGGATCCCTCAGCGCCAGGCGGGGTTTTAGGTTTAACGGGCTAATCCTAATCGCGGGATCTCTATCGCCGGACAGCGATCCATCACCACGTTTAGACCGGCGTCTCGGGCGAGAACAGCCGCCTGTTCATTGATTACCCCCAGCTGTAGCCATAGCGTTTTCGCACCGATAGCCACTGCCTCCTGGGCGACGCCCCAGGCCGCTTCTGAGTTACGGAAAACATCGACCATATCCACTTTTTCCGGCACGTCAGCAAGCGTGGCATACCCTTTTTGCCCCAGCAGCGTGGTACCCGCAACCTTAGGGGAAACGGGAATGACGTGATATCCCTGCTCCAGAAGATACTTCATCACCCGATAGCTTGGGCGGTCAGGTTTGTCACTTGCCCCCACCAGGGCGATAGTCCGTGTCGAGGTCAAAATACCTGCGATATCGTTTTCTTTCATCATCATCCTCCTGCTATTTAGCCCAAGTGTATGCTAATCCGGATGAACCCGCATGAGTCCTGACCTGCAGATGCGTCAAATTTTTTCATCCCGACGCTTGCAGCAACAGTCACTTCCAGTAATCTGTCTACAGGCCAAAATGTGGAATGAAATGATGGAACTAACAACACGTACCTTGCCAGCACGCAAGCATATTGCGCTGGTTGCTCACGATCACTGTAAAGATATGCTGATGAAGTGGGTCGAGCGCCACCAGCCATTGCTGGCGCAACACACGCTCTCGGCGACAGGAACGACCGGAAATCTGGTGTCACGCGCAACCGGGCTGGAGGTGCATGCGATGCTGAGTGGTCCCATGGGCGGCGACCAGCAGGTGGGTGCGCTGATTTCAGAAGGTAAAATCGATGTATTGATTTTTTTCTGGGATCCGCTAAATGCCGTGCCACACGACCCGGATGTTAAAGCGTTATTACGTTTGGCGACGGTATGGAATATTCCCGTCGCCACCAATGTCTCAACCGCCGACTTTATTATCCAGTCCCCGCACTTCAGCGACCCCGTTGATATCCTGATCCCTGATTATCAGCGCTACCTTGCAGAGCGTCTGAAATAAGCCCCGCTGGCGGCCACGCCGCCAGCCATCATGGCTTTCTTGCTACCGGCACATCCAGCGCCTCTAGCATTTCAACAAACGGCGAAGGTTGCTCTTTATTAAACAACAGCCATACGCGCAGGCGGGCGCGGGTGATGGCGACATACAGCAAACGCCTCTCTTCGGCATCGGGAAAATCCTCCGGCTGCGGTAAGAGCGCCTGCTCCATAATCGACTCACGCGCCGGTGCAGGAAACGCATCATCCCCCTCCTGAAGGCCAAGAATTATGACGTAATCAGCTTGTTGTCCTTTGCTGGCATGAATAGTCATAAAATCGAGCTGCAGATGCGGCCAGCGCGTGGCGGCTTTCTCCAGCGCCGCCGGCTTCAAATGATGATAGCGCGCTAGCAATAAAATCCGCTGCTCTCGTTTGACATAGCCGCTCATTTTATCAAGCAGATCGTCGAGTTTGTCCTCCGCCAATAACGTCACCGCTTTTTTGTCCCCTGCGACCAGGCTGTTTAGTGGTTTCGTTAACTGGTGCGGATTTTGCTGGATAAACCCGTTGGCTATCTCGCCTATCCGGCTATTAAATCGGTACGTCGTATCCAGCGCACAGCAATCCCCTTCGCCAAAATAGTGATTAAAGGCCGTTGTTAAAGAGAGCTGAGCACCGCTGAAACGGTAGATGGCCTGCCAGTCATCGCCAACGGCAAACAGCGTCGTCTGCGTGTTTTGCCGACGTAACGCGGCGAGTAGGGATGCCCGCTGCGGGGAGATATCCTGAAACTCATCCACCAGAATATGCTTCCACGGGCTGACGAACCGCCCTTTATCCAGAATATTGATCGCCTGATGAATCAGGCCGGAGAAATCGACGGCGTTTTCATCTTTTAACGCCGTTTTCCACGCTTTTAGCAGAGGGGCCATCAGCTTAACGCGCTTGCCAAAAAGGTCGCGTACCTCTTCAGGGGCCCCGGCAATCATCTCAGCCTGCGAGCCGCCATGCATACGCATCAAGCTAACCCAGCGGTCAAGGCGGCTGGCAACACGACGTTGCAGCTTTTTGTCCTGCCAGAAATCCCCTTCAGGGATCTGCCACCCCATTTCCTCCTCCAGCCACAATCGCCAGCCTTTCGCCTGCGCTTTTTTCTCCTGGCACTGCTGCTGCCAGCTCTGTACTAAAAGTTTTTGCCGTGCAGCGCTGTCGCTCTCCAGCTTGCTGATCGTCGGGGCTTTTTTACTGCCCTGCTGGATAATGTGCAGGGCAAGGGAGTGAAAAGTACGCGCAGAGATCTCTTCAGTGCCCAGGCGCTCGCGGATGCGCTCATCCATCTCCTGCGCGGCTTGCCGACCAAACGCCAGTAGCAGAATTTGCTCAGCCGCCGCCTCGCCACGGGTCAATAACCAGCCTGCGCGCGCCACTAACACGGAAGTTTTACCGCTTCCGGCACCCGCCAGAACTAATAACGAACGCTCGCCGTTTACGACTGCGCGTGCCTGAGCCGGATTCAACGGCGATGATTCCACTGCGGCAAAAAATCCGCGGTATTGCTCCAGCATGGATTCCGTAAAAGTTTGGTTATGCTCGAGCCTGGCTTTTTCCGTATTACTCAACCAACTCTGGCATTGCCGCCATAGCTCGCGGCAGTTATCAAAAGCATCAAGACGGACTGTCGGCACTGGTAATCCGCTCAGCGCATGGCGTATTTTGCGCTGAATATCGCTTACCTGCTGACGCGTCAACCATTTACCTTCCGCGCTGGAACGCGCCACTTCCGCCAGCTGCTGGCGAAGTACATCAGCGGCAATATCGCTCATTTCCGCGCTCCACTGCTGCCAGAGCGTGTTCAGATGATGGTAAAAACGCTGGGTTTCACTCCATTCGGTACCGTGCAAACGCACAACTTTCTCGCCCGGTAGGGTAAACTCCAGCTCCCCCCAAACCAGCCCACGCTTGCAATGAATTGATAATAACTGATTGAAAGGTATAAGATATTCATGGCTATCACCGGAAACCTTTACTCCGGCATTAAGAAGTTGCACCCTGTCATAAGGATGCTGAGCCATACGCTTGCCCAATGTTGTCGCTCTAAGTTCCATATAATGTCGAATTTCAATCAGGTTGGATGTTTTTAAGTTTAACCGCCAGCGACCGGGTGCTCCAGCGTAAAAAACGCTACAATGGCAGTGCCTTATTATCCACCGTATTAAGCAGAGGGTTTATGCGTACCGTTCTGAATATTTTAAACTTTATCCTTGGCGGATTCGCCACCACGCTCGGCTGGCTTCTGGCGACGCTGGTCAGCATTGTGCTGATCTTTACCCTGCCTCTCACCCGCTCCTGCTGGGAGATAACAAAACTCTCTCTTTTTCCCTATGGGAATGAGGCCGTTCATGTCGACGAACTCGATCCTCAGGGAAAGAATAGCCTGCTAAACGCGGGTGGGACACTATTGAATATTTTATGGTTTATTTTCTTTGGCTGGTGGCTGTGCCTGATGCATATCTTTTGTGGTATCGCCCAATGCCTGACTATCATTGGCATCCCGGTTGGTATCGCCAATTTTAAAATCGCCGCTATTGCTTTATGGCCAGTAGGCCGACGAGTCGTCTCCGTCGAGACCGCTCGCGCCGCGCGTGAAGCCAATGCGCGTCGCCGCTTTCAGTAATTGAATGGAATAGAGAAATGCTCACCCCCCTGCTACGCCGCTATACATGGAACAGTGCCTGGTTATATAACATCAGGATATTTATCGCACTCTGCGGCACGACCGCATTTCCCTGGTGGCTTGGCGAAGTAAAACTCACGATTCCTCTAACACTCGGGGTGGTGGCAGCGGCGCTGACCGACCTTGATGACCGCCTGACAGGACGTCTGCGTAATCTGGCCATTACCCTCGTGTGCTTTTTTATTGCTTCAGCCTCAGTGGAACTCCTTTTTCCCTGGCCGTGGTTATTTGCGGCGGGATTAACCGTTTCAACAATCGGTTTTATTTTGCTCGGCGGCCTGGGCCAACGCTATGCCACCATCGCCTTTGGTGCTTTGTTAATCGCCATCTATACCATGCTGGGCGTTACGCTTTACAGCCACTGGTATCTTCAGCCGCTGTTTTTGCTGGCTGGCGCGGTGTGGTACAACTTACTTACCCTCTCCGGACATCTGATTTTCCCTATCCGTCCTCTTCAGGACAATCTGGCACGCAGCTACGAGCAGTTAGCTCACTATCTGGAGCTTAAATCACGCCTGTTCGATCCGGATATTGAAGATGAAAGCCAGGCTCCGCTGTATGACCTGGCGATAGCCAATGGCCAGCTTGTGGCCACGCTGAATCAGACGAAAGTTTCCCTGCTGACTCGCCTGCGCGGCGATCGCGGGCAGCGCGGAACGCGTCGCACTTTGCAGTATTACTTCGTGGCGCAGGACATCCACGAACGCGCAAGCTCATCGCATATTCAATACCAAACGCTGCGCGATCATTTTCGCTACAGTGACGTGATGTTCCGCTTCCAGCGTATGCTGTCAATGCAGGCGCAGGCCTGCCAGAAACTGTCTCGTGCCATCCTGCTACGCGAACCCTACCTTCATGACACTCACTTTGAGCGCGCTTTTATGCATCTTGACGCCGCGCTCGATCGCGTAAAAGCCAGCGGCGCGCCGGCAGAACAGATTAAGGCGTTGGGATTTTTGCTTAATAACTTACGCGCCATTGACGCCCAGCTGGCGACAATTGAATCCGTCCAGACGACTGTACAGTCCAGTCACAACACGGAAAACCTGTTAGCCGACGACCAACCTGGCAGTTTCAGCGATATCTGGCTGCGCCTGCGCAGTAATATGACCCCAGAGTCAGCTCTGTTTCGCCATGCGGTTCGAATGTCATTAGTCCTGTGCGCAGGTTATGCATTTATCCAGTTAACCGGACTGAACCACGGTTACTGGATATTGCTGACCAGCCTGTTCGTATGCCAGCCAAACTATAACGCCACTCGTCACCGGCTGGCGTTAAGGATAATCGGTACGCTCATCGGCGTAGCGATAGGCCTGCCGGTGCTGCTTCTCGTCCCTTCCGTCGAAGGCCAGCTGCTTTTAATTGTCCTGACCGGCGTGCTGTTCTTCGCGTTCCGTAATGTACAGTACGCCCATGCGACCATGTTCATTACCCTTCTGGTTTTGCTGTGCTTTAACCTCCTGGGGGAAGGTTTTGAAGTCGCCCTACCGCGTATATTTGATACGCTGATCGGCTGCGCTATCGCCTGGGCCGCAGTCAGCTTTATTTGGCCAGACTGGAAATTCCGCAACCTGCCCCGAGTACTTGAACAAGCAATCAATGCCAACTGCCGATATTTAGACGCCATACTCGAGCAATATCATCAGGGGCGCGACAACCGTCTTGCCTATCGTATTGCGCGAAGAGCGGCGCACAGCAGGGACGGTGAGCTGGCATCCGTTGTATCAAACTTATCAACGGAACCCAGAGCGGGCTCGCAAATGCGGGAAACCGCTTTTCGGTTGTTATGCCTGAACCACACTTTTACCAGCTATATCTCCGCCCTGGGCGCACACAGGGAAAAGCTGACAACGCCAGATATCCTGGCGCTGCTGGACGATGCCGTTTGTTATGTTGATGACGCGCTGCACCACTCACCGGCCGATGAACAGCGGGTACAGCAAGCTCTAACAAGCCTGCAAACCCGGATACAGCATCTTGAACCTCGTGCCGATAGCAAAGAGCCGTTAGTGCTTCAACAAATCGGGCTGCTACTGGCGCTGCTGCCAGAGATTTGCCGGCTACAGCGACAGGTTGAGATTCAACCTGAATAGCTCTCACTCTCCCGCATCTGTTCCGTTGCCCACTTCTCAAGCTCCTGACGCTGCTGCGTCGGGAGCGTGGCCGCGTGGACGCCTTCAATAGCCCCCTGTAAGGAATAAAGAATATTCACCGTTAGCGCTTTATTTATTTTTCGTAACCTCAACCAGGCTTCTTTGGCCCCAATCTTACGCAGCATCAATTCATCCGTAATGCCTGAATTAATCAGCTGTAGTTCCATATGAAAACTGATATTTGGCAAATTTTTTAATCTTCCGGAATGTCGCTGCCGATGTTTTTCATGACGCGCGCTCTGTAATGACAGCGCCGATAAATGAAAAAGCATTTTGCTATCCCGCCAAAGTTCCTCATCAATATGATAATACTTCAGCGCGACCAGACGACCATTCTTCTGCATCTTCAACAGCGGGTTTTTATGCGCCACGCGGTACTCCGCGCTCTGCTCGCAAACCCGAAGATAGATCTCTCCCTCAGCCATCATGGCAAACACGGTATTATCTATCGCCAGGCTATAGCCACCAAATAAGGGCCGACAGCTTATTTTTCCTAATGGAGACAAACATGCCCGAAACTGATGGATCCTAAGACATATAAGTTTCTTCATGATTATTCCTTTGTTAATCATGTAAATAAGACATAAATGTGCTAACGGATCCGTTAAAAGAGAAAATAAGTGACTTCTCTTCATGCGGCAACATGAATTATCTGTTCATTTTAATCAGCGTGTTTTTTTGCGAGCCGCTTTCAGAAAATAGTCATTTGATGAAGTTAAACGCGGGAAAGATAAAATGCTTAATTAATATTCATCACAGTAGCGTACAGAGAGCAGGGCATCCCTGTTCGCTCATAGACCGTTAATGCCATCATTTATGAGAAGAATTTAGCCAGCAAGAAAGCGCGACAACCATGAATTCACATTGTGTACGCGCGGACATCCGATGCGACCGGTTCGGGTTCACTCCCGGCGACGTACAAATTTCATCCAGCAACAGAGAAAATAGGGTTGATCTTTCACCCGGCCGCATATACTGTATATGCATACAGTAACCCACAGGCGGGATAGACTATGTTTACATCAGCTCACGCAAATCGTTCACCACTGACTTCTACTTCAGTACGTCGTCGCTCTCATGACGCTGCCGAACAGCCAGCTAATGGGCTGATCAGTGAAATAGTCTATCGAGAAGACCAGCCCATGATGACGCAGCTGCTATTGCTTCCTTTATTACAACAGCTTGGCCAGCAATCGCGCTGGCAGCTCTGGCTGACGCCACAACAGAAGCTGAGTCGCGAATGGGTGCAGTCGTCCGGTTTGCCGCTGTCGAAGGTGATGCAGATCAGCCAGCTCTCCCCCGCTAACACCCTGGAATCCATGGTTCGCTCACTGCGCACGGGAAATTATAGCGTCGTTATTGGCTGGCTATCAGAAGAACTGAGCATTGAGGAACATGAACGCCTGGTTGCCGCTGCAGAAGAGGGTCACGCGATGGGCTTTATCATGCGTCCGGTAAGAAATACCGCTCAGCCAGGCAGACAACTTTCTGGGCTAAAAATTCACTCAAACCTGTATCATTAACCGAGTTTAGGATTAATCCTGGAATTTTTTTTGCCCTGGCGTGAGATGGGCTTTCTGGAACGGCATTTTTGTTAAAATGCTTGTCTGATGCGGCTTCGCGACTTTTTTTGCCTCGATTAAGTTCAACCGTATTTGTTAAACATAGCGTACACAACCCTTTTTTTTCATATGCCTGACGGAGTTCACACTTGTAAGTTTCGAACTAAGTTGTAGACTTTACATCGCCAGGGGTGATCGGCTTACGCTGCATGTATCAGCATAGTTAACAACAAGTCACGCCCCGGGTGAAGGATTTAACCGTGAGGTCTTCTGAACCTTCATGGCGAATTTTGGATGATAATGAGGCGCAAAAAATGAAAAAGACAGCTATCGCGATTGCAGTGGCACTGGCTGGCTTCGCTACCGTAGCGCAGGCCGCTCCGAAAGATAACACCTGGTACGCAGGTGCTAAACTGGGCTGGTCCCAGTATCACGACACCGGTTTCTACGGTAACGGTTTCCAGGGCAACAACGGCCCGACCCGTAACGATCAGCTGGGTGCTGGTGCGTTTGGTGGTTACCAGGTTAACCCGTACCTCGGTTTTGAAATGGGTTACGACTGGCTGGGCCGTATGGCTTACAAAGGCAGCGTTGACAACGGCGCTTTCAAAGCTCAGGGCGTTCAGCTGACTGCTAAACTGGGTTACCCGATCACTGACGATCTGGATATCTATACCCGTCTGGGTGGTATGGTTTGGCGCGCTGACTCCAAAGGTAACTACGCTTCTACTGGCGTTTCCCGTAGCGAACACGACACTGGCGTCTCCCCGGTATTCGCGGGCGGCTTAGAGTGGGCTGTTACTCGTGACATCGCAACCCGTCTGGAATACCAGTGGGTTAACAACATCGGCGACGCTGGCACCGTTGGTACCCGTCCTGATAACGGCATGCTGAGCCTGGGCGTATCCTACCGCTTCGGTCAGGACGACGTTGCTCCGGTTGTAGCTCCGGCGCCGGCTCCGGCTCCAGAAGTGACTACCAAGCACTTCACCCTGAAGTCTGACGTTCTGTTCAACTTCAACAAATCTACTCTGAAACCAGAAGGCCAGCAGGCTCTGGATCAGCTGTACACCCAGCTGAGCAACATGGATCCGAAAGACGGTTCCGCAGTTGTTCTGGGCTACACCGACCGTATCGGTTCTGATGCCTACAACCAGCAGCTGTCTGAGAAACGTGCTCAGTCCGTTGTTGATTACCTGGTATCCAAAGGTATCCCGGCTAGCAAAATCTCTGCTCGCGGTATGGGCGAATCCAACCCGGTTACTGGCAACACCTGTGACAACGTGAAAGCTCGCGCAGCTCTGATCGACTGCCTGGCGCCGGACCGTCGCGTAGAAATCGAAGTTAAAGGCTACAAAGACGTTGTAACTCAGCCGCAGGCTTAAGTTATCTCGTTAATAAAAAACCCCGCGATGCGGGGTTTTTTTTACCTTAAATTCCGCTATCAAAAAGCAGCAGCGCACCGATATATCCCGATGCTTGCATCGCTACTCTTTACCTAACAGTACCTGCAAATCATGCTTCAGGCTGGACATCTTGCTGGCATACTTCTCTTTATGCTCAGCATCCTCAATCAACTGCACAATGGTTTCAGAAAGCGTTTTACCCCGTCTTTGCGCCAGACCTGCCAGACGCTGCCAGACCATGAACTCCAGGTCGATAGACTTTTTACGCGTATGCTGATGCTCCGCGTTAAAATGACGCTTACGTCGGGCGCGGATAGTCTGCTTCATGCGGTTCACCAGCGCCGGATTGATATGCTGCTCAATCCAGGTATTCACCAGCACGGGTTCATTTTCGAGCGTCAGTAATAAATCGACGGCGGCTTGCGCAGCGCTGGCTTCAATGTAGCGGGTAATAAGCTCACCTTCCCGGTGCTTTTTTACCAGATAAGTCCATTTCCAGCCGCTTTCAAGATTTTCCAGTTGTTGATATTTCATTGCGATCTCAATGTGACCGTGTAACTCATTTCAGGATATCAGTTTTTTCCTGATGTGCTGAGAATAAATGATCTTTCGTGATGTTGGTAGATTCGTAATCACCGCGACATCGCAATCCCTCGTGTGCTCGGACGCCGCATAATGTATAATCGCGCGTTTTACATCTGACTAAAAAACAGCGACTTTGACCATTACGAAACTTACCCGAAACGACCTCGCTCCTGATACGGAAAGTTATCAGGCGCTGTTTGCACAAGCCGACTTAGCTCACGCAGAGGCATCGCTCTCAGGCGAACTGCAACCCCGACTCTTCTATGGCCTGGAGCAGCTCCTGGTCACTCCAGCCATTTCGCCGTTTATGCTGGTTAAAATTCCGGAAGAGCCGGAGTACCTGCAGTGGCTGGCTAACGAAACCCGTACTTTACACCAACCGGCACAAACGCTCTGTGGCGTTCGCTATCAGGTTGATGGCGGAAAAATCTCGCTCTCCCCGGCGCAAACGGCTGAAGATAATTTTGCCAGCGTTGCGCCGGTTGAAGCCGCGGACTGGATCGAAGCAGAGCAGCTTTTTGGCTGCGTGCGCCAGTTTAATGGTGAAATCACGTTACAACCCGGTCTGGTCCATCGCGCTAACGGCGGGGTATTAATTCTCTCCCTCCGTGCATTACTGGCACAGCCCCTGCTGTGGATGCGGCTGAAAAATATGGTAACCCGCCAGCGTTTTGACTGGTTATCATTCGATGAGTCTCGCCCTCTTCCGGTCAGCATTCCCTCTATGCCCCTGAGTTTGAAAGTTATCCTGGTCGGCGAGCGGGAATCTCTTGCTGATTTTCAGGAGATGGAACCCGAGCTTTCTGCGCAGGCTATCTACAGCGAATATGAAGATAATCTGCAAATCGCTGATGCCGATACGCTGAAGCAGTGGTGCCAGTGGGTCTGGCAAAATGCTCAACTGCTCGAACTCCCGGGGCTGTCAGCTAACGCCTGGCCGCTGCTGATCCAGGAAGGTGCGCGTTATACAGGCGACCAGGAAACCTTGCCGCTGTGCGTGCTCTGGATTGCTCGCCAGCTTCGCGAAGCCGCCGCGTTCTGTGAAGGTGAAGAGATTAGCGCTGAAGAGATGCAAACCATGCTGGAGCGTCGTTTGTGGCGCGAAGGCTACCTTGCTGAACGCATCCAGGATGAAATACTGCAGGAGCAAATCCTGATCGAGACCGAAGGCGAATGCGTCGGACAAATCAACGCACTCTCCGTCATTGAGTTTCCGGGCCATCCGCGTGCGTTTGGCGAGCCTTCACGTATTAGCTGCGTCGTACATATCGGCGACGGCGAATTTATTGACGTTGAGCGTAAGGCCGAGCTCGGTGGCAACATTCATGCAAAAGGCATGATGATCATGCAGGCGTTTCTGATGTCCGAGCTGGAGCTCGAACAACAGCTCCCCTTCACCGCCTCTCTGACCTTCGAGCAGTCCTACAGCGAAGTGGATGGCGATAGCGCCTCCATGGCCGAGCTGTGCGCGCTGATCAGCTCGCTGGCCAATGTGCCGATTAATCAGAGCATCGCCATTACCGGTTCTGTCGATCAGTTTGGTCGCGTACAGCCGGTTGGCGGGCTTAACGAGAAAATTGAGGGCTTCTTTGCTATTTGCCAGCAGCGTGGGCTGACCGGTAAACAGGGAGTCATCATTCCCTCCGCCAACGTTCGTCACCTGAGCCTGGCGCAGGAACTGCAACAGGCCGTTGCGGATGAGCAGTTCTTTATCTGGGCAGTCGATGACGTGACGGAAGCGCTGCCCATTCTGACCCAGCTACTCTGGGACGGCGAAGGACAAACGTTACGGCAAACCATTCAGGAACGAATTGCGCAGGCGACACAGCAAGAGAGTCGTCATCGCTTTCCGTGGCCGCTACGCTGGTTAGGCGGTTCAGGTTCGAACTGATCGGACTTGTTCAGCGTACACGTGTTAGCTATCCTGCGTCCCGAACTCAAAATAAGGCTTACTGAAAACATGGTAGATAAACGCGAATCCTATACAAAAGAAGACCTTCTTGCCTCTGGTCGTGGTGAACTCTTTGGCGCCAAAGGCCCACAGCTGCCGGCGCCAAGTATGCTGATGATGGACCGCGTCATCAAAATGACCGAAACCGGTGGTAACTATGACAAAGGTTATGTTGAGGCAGAACTCGATATTAACCCGGACCTGTGGTTCTTCGGTTGCCATTTCATTGGTGACCCGGTGATGCCGGGCTGTCTGGGCCTGGATGCCATGTGGCAGCTGGTTGGCTTCTACCTGGGCTGGTTAGGCGGCGAAGGTAAAGGACGTGCATTAGGCGTGGGCGAAGTGAAGCTCACCGGTCAGATACTGCCAACGGCGAAGAAAGTGACCTACCGTATTCATTTCAAACGCGTGATAAACCGTCGTTTGATTATGGGGCTGGCGGATGGAGAAGTGCTGGTTGACGGTCGTTTGATTTACACCGCAACCGATCTGAAAGTGGGCCTGTTCCAGGACACTTCCGCGTTCTGATAAACATCAAGCGTTAGAAAAGGCGAAGCCCCCGCGCAGCGGAGGCTTCTTTTTAAAGAGACAGTCAGGCAATTTGTACCCTGTCCTCCATGGCCTCTCGCCAGCCTCCTAGCCAATAAGACCTTTGGTTTAAGGTCTGGTAAGGACACATTTCCTTAGACCTTCCGGTAATACCGGCCTGGTACCCACGCTGATGTGCCCGCTCCAGGCGATCTCGTTTTTGTCTCTTCATGCCTCGTTTCCCTCATACTTTGATCTGGTGGAAAAGAAAACAATGGTCACTAAATACGCAACCACGGTTAACGAATACCGCGAATCGGGGATAGCGTCAATGCGCAAAATTCACGCCATTGTCATATTTGTGAGCTACATGAAACTTCGTTTGTACAAAAACTGTGAACCAGCACAAGTAACAAACTGATGAGACAAATAAAAAAGCCGCTGCGATTTTCACTGTCGCAGCGGCTTTTATTCTTATTAATTTTACTTATGGCAAGCGGTTAATCTCGCTGGCAATCGCCGTCGCTTCCTGGGTCCAGGCCTGCGCGAGCGTTTTCACCATCGCGTCGTAGCCATCCTCTTGTTGCTTAAGCTCAATATGGAACGGCCGCTTAATCAGCTGCCCCTGATGCTTCAGCAGCCACTCGCCGCTAACGATGACCCGACCATCGTAACGGCCGTGAAAACCGCTGACGGACACGTTCAGCGTATCCTGCTCGCTCCCCAGCGGTTGAGAGGCAACCACCCAACCCGGAAGCTGGTTGCTAAGGTTCGCCACCAGCGTCGTTTTCAGCTGCTGATCGAGCGGGCTCGCCCACAGATTGTTATTCGCAATCACATACTGAACATCGGTGGTCTGATAGACCACCCCGTTACCGGCAAGATAATCCGGAATGCTCACCTGCTCGACCCAAAGCAAGTTTTTGCTTTGGTGGGCGGCGCTTTGCGCGCCACCCTGCGCCACGGGAAGCTGATAGTAAGTTTTACTCTCACCGCCGCTGCTGCATGCCGTCAGCGCGCATACCGCCGCCGCTATTAGCCATTTCTTCATTATTTCGCTCCCTTCGGCTGCGGATCTTTTTTATCCTTCGCCTCAAATACCAGCGCATTGCTCTTATCATTGAGCGTTTTCAGTACCGGCTGCAGTTCACGAAGAACCTGATCGAGACGCTGCATATCCGCAACCATCTTATTGTATGCCGCAGATCCCGGCTGGAAGCCCTGCATACTACGATTAAGCTCGCGCAACGTATTTTGCATATCGCCCGGTAGCTGCTGCATCGACTGACTTGACGTTATCTTGTTCAAACTGTCCAGCGTCGCCTGTACGTGCTGCATCGTTTTTTCACTTTGCGCCAGCGTACTGGTTGCCTGCTCCAGCAGCGGGTTAATTGGCAGATTGTTAATTTTATCCAGCGCGTCCATCAGGCGCTGCTGGATCTGCGCCAGGCCACCGCTCACGGTTGGAATAATCGGATAACCGCCAAACTCCTGAATCTTGCCGCGCGGAGGGGCTTTCGGGTAGAAGTCGAGATCGATATACAGCGCGCCGGTCACCAGGTTTCCGGTTTTAAGCGAACCGCGCAGCCCGAGATTCATTAGATCATCGATATGCTTACGAATGTCAGGATTAGCGCCTAACTGATTGATCAGACGTTCCGGTTCAATTCGCACTTCTACCGGGATACGGTAATCGTCGTTGATGTTCTGCTTCAGCCCAGGAACAAAGAACGGCACCTTGCCGACGGTCCCCAGACGGATACCGCGGAACTCAACCGGCGCGCCGGGCTGCAAACCACGAATCGAATCTTTAAAGAACATCACGTAGTCAATATGCTGGGTAAACACCGAATCCTGGATGCTGCGTTGATCGTCAAATAGATGATATTCTGTTTTATTCGCCACCGGCTCACCTAACGGTAGCCCTTCGGGAATATCAAAGCTGACGCCGCCGCCAAACAGCGTCGACAGCGATCCCATCTCAACGCGCATACCCGCAGCGGTCAGATCCACCGCAATACCGCTATCTTTCCAGAAGCGCACGTTATTGGTCACCAACCGATCGTTAGGCGCGCTAATAAACAGCTGATAGGTAATATTGCGTTTTTGCGCATCGAAGGTGCTGGTTTCAACTGAACCTACGCGGTAGCCGCGGAAAAGCACCGGATCGCCGGGTGAAAGCTGCCCCGCTTTGCTGCTTTCCAGCAGAATGCGAATACCTTTAGCATCAGGGGAGGCCAGCGGCGGTGAATCCAGCAGCGGATACTGCGCAGGAACAGAGCCTTTGCTACCCGGCTGCAGTTCGATATAGGCGCCGGATAACAGCGTTCCCAGACCGCTAATCCCTTCACGGCCGACCTGCGGTTTAACCACCCAAAAAACCGAATCCTGGTGCAGCAGTTTTTCCATACCTGAATTCAGCCGCGCTTTAATCTCCACGTGGGTCAGGTCGTCCGTCAGCGTCGCGCTTTCAATCACGCCGACGTCAACGCTGCGGCTTTTTATCCGGGTTTTGCCCCCTTCAATACCTTCTGCGTTAGTGGTTATCAGGGTCACTTCCGGCCCCTGGTGGCTATAGTGATAAAAGAGAATCCATGCGCCAATCAGCGCCGTGACTATCGGGAAGATCCACACCGGTGACCAGTTCTTCACCTTTTGCACTTTCGCTTCTCCGCTCTTATTTTCCATGCTGCAGTCTTTCCTCATGGCTTGAATCTGGCTCACGATCCCACAATAAACGCGGGTCAAAGGTCATGGCCGAAAACATTGTCATTACTACGACCAGCGCAAACATCACTGCTCCTATCGCCGGATAGATATTCATTAATCCACCGATGCGAACCAGAGCGGAGAGGACTGCGATAACAAACACATCAATCATTGACCAGCGGCCAACAAACTCGACGACTTCATAAATCAGATGCATGCGCTCCGAGTCGCGCGCTCCCTTGCCGCTGGCGTTCCAGCATAGCCAGCCAATGGCGATCATTTTTAACGTCGGCACCATAATACTGGCAATAAATATCACCATCGCCACCGGATACGATCCTTCGCTCCACAGCAGGATCACCCCCGCCATAATCGTGGAAGGCATTTTATCGCCCAGCAGGTCGGTAATCATGATTGGCAGAATATTGGCGGGCATATAGAGGATCAGCGAAGTCACCAACAGCGCAAGCGTCCACTGCAGGCTGTTTTTACGCCGGGCGGTTCCCCTTGTCCGACAGCGCGGACAAACGGCCTCATCGACGGGCAAAACCGCCGTGCAGCATGAGCACGAGCGTAGCCCCTGACGCAGGCCGGAGACGCCGACTTTCAGCGGCTGTGTAATCGCCGGCATTGGTGCAATATCATCCCATAACCAGCGGCGATCCACGCACTGGAACGTCCTCAGCTGTAACAGGCAGAACATACACCAGGGAACGAAGCTCAGGCCGATGCCGATATCGCCGTAGGCCATCAGCTTAACGAAACTGACCAGCACCCCGGCGAGAAAGATTTCCGCCATCCCCCAGGTTTTAAGGTGAAACAGGATCCGCGCCAGAAACGCCTTTAGCCCGGAAGGCATGCTCACCCGATTGACCAGCAGCAGTATGGTGACCAGGCAGAAAGCCGGCACCAGCTGGACGAAAAGTAAAAAGAAGGTACCGAGGCTGGCGTAATCCTCGCTAAACAGCACGTTCGGAATTTCCAGCAGCTCGATTTCGCTGCTGATCCCTCCAACCTTCATATAGATGAAGGGGAACAGATTGGCCAGCAGCAGCATGAACAACGCGACCAGCGCGTAGGCTGTGGGACGCTGCCGGGGCGCGTCCCATGACGTTGTCAATGTCGTTCCGCAACGCGGACACGTAGCTTTCTGGCGATGCTCCAGCTGCGGCAAAGCCACCAGCAGATCACATTGTCGACACAGGATATGCCGCGCAGCATGATGATGATCGCACATGAAAACTCCTCAGCTTATGCGCCGTTTTTTAAACCTTCGAGATATTCCCAGCGTTCGAAGGCGGTTTCCAGCGCCTGCTCCGCTTCACTCAGCTGTGCGAGCACCTGCTGCGTATGGTCATGCGACTGACCAAAGAAAGAAGGGTCGGCAACCTGCTCCTGCAAATTCTGCAGCTGGGCTTCCAGTTCTTCCAGTTTTTGCGGCAGCTGTTCCAGCTCGCGCTGCAGGTTATAGCTTAGTTTGCTGGCAGCGCGTTTGACACTTTCTGCTTTCGGTTGAGCAACTTCAACTGTCTTTTTAGAAACCGGCTGTTTTTTCGCCAGATACTGCGCCTGCTGACCGCGTGCGTCATGATAGCCGCCCACGTATTGGCCAATTTGCCCCGCGCCTTCGAAGATCCAACACTCCGTTACCGTGTTATCCACAAACTGACGGTCGTGGCTAACCAGCATCACGGTTCCCTGATAACCGTCGACAAGCTCTTCCAGCAGCTCCAGGGTTTCGACATCCAGATCGTTTGTCGGTTCATCGAGTATCAACAGGTTGCTGGGCTTGAGGAACAGGCGCGCCAGCAGCAGGCGGTTACGCTCCCCGCCCGACAGTGCCCGCACCGGCGTCATCGCGCGTTTCGGATGGAACATAAAGTCCTGCAGATAGCCCAGGACGTGGCGCGGCTTGCCGTTCACCATCACTTCCTGTTTACCTTCCGCGAGGTTGTCCATCACCGTTTTATCCGGATCAAGTTCCGCGCGGTGCTGGTCGAAGTAAGCCACTTCCAGCTTGGTACCCACATGAATACGTCCGCTATCCGCCTGCAGCTGACCGAGCATCAGCTTCAGCAGCGTAGTTTTGCCGCAGCCGTTCGGGCCAATCAGCGCAATTTTGTCGCCGCGCTGGATTTGGGCGGTGAAGTCTTTAACCAGCACCTTGCCATCAACCTGGTAGTTGACGTTCTCCATTTCGAACACAATCTTGCCCGAACGCGCGGCCTCTTCCACCTGCATCTTCGCGCTGCCCATCACTTCACGGCGCTCACCGCGCTCGCGGCGCATGGCTTTCAACGCCCGCACGCGCCCTTCGTTACGGGTGCGACGCGCTTTGATCCCCTGACGGATCCACACTTCTTCCTGCGCCAGCTTGCGATCGAACTCCGCGTTCTGTAACTCTTCCACGCGCAGCGCTTCTTCTTTATCCAGCAGATATTGATCGTAGTTCCCCGGATAGGTCACCAGCTTACCGCGATCGAGATCGACAATTCGCGTCGCCATGTTGCGAATAAAGGAACGGTCGTGCGAAATAAAAATAATGGTGCCTTTGAACATCTTCAGGAAACCTTCCAGCCAGTCGATAGTTTCAATATCGAGGTGGTTGGTCGGTTCATCGAGCAGCAGCACGCGCGGCCCGCTGACCAGCGCGCGGCCGAGGGCCGCTTTACGCAGCCAGCCGCCGGACAGCGAGGAAAGCTCGGCGTTAGGATCCAGATTCAGCTGTTCCAGCACTTCATTAATGCGGCTATCGAGCTGCCACAGCCCTAAATTATCCAGTTGTTCCTGAAGGCGCGCCAGTTCGTTCAGATTCTTGTCGCTCGGGTCGGTCATCACCAGCTGCGAAACATCGTGATAACCCTTGAGGTATGCCGCTTGTTCAGCAATACCTTCCGCCACAAAGTCATAGACGGTTCCGGTAACATTACGCGGCGGATCCTGCTGTAGACGCGCCACAACCAGATCCAGTTCATAGATAATGCGCCCGTCATCAAGACCCTGTTCACGATTGAGGATCTTCATCAGGGTCGATTTACCCGCACCGTTGCGCCCTACCAGGCAGACGCGTTCGTTATCTTCGATATGCAGTTCAGCATTATCCAGCAGCGGCGCATCGCTGAAAGAGAGCCAGGCGCCGTGCATACTAATTAAAGACATTCTTTATTCCTTTCAGGCTGCGGTAATCAGCCAGCAGTTGTGAATCTGACGGTTGCGGGCAAAATCCTGAGACAGCGTTTTTTGCGTGATCTCCTGCGCCTTCAGGCCCAGCTGCGCCAGCCCGTCATGATCCATACGGAAACCGCGTTTGTTGTTCGAGAACATAATCGTGCCGCCTTTACGCAGCAGACGTTTTAAATCGGTCATCAGGCGCAAATGATCGCGCTGTACGTCAAACGCATCATCCATACGCTTTGAGTTGGAGAAGGTTGGCGGATCGATAAAGATCAGATCAAACTGTTCGGTGGTCTCCCGCAGCCAGCCCAGCACATCAGCCTGCATCAGGCGATGCGCGCGGCCGGTTAAGCCATTGAGGCGCAGGTTACGTTCAGCCCATTCAAGATAGGTACGTGACATATCGACCGTCGTCGTGGAACGCGCGCCGCCAAGGCCGGCGTGGACGCTGGCGCTACCGGTGTAGGAGAAAAGGTTGAGGAAATCTTTGCCTTTGCTCATCTGGCCCAGCATGCGGCGAGCAATACGGTGGTCGAGGAACAGCCCGGTATCCAGGTAGTCGGTCAGGTTTACCCACAGACGTGCGTTATACTCCTGCACCTCAATGAACTCACCTTTTTCACCCATTTTCTGATACTGGTTTTTCCCTTTCTGCCGTTCGCGGGTTTTCAGCACCAGCTTGTTCGGCGCAATCCCCAGTACGGCAATGGTGGCGGCGATAATATCAAACAGGCGCTGGCGGGCCTTGTGCGCGTCAACGGTTTTCGGCGGCGCATACTCCTGCACCACCACCCAGTCGGCGTAGCGGTCGATAGCGACGTTGTACTCCGGGAGGTCGGCATCATACAGGCGATAGCATTCAATGCCTTCCTGACGCGCCCACTTCTCATATTTTTTCAGGTTCTTACGCAGACGGTTGGCGAAATCTTCCGCCAGCATCGCGGTTTTGCCGCCTTCGTTTTCCGCAAGATGATAGTTCTTCTGGACGCAGTCGAGCGGTCCATTTTTCGCTTTGAACTGCTTATCAGCGCGCAGCTGCAGGCAGCTCAGCAGATCCGGCGAGGCGCTAAACAGCGACAGGTTCCAGCCGCCAAACTGATTTTTCATGATCCGCCCCAGCAGGCTATGCAGGGCAATCAGCGCCGGTTCACTCTCCAGACGCTCGCCGTACGGCGGGTTGCTTATCACCGTGCCGTAAGGGCCCTTCGGCAGTGGGTTGCTAAGCTGGGCAACGTCTTTCACTTCGAAGGTAATCAGTTCGCCAATACCGGCTCGGCGGGCGTTGCGCTGCGCGCGTTCGATGACGCGGGCGTCAACGTCGGAACCGTAAAAGCGCGACTCATACGCCGCCAGCCCCTGACGGGCGCGGGTTTGCGCTTCGGACTTCACCTCTTTCCAGATAGCATCGTCATGCTGCGCCCAGCCGCCGAAACCCCAATGGCCGCGGTGTAAACCCGGCGCACGATCGGTAGCAAGCATCGCCGCTTCAATCAGCAGCGTACCGGAACCGCACATGGGATCGAGCAGCGGCGTACCGGCAGCCCAGCCGGAACGCATCACTATCGCCGCAGCCAGGTTTTCTTTGATTGGCGCCATACCGGTACCGTCGCGGTAGCCGCGCAGGTGTAGCCCCTCGCCGCTAAGATCCAGGGAGATATGCGCGGTCTCTTTATTCAGCCAGACGTTAATACGCAGATCGGGATTTTCGCGATCGACGTTGGGACGCGGCAGATTCTTACGCGTAAAGCTGTCGACGATGGCGTCTTTCACCTTCAACGCCCCGTACTGGCTGTTGCGGATCTCTTCGTTCAGCCCGCTAAAATGCACGGCAAAAGTGGCATCCTCGCTGAAAATCTCCGTCCATGGAATGGCCTGTACGCCAAGGTACAGATCCAGGTCGCTGTATACGCTGCACTGCCCCAGCGGCAGCATAATCCGCGAAGCCAGTCGGCTCCACATCAGGCTTTGATACAGCAGCCGCGTATCTCCCTGAAAATGGACCCCGCCCTGGACCAACTGGCAGTCCACTGCGCCCAGCCCTTCCAGTTCAGTTTTTAACAGCTCTTCCAGCCCACGAGCCGTACTGGCAAACAGAGAATTCATATCGTCACTTTTACTAAAAGAAAATTGGTGCGCATTATAGCCAATATGCGCCCCATGTCATAAAGTTAAAGGCTTATTTTTAAAGCCAGGGGCAGCGTATGGTAACCCTTTCGCGACTTTTCATTCATCCCGTCAAATCGATGCGGGGAATCGGTCTCAGCCACGCTTATGCAGACAGCAGCGGGCTGGCCTTCGATCGTATATTTATGGTGACGGAAACCGATGGCACCTTCATTACCGCCCGTCAGTTTCCGCAAATGGTCAAATTTATTCCCGCGCCGCTCCATGATGGTCTGCATCTGACCGCGCCGGACGGCAGCAGCGCGATGGTGCGCTTCAGCGATTTCTCCATACAGCAGGAGCCGACCGAAGTCTGGGGCAACCATTTTACCGCCCTGATTGCCCCGGACCGGGTGAACCAGTGGCTAAGCGGGTTCTTCAACCGCAGCGTTCAGCTCCGCTGGCTGGGGCCAGCGCTTAGCCGCAGGGTAAAACGTCACGATGCCGTCCCCCTCTCTTTTGCCGACGGTTTTCCCTATCTGCTGGCCAATGAAGCTTCGCTGCGCGATCTGCAAAATCGCTGTCCGGCCAGCGTAAGCATAGAACAATTTCGCCCAAATCTGCTGGTGACCGGCGCGGCCGCCTGGGAAGAAGATACGTGGAAAGTGGTGCGTATTGGCGAGGTCATTTTTGATGTCGTCAAACCGTGCAGCCGCTGCGTATTGACTACCGTCAGCCCGGAGCGCGGGCAAAAGCATCCTTCCGGGGAGCCCTTAAGCACGCTGCAGCGTTTCCGCACGGCTCTGGATAACGGCGATGTCGATTTTGGCCAGAACCTGATCGCGCGAAATAGCGGCGTAATCCGCGTGGGCGATGCGTTAGAAGTGCTGGCCCGCGGGCCGGCGAAGGCCTACGGCGCAGGCGAGAGTGATACTACGCCGGCACCTGAAGCGCAGGAGAACGCGACGGTGGAAATAGCGTGGCAGGGAGTGAGTTTTACCGGTAATAATCAGCAAATCTTGCTGGAGCAGCTGGAACAACAGGGAATTCGTATTCCTTACTCCTGCCGGGCTGGGATTTGCGGCAGCTGCCGCATCCGGCTGGAAGAAGGAGAAGTCAGCGCGCTGAAGAAAAACGCGGTCGCCGCAGATGGCACCATTTTATGCTGTAGCTGCGTGCCGAAAACCGCGGTGAGGCTGGCGCCTTAAACCGCCTGACCCAGGCTGTAGCTGGCGACGCCTGGCGCCGGCTGCAGCCTGTCGTTCATAATTTTAATCACGTCGCCGAGCTGCATCACCCGCCCGGCAAGCGTCAGACCGGGCTGGGCTAACAGGCACAGCGCGGCGTTTTCTCCGGGCTCAACCACCAGCAGATTCACCTGCTGGCCGGTATCGCTGAGCCATGCGCTGGCGGCATCGCCAACGCCGGGCTGCCAGCTCTCTTCATGCGTGTTGAAATGCCAGCTTTTCGGCATTTGCGGCTTGAGAAAACGAATAGCGACCAGCGCATTGAGTACTAATTCAGCGCGCTGTTCTTTTGATAATTCGAGATCGCGGCACTTTTCTTCAAATGAAAAATAGAGCGCTGCGTCATCAACGCAAAATCCGGAAGGCGCGAAGGCGTCGGGCGTCAACATGCGGCGAGCAAAACGCGATCTGAATAACATACCATTAGCCAGATCGAGCATCATGCGGTCATGCTCTTCATCGTAATACCAGCGCCAGTTATCGTCAGGTTTGATCCGCATTTCTACCCCCGTCCTCTTCCACTTCCGTCTGTAATAAACAGGTAAACTGCTACAGAATATTTCAAAAATTAAGAAAAGACTAAAATGTCTAAATAAGCAACAATGAAGGAATATAAAACAACCAGGGCTATAAATAAAGCCCTGGAGGAGTATCAGAGGGGGAAAAGATTAGATATGGGTAACAATTTCTTTAATCAGCGGCGGGCCTTTAAAAATAAATCCGGAATAAATCTGCACCAGCGTCGCTCCGGCGGCTATCTTTTCCCGGGCGGCAATCACCGAGTCAATACCGCCGACTCCGATAATTGGCAGGCGGCCATTTAATTCCGCAGACAGCATGCGGATAATTTCCGTACTCTTCAGCTGCAATGGACGTCCGCTAAGGCCACCGGTTTCATCACAATGTTTCATCCCCTGCACCAGCGATCGATCCAGAGTGGTATTGGTGGCAATGACGCCATCTATATTATGCCGGACTAAACTGTCCGCTACCTGGATCAATTCTTCGACGGAAAGATCCGGAGCGATCTTTACGGCCACAGGAACATATTTTTGATGTTTCTCTTGTAGCTCGCATTGCTTATTTTTAATACCAGAAAGCAAATCGTCCAGCGCATCTCCGTATTGTAAAGTACGCAAGCCTGGGGTATTCGGCGAGGAGATATTAATGGCGATATAGCCGGCATAAGCATAGATTTTTTCCATACAAATCAGATAATCATCTTTGCCTTGTTCTACCGGTGTATCTTTATTCTTGCCAATATTAATACCCAGAATGCCGTCAAAATGCGCCTTTTTTACGTTCTCCACGAGGTTATCAACACCGTGGTTATTAAAGCCCATGCGGTTGATCAAACCTTCGGCATCGACCAGGCGGAAGATCCTTGGCTTATCGTTGCCCGGCTGTGGACGCGGCGTCACGGTACCAATTTCAATGGAACCAAAACCCATCGCCCCGAGGGCATCAATGCACTCGCCGTTCTTATCCAGCCCGGCGGCCAGGCCTAGCGGGTTCTTAAATGTGAGCCCCATACAGGTTACCGGCTTTGTCGGTACCTTCTGGCGAACCAACATTTCCAGCGGGGTACCCGAAACACGGCGTAATTGTTGAAAAGTGACTTCATGAGCGCGCTCAGGATCGAGCTGAAAAAGGGCTTTACGAACGAAGGGGTAGTACATGAACTCTCCTGGATTCCCGGTGTGCAAACCGGGGGCGTATTATGTGCGATCCACCCCGGAAAGGGAATTGACCTACGACAAAAAATCTTACCTCCGACGCAAACGTTTACTTTTCTCCCGCTCGTTATGCACTTTCTGACAATCCAACGCCGGATAAATCATTTAGGGAAATAAAAGCGCTCTGTCACACTGCGGCTAAATGTTATCAATTATAGATAAATGCAAATATTTAGTTATAAGGAGAGAGTATGCGAGTCATCACACTTGCGGGCAGCCCGCGCTACCCTTCCCGCTCCAGCGCGCTTCTGGAATACGCCAGAGAGACGCTCTCGGCGGCGGATATCGAGGTCTGCCACTGGCATCTGCAGAATTTCGCTCCGGAAGACCTGCTCTACGCTCGCTTTGATAACCCAGCCCTCCATGCGTTAAATGAACAGCTTGCCGGCGCCGATGGGCTGATCATCGCGACGCCCGTCTATAAGGCCTCTTTTTCCGGCGCGTTAAAGACGCTTCTGGACCTGCTGCCGGAGCGCGCGCTGGAGGGCAAAATCGTTCTGCCGCTGGCTACCGGCGGAACCATCGCCCATATGCTGGCGGTGGATTACGCCTTAAAACCGGTACTCAACGCGCTGAAAGCCTAGGAGATCCTCCACGGCGTTTTCGCTGACGATAGCCAGGTTACGGATTATCAGCATAAACCGCAGTTTACCCCGAATCTGCAGGGCCGCCTCGACCAGGCGCTGGAAACCTTCTGGCAGGCGCTGCATCGCCCCAGCAGCCGCGCGCCGGCGCTGAAAACCTTACAGCGGGTTGAGCACGTTTAAAGTTCAGCGTTGATGCCCATCACCAGGCAAAACGCTAAAGAATAAAGGAACACTGTATGGCGACGCTTTCGCAAAAACTCCTGATCCGCATAGCCCCCTGGCTTTTGCCGGTTGGCAGCGTGATTGTATGGCAATTCGCCTCTTCCGTTGGTTGGCTCTCTACCCGTATTTTGCCGTCACCGGAAGGGGTGCTCAAAGCCTTCTGGACGCTCTCCGCCAGCGGCGAGCTTTGGCAACATCTGGCCATCAGCTCATGGCGGGCGCTTATTGGTTTCAGCATCGGCGGTTCCATTGGCCTGGTTCTCGGGCTTATCAGCGGCCTGTCGCGCTGGGGCGAACGCCTGCTGGACACCTCCATTCAGATGCTGCGCAACGTACCGCACCTCGCGCTGATTCCGCTGGTGATTTTATGGTTCGGCATCGATGAAAGCGCCAAAATTTTCCTCGTGGCGCTGGGGACGATGTTCCCGATTTATATCAACACCTGGCACGGTATTCGAAACATTGACCGGGGTCTGGTGGAGATGGCCCGCAGCTATGGCTTATCGGGTTTTGCTCTGTTCCGTCACGTGATCCTGCCGGGCGCCCTGCCCTCCATTATGGTCGGCATCCGGTTTGCGCTCGGCCTGATGTGGTTAACGCTGATCGTGGCTGAAACCATCTCGGCTAACGCCGGTATCGGCTATCTGGCGATGAACGCCCGCGAATTTCTGCAGACCGATGTCGTGGTCGTCGCCATTATTCTTTACGCTATTCTCGGCAAACTGGCCGACTTCAGCGCACAGCTTCTTGAACGCGTCTGGCTGCGCTGGAATCCGGCTTACCACCTTCAGGAGGCCAACGCATGACAACCGCGCGTCTTAATCCGGGGATCCCGCTGCTGCTAAACGGCGTAAGCAAGCGTTACGGCAGCAAAACGATTCTGAATGAACTCGATCTGCATATTCCCACCGGGCAATTTGTCGCGGTGGTCGGACGCAGCGGCGGCGGTAAAAGCACCCTGCTGCGGCTGCTCGCCGGGCTGGAAAAACCCAACGCCGGGCAGCTGCTGGCGGGTTCGACGCCGCTGGCGCAAATCCAGGAGGATACCCGGATGATGTTCCAGGATTCCCGCCTGCTGCCGTGGAAAACGGTGATCGACAATGTCGGCCTCGGGCTGAAGGGGCAGTGGCGCGAGGCGGCGCTCAAGGCGCTGGCGAGCGTCGGCCTTGAAGACCGCGCCGGTGAATGGCCCGCGGCGCTTTCCGGCGGGCAAAAGCAGCGCGTGGCGCTGGCTCGCGCGTTAATTCATCGCCCCGGATTATTACTGCTTGATGAACCGCTGGGCGCGCTGGACGCCCTCACTCGCCTGGAGATGCAGGATCTGATTGTCTCGCTGTGGCAGGAGCACGGATTTACCGTTCTGCTGGTCACCCACGACGTCAGCGAGGCGGTGGCGATGGCCGATCGCGTTTTGCTGATTGAAGAGGGGAAGATAGGGCTGGATCTGCTGGTGGACATTCCCCGTCCGCGACGCACGGGTTCAGCGAAGCTGGCCGAACTGGAAGCGGAAGTACTGAATCGGGTGATGCAGCGCGGCAAGAACGAATCCTCGCCACGCTTAGTGAGCCACGGTTAACGACTGCGACGTTCCCCCGCTCGCGCTGCGCTTAGCGGGGCTACAGGTTTGGACTCGCGCTGGCGTTACGCCAGCGCTTTACTGATTTTCTCGAACAGATCCCCGGAAAGATTCTCCAGCCCCTTCAGCTGCTCCAGCGCCCCGCGCATCAGCGCCTGACGTTTCTCGTCATAGCGTTTCAGACGAATCAGCGGCTCAATCAGACGCGAAGCCACCTGCGGGTTGCGGCTGTTCAGCTCAGTCAGCATCTCGACCAGGAACTGATAGCCGCTGCCGTCTTCTGCATGGAACGCCGCCGGGTTGCTGCCGGCAAAGGCGCCGATCAGAGAACGGACGCGGTTCGGGTTACCCATGCTGAACGAGCGATGATGCAACAGGCCGCGAACCGTCTCCAGGACGTTATCCGCCGGGCTGGTGGACTGCAGGATAAACCATTTATCCATGACCAGTCCGTCCTGGTGCCACTTGTCGTCATATTCCTGCATCAGCGCATCGCGGCACGGCAGCTGGGCCGCTACGGCCGCCGCCAGCGCCGCCAGCGCGTCGGTCATATTGTCCGCATGGTGATACTGCGCGCTAATCAGTTTATCCGCCAGCTCGGTATCGCCAAACGCCAGGTAGCGCAGGCAGGTATTACGCAGAGAACGCTTACCGATATCGGCATGCTCAACGCGGTAGCCGTCGAGCTTGTTGGCGTTGTAAACCGCCAGGAACTCGTCAGCCAGCTCTTTCGCCAGCGTGCGGGTCAGCGCTTCGCGCACCGCCGCGATGGCAAGCGGATCGATAATCGCAAACAGCTCCGCCATTTCATTCGCTGAAGGCAGCGTCAGGATCTCCGCCGCCAGCGCCGGATCGATCTTCTCATCCAGCAGAATCGCGCGGAACGCATCGGCGACGTGAATCGGCAGAGACAGCGGCTGCCCCTGCTGGTGACGGTTGACGTTGAGTTTGATATAGGTCGCCAGCAGGCTCTGCGCCGCGTCCCAGCGGGAGAAATCATTCCGCGCGTGGCGCATCAGGAAGGTCAGCTGCTGATCGCTCCATTTGTACTCCAGCTTCACCGGCGCGGAAAACTCGCAAAGCAGCGCCGGGACAGGCTGGAAGTAAACGTTGTCGAAAACAAAAGTCTGCTCCGCCTGGGTGACGTTCAGCACGTGATGCACCGGGTGACCGCCCTTCTGCAGCGGGATTACCTTGCCTTCGTTATCGTACAGCTCGATGTCGAACGGAATATGCAGCGGCAGCTTCTCCGCCTGCTCAGCGGTCGGCGGCGTGCGCTGGCTGATGGTCAGCGTGTACTGCTCCGTTTCCGGATTGTAGTCATCATGGACGGTGACAATTGGCGTACCGGACTGGCTATACCAGCGGCGGAAGTGGGACAGATCGACGTTGGAAGCGTCTTCCATCGCCTGGACAAAGTCGTCGCAGGTCGCGGCGCTGCCGTCGTGGCGCTCAAAATAGAGCTGCATGCCTTTCTGGAAATTCTCTTCGCCCAGCAGGGTATGCAGCATGCGGATCACTTCCGCTCCCTTCTCATACACCGTCAGGGTATAGAAGTTGTTCATCTCAATCACGCTATCCGGGCGAATCGGATGCGCCATCGGGCTGGCGTCTTCGGCAAACTGCAGGCCGCGCATGGTGCGTACGTTATTGATGCGGTTCACCGCGCGCGAGCCGAGGTCGGAGCTGAATTCCTGATCGCGGAAAACGGTCAGCCCCTCTTTCAGGCTGAGCTGGAACCAGTCGCGGCAGGTCACGCGATTGCCGGTCCAGTTATGGAAATATTCATGACCAATCACGCGCTCGATATCCAGGTAATCTTTATCGGTCGCGGTATCGGTACGCGCCAGTACGTATTTGGAGTTAAAGACGTTAAGGCCTTTGTTCTCCATGGCGCCCATGTTGAAGAAATCGACGGCGACAATCATATAGATGTCGAGGTCGTACTCGAGACCAAAGCGGGTTTCGTCCCACTTCATGGAATTTTGCAGCGAGGTCATCGCCCACGGCGCGCGGTCAAGGTTACCGCGGTCAACGTAGAGCTCCAGCGCCACTTCACGCCCCGAACGGGTTTTGAAGGTATCGCGCAGGACGTCAAAATCACCGGCCACCAGCGCAAACAGGTAGCACGGTTTTGGGAACGGGTCCTGCCACTGGATCCAGTGACGGCCATTTTCCAGCTCGCCCTGGGCCACGCGGTTACCGTTGGAGAGCAGAAACGGGTATTTTGCTTTATCGGCGATGATTTTGGTGGTGAAGCGCGCCAGAACGTCCGGGCGGTCCGGATACCAGGTAATGTGGCGGAAGCCTTCCGCCTCGCACTGGGTACACAGCGCTTCGCCGGACTGATATAGCCCTTCCAGCGCGGTATTCGCCGCCGGGCTGATTTCATTGACGATGGTCAGAGTGAAATGTTCCGGCAACCCGCTAATCACCAGCTGGTTATTTTCTTCCTTGTAGTCGCTCCACGGCTGACCATCAATCCGCAGAGAGACCAACGTCAGGTCTTCGCCATCCAGACGCAATGGCACATCAGACGTAGCCGCGTGGCGGGAGACCTTGCTCTCAGCCGTCACAACGGTTTTCGCGGCATCCAGGTCAAAGGTCAAATCGATATCGCTAATCAGATACTCCGGCTCACGGTAGTCGTGGCGGTATTTGGCTTGGGGCTGTTGTGTCATAAAAAACCTTTAGCGTGTCCTGTAAAGTGTCGACTCAGTCTATTCCTGTTGCGCAAATCTCGCTATGCAGAATCTTCATCTTTTCAATGCTAAACATGAAAATTGCTACATTTTGATAACACAAGAGGCACGAAATGCGCTCGACCAGGCGCAAAGCTTGTGGTGTGATGCGTGTTCAATATATTAAACTAGGCCTCGCAAATGACCGTCAGCGTAGCCATCAGCCGTCACCGCGGGACAGCGTCGGGTATTACAGGTATACTCCGCCTCCTTTTACCGCTTTGGTTTTGATGGAAACGCTCCAGTGAGAGGATGCTACTGCGCACCATGACCCAATTCACTTCTCCTGTACTGCACTCGTTGCTTGATACGGATGCCTACAAGCTGCACATGCAGCAGGCTGTCTTCCACCGCTACAATGATGTACAGGTTGCGGCGGAGTTCCGCTGCCGCGGGGACGATCTGCTCGGCATCTACGCCGATGCGATTCGCGAGCAGGTTGAGACGATGCGCGACCTGAGACTGCAGGACGATGAATATCACTGGTTGTCGAGCCTGCCCTTCTTTGCGCCAGACTATCTCGAGTGGCTACGCGGCTTCCGCTACGACCCGCGCCAGGTCACGGTCATCAATGACAACGGCAAGTTGAATATTCGCCTTTCCGGCCCCTGGCTTGAAGTTATTATGTGGGAAGTTCCGCTGCTGGCGGTGATAAGCGAGCTGGTACATCGCTATCGCTCGCCGGAAATCAGCGTCGATCTCGCGCTGGACACCCTTGAGCATAAGCTGACTGACTTTAACCGCCTCACTGCTGATATCGATATGTCGGGCTTCCGCCTGATGGATTTCGGTACCCGCCGCCGCTTCTCCCGCGAGGTGCAGCAGGCGATTGTTCAGCGTCTTCAGCAAGAATCCTGGTTCACCGGTACCAGCAATTACGATCTGGCGCGGCGTTTGAATTTGACCCCAATGGGGACCCAGGCTCACGAATGGTTCCAGGCGCATCAGCAGATCAGCCCGAACCTGGCGAGCAGCCAGCGCGCGGCTCTCGCTGCCTGGCTGGAAGAGTATCCCGATCGGCTGGGGATTGCGCTGACCGACTGCATTACGATGGACGCTTTTCTGCGCGATTTCGGGCCGGAGTTTGCGACCCGCTATCAGGGGCTGCGCCACGACTCCGGCGACCCGGTGGAATGGGGCGAGAAGGCTATCGCCCACTACAAAAAGCTGGGCATCGACCCGCTGAGCAAAGTGCTGGTATTTTCCGATAATCTCGACCTGACAAAAGCGGTTGATCTCTATCGCCACTTCTCATCGCGGGTGAATCTGAGCTTCGGTATCGGCACGCGTTTAACCTGCGATATTCCTCAGGTGAAGCCGCTCAATATTGTTATCAAGCTGGTGGAGTGCAACGGTAAACCGGTGGCGAAACTTTCGGATAGCCCGGGTAAAACGATTTGTCACGATAAAGCTTTCGTCCGCGCGCTGCGCAAAGCCTTCGATCTACCGCCGGTTAAAAAAGCCAGCTAGGTCATATAAAGACAAAATGCGTCCGCCAAAACGGGCGCATTTTTATTCGCCTCCGCTTATCACCCCGGGACGTTATCAGGCATTAAGAACCCCGGTCGCCCTGCATGGGATCATCGCGCTGAACGAATCTCTCTGAATATCAGGCTCTCACGCAGCAAAGTAGGCTATCTCCTTATTTATTTCCTAAAACCCCCCTTTCTTGTGCGAAATCTACTTGTCTGATGGAAGATGACAGGTAACATAGATATCCCCCTGTTGCAGGGGAATACAGATTTTTCTATTGGACTAACAAGAGAGACTATTATGAGCGTTGTGCCTGTAGCCGACGTACTCCAGGGCCGCGTTGCCGTTGACAGCGAAGTCACCGTGCGCGGATGGGTGCGTACCCGCCGAGATTCTAAAGCTGGCTTTTCTTTCCTCGCCGTCTATGACGGTTCCTGCTTTGATCCTGTACAGGCCGTTATTAGTAATTCTCTTCCCAATTACAATCAGGAAGTGCTGCGCCTGACCACCGGCTGCTCGGTCGTGGTGACCGGTAAAGTCGTGGCATCTCAGGGCCAGGGCCAGAGCTTTGAAATCCAGGCCAGCCACGTGGAAGTCAGCGGCTGGGTGGAAGACCCTGATACTTATCCGATGGCGGCTAAACGCCATAGCATCGAGTACCTGCGTGAAGTTGCCCACCTGCGCCCGCGCACCAACCTGATTGGCGCGGTGGCGCGCGTTCGCCATACCCTGGCGCAGGCGCTGCACCGTTTCTTCGACGAGCAGGGCTTCTTCTGGGTTTCGACTCCGCTGATTACCGCTTCCGACACTGAAGGCGCCGGCGAGATGTTCCGCGTGTCAACGCTGGATCTGGAAAACCTGCCGCGCAACGAACAGGGCAAAGTCGATTTCGATAAAGACTTCTTCGGCAAAGAGTCGTTCCTGACCGTTTCCGGCCAGCTGAACGGCGAAACCTACGCCTGCGCGCTGTCCAAAATCTACACCTTTGGCCCGACCTTCCGTGCGGAAAACTCCAACACCAGCCGTCACCTGGCGGAGTTCTGGATGCTGGAGCCGGAAGTCGCCTTTGCTAACCTGAACGATGTGGCAGGTCTGGCGGAAGCGATGCTGAAGTACGTCTTCAAAGCCGTTCTCGAAGAGCGCGCAGACGACATGCAGTTCTTTGCCGAACGCGTTGATAAAGACGCTATCGACCGCCTGCAGCGTTTCGTTTCCGCTGATTTTGCCCAGGTTGATTACACTGACGCGGTCACCATTCTGGAAAACTGCGGTAAGTCGTTCGAAAACCCGGTCTACTGGGGCGTGGATCTCTCCTCCGAGCACGAACGCTATCTGGCGGAAGAGCACTTTAAAGCTCCGGTGGTGGTGAAAAACTACCCGAAAGACATCAAGGCGTTCTATATGCGCCTTAACGAAGATGGTAAAACCGTCGCCGCAATGGACGTTCTGGCGCCGGGCATCGGTGAAATTATCGGTGGCTCCCAGCGTGAAGAGCGACTGGACGTGCTTGACGCGCGTATGGCGGAAATGGGTCTTAATAAAGAAGACTACTGGTGGTATCGCGACCTGCGCCGTTACGGCACCGTACCGCACTCCGGTTTCGGTCTGGGCTTTGAGCGTCTTATCGCCTACGTGACCGGCGTGCAGAACGTTCGCGACGTCATTCCGTTCCCGCGGACCCCGCGTAACGCGACTTTCTGATTTTTTTCTGCAATTTTCATCCAGGGCCAGCGCAAGCTGGCCTTTTTTTATGTCAATTTACGTTAACGAATATCAGGAAACTTAAACATCAACCATCCTGATTCACAATTATGTTACGCACTATTTCATTAGCGACCGCTAATTAAAACCGCACCTTATGTTCATAAATTGGCAAACATGCTGATTATATTGCTCGTTTTTTAACCAGTCACAGCACAACTTGCAACGACAAGATTTGAATAAAAATAAAGCAAAATGCTGACGTAAAATGCACAAACCCTCTCTTATCTAAATTAATCATAATTAATTCATATAGATATATAAAGACAGGTGATTTAATCGGCGAACAGGGGCGGAATGTTGATTGAGTTCACAAAGTTCCCAAAAATACATATTTAGTTACATAGAATTTCCTTTTGTTACTCATATGCGATATTGGTAGCATTTTCAGGCTAGCGAAACGTTGTTCTGAATGGAAAGATGCCTCCAGACACCAAACTATCATCAATAGTTCTGTAAATTTTTATTGACGAAACTTATTGACGGCAGTGGCAAGTGTTCATAAAAAAATATAAATGAGGGTAATAAATAATGATGAAGCGCAAAATTCTGGCAGCGGTAATTCCTGCCCTGCTGGTAGCCGGTGCAGCTAACGCTGCAGAAATCTATAACAAAAACGGCAACAAACTGGACTTCTACGGAAAAATGGTTGGCGAGCACGTCTGGACCACCAACGGCGACACCAGCAGCGATGATACCACCTACGCCCGTATCGGCCTGAAAGGCGAAACCCAGATCAACGATCAGCTGGTTGGCTACGGTCAGTGGGAATACAACATGGATGCGTCCAATGTTGAAGGTAAACAGACCACCAAAACTCGTCTGGCTTTCGCAGGCTTAAAAGCCGGTGAATACGGTTCATTCGACTACGGTCGTAACTACGGCGCCATCTACGACGTTGAAGCGGCAACCGATATGCTGGTTGAATGGGGCGGCGACGGCTGGAGCTACACCGACAACTTCATGACCGCGCGTACCAACGGCGTAGCCACCTACCGTAACTCTGACTTCTTCGGTCTGGTTGACGGTCTGAGCTTCGCGCTGCAGTACCAGGGTAAAAACGACGCTTCTAGCCGTGATGTTAAGAAACAAAACGGCGACGGCTTCAGCACCGCGGCAACATACGCGTTTGACAACGGCATTGCGCTGTCTGCAGGCTATGCGAACTCCAACCGTAGCGGCGATCAGAAAGCTGACCGTCAGGGCGAAAAAGCTGAAGCATGGGCAACCTCCGCTAAGTATGACGCGAACAACGTCTATGCTGCGGTCATGTACTCTCAGACTTACAACATGACGCCGGAAAACGAAGGCAACTACTTCGCTAATAAAACTCAGAACTTCGAAGCCGTTGTTCAGTATCAGTTCGACTTCGGCCTGCGTCCGTCCATCGGCTACGTACAGACTAAAGGTAAAGACCTGCGCTCTCGCGCTGGCTTCTCCGGCGGCGATGCTGACCTGGTTAAATACGTCGAAGTGGGTACCTGGTACTACTTCAACAAAAACATGAACGTCTACGCTGCGTATAAATTCAACCAGCTGAACGACAACGATTACACCAAAGCCGCTGGCGTTGCGACCGACGACCAGGCCGCAGTGGGTATCGTTTACCAGTTCTAATCTGCAGTACACCCCTTCGTGATATGCCTAAAAAGCAGGACTTCGGTCCTGCTTTTCTGCTTTCCTGAGAGGAAGATCGTAACTTTCAAAAACCTTCTCGCTTTTTGTCGCAAACGGTTGGCAATTAACATAACTCCCGTTAACCTGATAGCGGATTTCCCTTCAGTAATCACAATGGAACCTCGTCATGTTTGAGAACATTACCGCCGCCCCTGCCGACCCAATTCTGGGCCTGGCCGATCTGTTTCGTGCCGATAACCGCCCAACAAAAATTAATCTTGGAATTGGTGTTTATAAAGATGAAACGGGTAAAACACCGGTCCTGACTAGCGTGAAAAAAGCAGAGCAGTATCTGCTGGAAAATGAAACCACTAAAAATTATCTGGGTATCGATGGTATTCCGGAATTTGGCCGCTGCACCCAGGAGCTTCTGTTCGGGAAAGGAAGCGCAATTATCAATGATAAACGCGCCCGCACCGCGCAAACGCCCGGCGGTACAGGTGGCCTGCGCGTCGCCGCCGATTTTCTGGCGAAGAACACCGACGTTAAACGTATTTGGGTGAGCAACCCCAGCTGGCCGAACCATAAAAGCGTGTTCAATTCAGCCGGGCTGGAAGTGCGCGAATACACCTACTACGATGCCGCTAATCACAAACTCGACTTCGACGGGCTGCTGGCCAGCCTGAACGAAGCGCAGGCCGGCGACGTGGTTCTGTTCCACGGCTGCTGCCATAACCCAACCGGTATCGATCCGACGCTGGAGCAGTGGCAACAGCTGGCGCAGCTCTCCGTAGAGAAAGGCTGGCTGCCGCTGTTTGACTTTGCCTACCAGGGCTTTGCCCGCGGCCTGGAAGAAGATGCTGAAGGCCTGCGCGCTTTCGCCGCTCTGCATAAAGAGCTGCTGGTTGCCAGCTCCTACTCGAAAAACTTCGGCCTGTACAACGAGCGCGTGGGCGCCTGTACGCTGGTCGCCGCTGACCAGGAAGCGGTAGACCGCGCTTTCAGCCAGATGAAGTCGGTTATCCGCGCGAACTACTCAAACCCGCCCGCTCACGGCGCCTCGGTAGTGGCGACCATTCTCAGCAATGACGCGCTGCGCGCCATCTGGGAGCAAGAGTTGACCGACATGCGTCAACGCATCCAGCGTATGCGTCTGCTGTTCGTTAATACCCTGCAGGAAAAAGGCGCCAGCCGCGATTTCTCTTTCATCATTCAGCAAAACGGGATGTTCTCGTTCAGCGGCCTGACCAAAGAGCAGGTACTGCGTCTGCGTGAAGAGTTCGGAATTTATGCGGTGGCGTCCGGACGTATAAACGTCGCCGGTATGACGCCCGACAACATGGCGCCGCTGTGCGAAGCGATTGTTGCCGTACTGTAATCTCAGCGCAGGGCAAACAAAAGGCCGCATGTGCGGCCTTTTTTATATGCTGGCTTCGGTCACCAGACCGGCATTTCATCCTGCAGGAATGGGTTGTGCAGACGCTCATAGCCAAGGGTCGACATCGGTCCATGACCCGGAATAAACGACACGTCATCGCCCAGCGGCAACAGCTTGCGCTTAATCGCATCGATCAGTTGGCTATGGTCGCCGCGAGGGAAGTCGCTACGCCCTACTCCGCCTTTAAAAATCACATCGCCAGAAATCAACAGTCGGGAAGCAGGATCGAAGAAGACCACGTGCCCCGGCGTATGGCCTGGGCAGTGCAGCACCTGCAGGGAAATATTCCCCACGCTGACCGTATCGCCTTCGTTCAGCCAGCGATCCGGCTGCAGCGGCTGGCAATCTTCCAGACCGAACATCCGGCTCTGCGCCGGTAATCCTTCCAGCCAGAACTCATCTTCTTTTTCCGGCCCAATAATCGGCACGCCATAATGTTGTGCCAGCTCCGCCGCCGCACCAACGTGATCGAGATGACCGTGCGTGAGCAGAATCTGCATCAGGCTAACGCCTGCCGCCGCGACTTCCTGTTTGATTCGCTCAGCATCACCGCCGGGATCGACCAGCGCCGCCAGTTTGGTTTGTTCACACCAGATTAAAGAACAGTTCTGCGCGAACGCGGTAACCGGAATAATACGATAGTTCATGAGGCTCCTTTCGTTACCAGTGCCGTACTGGCCCGGTATCAATATGCACAAAGTTGCTACGTGGGTAGTATCCTACACCACCTGTGCGCATAGATAACGCGGCTTTGCGAACATTGCTTAACGAAATGCCTTCAATATGAAAATCCATGGCCTGGCCTTTAGTGTGGTAGCTGTGTTTTGCCACACCCCGGCTACGCGCGCGAAGCTCATTATTGGTATCAACAGAACGATAACCGGAAATAAGCTGGACAGGCTTGTTGGTACCAAGTAATCCCTGCAAACGATAGAGTTGATCGAACAAACCGGGATCGATGGACTTAATCTTATTCGCGCGATAATCACGGAAAAAATGATTAAGTCTTGCTAATTCATCCTGAATATAGCCTCTGCCATCGAAAAACTCCGCCTTGAGTGATTCACCGGTATGCAGGTTGTTCAGCGTCAAAATACGCGGTCGGGGGGTCGAGAGGGTGGCAAATGCCGGCGCAGGCAGAATGGCAGCAGCACCGAGCGCCGCTCCACCTAACGCCAGCAGTTTGCGGCGATTAGCGTCAAATTTGTCCATGATAATCAGGTCTACAGGTAAATGAATCGTAATATACTTTTCCCGCAATGCGCCCGTTAGCCGCCAGCACGCGCTCGCTCCCCTACGGCTAATAAATATCAGCTATGGAGAACGGGCTGCTTACTGCCACAGCGCCTTTGCAGGATTATATGTATATGCACTTCTGGCGCACGAAAGGCACCTTACCGGGCATTATTGCCAACGTCAAGGTAGCCTAACCCCAGTAAACTCGGGCCTTGCAGCGTGCAAGGCCCGTTTTCACACAGAGGTAGGACAACCAAATCCGTTGAACTACTTCATTTATCTGATTAATTGTTCAGCTTTAGGTAGAATTTGTGCGCTGGATCGCGCGGTGAGATCGTAATTGTAAATATCTGTTCGATATTGTGTACGTCCATCAGCGCCGACGAACGCGGTCAAATAATAGAGATTAACCGGGATATTCTGGCGAATATTAACGTAGCGGGTATTCCCCTGTTTAAGCGCATCTGAAATACGCGCATCATTCCAGCCAGCATCCTGAAGCAGCATATTGGCCAGTTCTGAGGCTTTATTCACGCGCACGCACCCGGAACTCAGCGCGCGTCCATCACGCTGGAACAGATTGTGATTGGGCGTATCGTGCAAATATATCGCATCTGAACTTGGCATATTGAATTTATAGCGCCCCAGCGAATTGCGCGCGCCGGGAGCCTGCTGGAAGCGGAACGGCAGATTCGATGCGGTTATCGTTTCCCAGTCCACCTGATACGGGTCGATAGTCTCTTTGCTATTCCAGCCGCGCATCATCGTATAGCCGTGCTGCTCAAGATAGCCTGGGTTATTGCGCACCTTCGGCAGAATATCGTTGCGCGCCAGCGTCGGCGGAACGTTCCACGGCGGGTTGACCACAACGTTGTTCAGCGCACTGCTCATCATAGGGGTTTTGCGGTCCGGACGGCCAACGATAACCCGCGATGCCAGCACCTGGCTACCGTCCTGGTAATAGACCAGCGAAAAGGCGGGAATATTCACCATAATTCCGGTCGCCAGATTACCCGGCAGCAGGCGCAAACGCTGGATATTCAATGCCAGCACGCCGGCGCGCTGCGCAGGAGAAACGTTGAGCCAGTCGCGGGTCGCCTGACCAATCACGCCGTCTGCGCCCAGTCCCTGCCACGCCTGGAAGCGCTTAACGCCCTCCACTAACTGGCGATCGTAAACGCCACGGCCGCTGCTTTTGGCCTTTTTCCCGGCGGACGGACTCACCACCTCATCGCCGGGCAACGAAATTTTTGCCGCGTCATCCAGCATACCGGTGCGCTGTAAAATTTCGCGCAGCGCGCCGGCATCGTTGCTCCATTCCCCCGGGCGCAGCGACGTCTTACCGGTGAGCTGCGGCCAGGGACGGGAATCGGCAACCTGAGCTAATAGCGCCTGATGCATTGCGGCATACTGCGGATGCTGCGGAGCCAGACCCGCAATAAACTGCGGCAGCGAACCGTTATCCAGCGCCACCTGCCACTGGTTAATTACCGACAGAGGCGGCGTCGACATGGCATACGGTTTCGTGCCATACAGCCAGCGGTTGCCCTGAGTCGGAATACCGCTAATAAAATGCAGATAGCCCATCATGGCGTCAGACAGAACGACATCCCGCGCCAGACCGTTCACTGCCGGGTCGGTCAACAGCTCAACCCAGGTGGTGAACTGCGGCTGAAAACCGGCGATAGCGACCTCAGCCAGCTGTTGTTGAAACGCCTGCACCGCCTCGCGGTTATCCCACATCGGTTTCATATCCCTGGCCGCATACAGCGATACCAGCGGATTCATAAATACGGGTTGATAACCGGACGGCAGTACCGCCTGAATCCCGGCGCGGCTCTTCGCTGCCGCATCGGCAGAAAGCGCCTGCTCGCCGGCCATTTGGGCGACCGCCGCGGATTGGTTTGCGCTTTGGCTTAGCGCGGAAGAGAGCTCGCTGATGGTGGCAGAGCTATCCGATGGTACCACTTCAGGCTCTTCAGCCTGGACATTGAACAGTGGAGCAAATGCAAACGCCAGGCTCAGGCTGAGCGCAGACAATTGACGACCATACCGTTTCTTTAGCAACATCCCTTGCCCCCTGTTAACACATTGCTGCCCGCTAAAATGGGGCTTACTTTCAGTATATGAAGACGAAAACGCTTTTGCCTTCCCAAAGGTAAAGAAGTTAAAAGATTATACAATCCTAAAGTACAGGAACGGATAACAAAAAGGGCGACATCGCGTCGCCCTTTGGCTGGTTATTGTACCATCCTATGAAGCATTTGCCGTTCCCGGCAGCGTTTCGGGCAGCTGCGGTGCGAAGCCACGCAGCCCGACGACGTGCACGTGCTCGTGATTATTCACGACCTTACGCACCAGCTTATAGGTGGTACCTTTTTCCGGGCTGATATTTTCCGGCGCCGCGATAATCAGCTGCATCTCCAGACGATCGCAGAGCTCGAACAGCGTCGCGATAGAGCGAGCATCCAGACGCGCCGCTTCATCAAGGAACAGCAGACGACACGGCGAAATGTCCTTACCGCGCAGGCGCATGGATTCATCTTCCCAGCTCTGTACTACCATCACCAGAATCGACATCCCGGTACCGATAGCCTCACCGGTCGATAGCGCACCGGATTCCGCGCGCAGCCAGCCGTCGGAACCACGGTTAACTTCCACTTCCATCTCCAGATAGTTGCGGTAGTCCAGCAGCTCTTCACCGATGGTCTGCGGCGTACGCTGCCCCATATCAATCTGCGGATTGAGGCGCTGATACAGCTTCGCCAGCGCTTCCGAGAAGGTCAGACGATTGCTGTTAAACAGGTCCTGATGCTGTTCATGCTGTTCTGACAGCACGTCCAGCAGCATCGAGTGGGTTTCCCGCACGTTGACGTTCAGACGCACGCTGTTGACCTGGCCGAAGGAGACGCTCTGCAGCCCCTGGTTGAGCATACGAATACGGTTTTGCTCGCGCTGGATAGTCTTGCGGATAATATTGGCCACGCTGCGGGAGCTGATGGCCAGCTTCTGCTCGCGGTTGGTCAGCTCTTCCGTCAGACGGCTGAGTTCGATCTCCATCTGCTCAATCGCTTCCACCGGATCGTCGGTGCGGATGATATCCTGGCGAATACGCTCGCGCAGATGCTGATAAACGGCGACAAAGAACTGGATTTTACGCTCCGGGCGTTTCGGATCTTCAGAAATACGCAGTACATCGCGCAGGTGTTCGTTATCCGAGACCGCCAGACGCAGCGCGCCGAGCGCCTTATCCGACATCGAGCGCAGTTCATCTGCCGAAAGGTAGGCCAGCTCGCGACGATGCAGGCGACGCTCCACGCCGTTGTCTTTCACCAGGCGCATGACCGCACACCAGCCGGCTTTAGCGCTGACCACCTGTTCGCGCATTTCGCAATAATCGCGCTCCAGCTTGCGCAGCCTGCGGGTCAGGTTATCCATTTCCGCTTCGCAGAAGGTCAATGCTTTTTCGAGCTGGTTCCGCCGCGCGCGGTTGTTGCTGAGCTGAGCATGAAGCTCATCGCGGCGCAGACGAGCGCGCTCTTCGGCGCCGGCGTCGGCGCGCACGCCAATGTCCTGAAGCTCTTTATGCAGGTCGTTGAGCAGCTCTTTCTTGGTGTCGTAGGAGCTTTTCAGCGATGCCAGCACCTGGTTGTACTGGTTGAGCTGCGCGGCGTGGGTACGCAGCGCTTCGCGAGTACGGGCGCGCTCCGCCTCAGCCTGCTCCAGACGCTGGCGCAGCTTCTCGTTCAGATCGCTATTACCGCTCAGCATCTCTGCGGAATCGGAGTAGCTAAAGTGGGCGCGACGCTGCACCACTTCGGTCAGCGCAAATGCCTGCTGACGCGCGTCGCGCTGAGTCTGCTGCGAATATGTATAATCTTCTTTCAGCTGTTCAAACTGCTCCGGGTCGCTTTGAAGCACGGAAACGATCGGCTCCAGTTTTGCCAGCTGATTCCCATGCTGCTGGACGAAGCGCGCGGCTTCCTGCGCTTCGTCAAGGCGTTCCTGGATCTCATCCACGCGATCGGCCAGCGAGTCATCGGCCAGCAAATTCAGACGCGGCAGCAGGCGGTTGAGTGCGGATACGCCCTCTTTTGCCTGCTCATACTGCACCCGGTTCTGCTGGTTATCGCTCTCATGGGCGGTCAGCGCCCGCTCCAGTTCGCCGCGACGCGTATTCAGTTTACGGATTTCTTCTTCCGGGTCGTCCTCAAAGGCCACCGCAAGATGGTTGCCGATAAAGCGGCTGAACGCCTGATGGAGGCGCTGGGTTTTCTGCACATCAAACGACAGGGTCGCAAAGCGCTCGGACAGGCTTTCGCGCTCGGCGTGCAGCGTTTCAACGCGGCTTTCACGCGCGGCGCGGCCAAACAGCGGCAGCGTCGGGAAGCGTGAATAGCGCCACTGACGATCGGCAATCTTAACGACCACCGCCTTTTCCAGCTCATCGACGCTGAATACGCTGTCATCGAACGACTGCGGATCGCCCTCGATCAGGTAGAGATCTTCGGGACAATCTTCGAGACCTTCCAGCTGATCGGCAATCAGCGACAGATCCGGTACCACAATGGCGTGGCGGGAAGGACCGTAGAGCGCGGAGTAATACGGCGCATCATCGAGACTCACGTCATCGTAGATTTCCGACAGCAGTACGCCGCCAAAACGTTCCGCCAGCGCGTTCAGGCGCTGATCTTCCGAACCGCCCGGCTGGCTAAGACGCTCAATTTCATCGTCGATAGCGCGCTTGCGGGCCCCGACTTCATCGAGCTCCACGATAGCTTCGCGTTCACGCTCCAGCAGCTGCTGGAGATATTCGGTGACGTCCTGGCTTGACTCAAACTGCTCGCCGCTCTGCTCGCACAGCTGATTGAGGCTGTTCTGCGCCGCCAGCCAGATGGGCGCGCGGCGCATCAGCGTTTGCGTCCGCGACTGCAGCTGTTCCAGCTCCTGACGCAGAGTCATCCGCCGTTCGCTGGCGGTGGAAACGCTGTCGGAAAGGGATGCGATGCGGGCTTCCAGCTCCTGATGCAGGGCTTCCAGCTCATCGATATCGTAGCGTTTGCCCTGGCGCTTACAGAACTCATTGAGCTGGCGTTCGGCATCCTGCTGTTCACGCAGACGCTGTTCAAGCTCCGTCAGACGACTGCGCAGCCCGTGCGCCTGTTCGGCCTGATGACGTTGATTAACGCCTTCGCGCAGCAGTTCGCGCGCCACGTTCCAGGCTTCATTACGCGCCAGCGGGCCGTTGATCTCCGCCACCAGCTGGTAAGCCTGTTCAAACTGACTGTGCGCGGTTTGCGCCACGCTCATCTTCTGTTCCAGCGACAGCATTTTCTCCGTCGCTTCCTGCTCTTTCGCCTGGAAAGTTTCCAGCCACTCGTCGGCGCTCTCCGGCGTTAGATCCGGCAGATGGCAGAGGGCTTTTGCCCGCTCCAGCGCCTGCAGCGCCTGGGTGTACTGAATCGCGCGAGTCTGCTGCACGTCCAGCGCCTGCTGGTAGTCGGCAAGCTGGTTTTTCAGCTCATCCACTTCCAGCTCGGCGGCTTCGGCGCGGGCTTCGTTCTCTTCCTGCTGGTCAACCGCTTCCGCGACGACTTCATTTTGCTCTTCGAGGCGAATCTGCAGTTCATCAAGATCCGCTTCATAGCGCTCGATTTTTTCCTGCTGGCGCAGAGCGGTCTGCACCAGGTTCAGATGGTCGCTGGCGGCCTGATAATCGGCTTCCAGATCGCCTTCCGCGCCGTTATGTTCCTGCAGCTCGCGGGCCATATCGACGTGCTTATACTGTTCCGCCGCGAGCTGAGCGCGGGAGGTGAACAGATCGCGACGATACTCCAGCGCCTTGTCGAGATGAATGCGTCGCTCGTTAGCGTGACGCATATAGTCGGCGGCAACGTAGTTGGTGGCTTCGCTGATCAGATGCTTGAACAGGTCGCGGTCCGACTGCGTCACGCGGATAGCTTCCAGCGTCATGCGGTTTTCACGCAGCGCCGCTTCCATATCCTGGAACGCCTTACGCACGCCGCCGTTTTCCGGCAACAGGTAGTCGCGCAGCGAGCGGGTAATGGTGCTCGAAATACCGCCGTACAGCGAGGCTTCGATCAGGCGATAGTATTTGCTACGGTCCGAAGCCGAACGCAGGCGGCGAGCCACCACGCCCAGATCGAACATCAGCGAGTGATACTCGGTAATAGAGTTAAACTGCTTGAACTGCACCCCTTCCATCGCTTCGAGCTTATCTTTCAGCTCGTTGAGCGTCACCACGCGCGCCTGGCGCTCGTTAAGGGTTTCGGTCAGCAGCTGAGTTGGCTGGATGGAGGTTGGCAGGCCCTGGATCGCAAAAGGCTTGATATCGACTTTACGATCGCGACCGGCGACCTGCTGTAGACGAACGCCGACCACCACGCGCTGGTGGCGGGAGTTGATCACGTCCAGCACGGAGTAGCAGACGCCAGCGCGCAGCTTACCGTGCAGGCCTTTATCGCGCGAGCCGCTGGTCGCCCCCGCTTCCGTAGTGTTACGAAAGTGCAGCAGCGTCAGGTCCGGGATCAGTGCGGTGACGAAGGCGGCCATGGTCGTGGATTTACCGGCACCGTTACCACCGGAAAGCGTGGTCACTAATTCATCAAGATCAAAGGTGCGGGCAAAAAAACCGTTCCAGTTAACCAGCGTCAGCGAGCGAAACTTACCGCGTTCAATCATTACTCTTCCTCCCCGCTATCCGGCTGATTCTCATCATTCTCATCATTAAGCTGCAGGCGATTTTCCAGCGCCATCGCTTCACCGTCGCGGATCATACGCAGCTGGGCTTCGCGCGGATCGTCACCGGCGCGCACGTCGGCGCCGAAGCGAAACACCGATTCGGTAATGCGGAATTTGCTGCTGTCATGGCCCATAAACCACACCATGCCGAGGCGGCGCAGGCGGTTGAGCGAAGCGCGCATTTTTTCCTGCAGCTTCTGGCGGTCAAGGTCGGACCCGGTAGAACGGTTATTGACCAGCTTGAGCAGCTTGGCTTCGTCTGCGAGGGTCAGCAGCTCGTCGTAAAGCTCCTGCTGAGTGAAGATGCCCTCGTTGGCCAGACGCTCCGGGCTGAGGTAGAGATAGCAGAGAATTTTACCCACCATCATATCCAGCTCGGAGAGCACCGAGCGCGGGATCAGCGTGGTCGACCGCGGGCGCAGATAGAAAAAACCCTCCGGCGCGCGAATCAGCTCGACGTTGTAGCGAGCATAAAACTCTTCCAGGTAATCCTGAAAATCCATTAAAAATGCGTGATTATCCAGCTCGTCAAGGCCGATATGACGGCCCGCGCGCAGGGCGCTATCCAGCGCCGGAAATAACGGATTAGCCAACGCTTGCGCCAGTTTAACCGGCATCACTTGTTCAATATTTGTCGATGACATGCGCCTGTACCTTGGCTCCGTAATCATTAATCGGCTGCCATTTTGCCGGCAGTCCGGTGAAATCTGCTTGCGCTACGCCCAAACGTACCGCCTGGTCGACCACAATACGCGCGACGTCAAAGTGGCGCGCGCGCGGATACTGCGACAGATATTCGCGTACCACCAGGCCAAGATCCAGCGGCAGTCCCTTCTCTTTATAGACCACCAGCTGTCCTTCAATCAGCGCCGCCAGCTGTTCGCGAATTTCGTTAAACTCTTCGTACTCCAGATCCGTTGGAAGTTCCCCGGTAACCTCTTCATCATGCAGCGCCATCTCTTCATCGCGCATATCAAGCAGACGATCGGCATTCGCATGGGTGAGCGCCCAGGGGGCGTCGAAGTAGGTTTGCACCGACTGACGCAAACGCTGTGCGAAGACGCGGTTTTTATCCATATCAATGGCGGTACGGATAAATTTATGCACGTGGCGATCGTAGCCGATCCACAGGTCAATCGCCTGCTGCCCCCAACTGACGATACGGTCCAGCTTGCTTTGCAGATCGAACACCAGACGATCGATAAAATTCAGATCGTCGCGCGCCATGGTCGAATCCTGGATACGCAGCAGGTTTGCCTGCAGCTTATCGCCCGCCGCGTCCAGGGTATCCTGCAGTTCCCGCAGGGTGCCGGACGTTTCCGACAGCAGCAGCTCGCAGCTGGAGATCGCCGCCCGCCAGTCTTTGTTCAGCAGCTGGGCAATATCATCTTTCACCAGCTGCTGCTGCTCATCCATGATTCGCTGAGTCAGGTCAATGCTGTCAAAGATTTCCGCTACCGAGTACTTCAGCGGAGCGAAAACGTTACGATGCCAGTGGAACTCATCGCCGCCCTCTTCTGCCGAGTCGGCGGCGCGCTTGAGTTCGCTGGCAACGATGGAGAGCTGCATCGACAGTCGCAGGGTGGAGAACTCGCGCTGGCGAATATAGTAGTCGGTGATCCCAATGCCCAGCGGCGTCAGGCGATAAATAGCGTTACCCTCGGTGATTTCGCTGGTAAAGCGGTTCAGCAGACGCTGGCGCACCATATCGTTAATGGCATTATTGGCGCGCTGGCTGATGGTTTCGCTGGTCTGCTCAAACGCATCACTCACGTGGCGGAACGCATCCACCAGTTCTCCCTCGGTCATTTCCCCTTCCATCCGCTCGCCGTTCAGCGTGGCAATCGCCAGCAGAAAAGAGAGTCTGTCGACCGGCAGCGAAATAGAAAAATCATTTTTCCTGGCCCAGGCAACCAGTTCGGGGACTGTCTGGGAAAATTCACTCATAGTTTATCCTTGCATCTGCGGCTTAAGCGCGGTGACGTGAATATAACGGCCTAAGCTAATATACGGCTCCTGGCGACAGTAGCGCGTTTCCAGCTCCAGCAGCGCCGCAAATTTATCGTGCTGTTGGTGTTTTTCACGCAGATAATCATGAAACACCCGCACGCCGGTCTTGCCGGTAATCTGCCAGCCAATCTCTTCCAGCCAGCCGTAAACCTGCTGCGGATCGCGCGGATAGTCCGGCGACAGCGTGCGTTTTTTCTTTTTCGGCATGCCGATTTGCACATAGTCGAGATTTCCGGCGACCATATTGTGCATCAACAGACCGTTAGCATTGTAGAACATCAGCGACAACGCGCCGCCGGGGCGCAGCATCGACCACAGGGTACGCAACATCGCCTGTGGTTCGGCTATCCACTCCAGCACCGCATGAAACAGTATCAGATCGACCGGACTTTCCAAATGCTGCTCAATATCCTGAGCCGCGCATTGTACAAAATGCATGTTGTCGATCACACCTTTATCGGCAGCCGCCTGCCGGGCACGAGCCACCATTTCACCAGAGAGATCGCATAACGTGACGTGATGCCCCATTTCCGCCACTTTGATCGCCGTCTGCCCTTCGCCGCCGCCCGCGTCAAGAACTCGCAATGGCCCAGGCCCCAGCCGGTCCAGCAGCGGTTGCAGATCCTGCCAGAGGATCGCCTGCCGCAGCTGGCCTTTGGTGGTGCCGTATATATTGCGCGAAAACTTTTCAGCAATATCATCGAAATTACGATCCTGCACGGGTGACTCCACACGCCAACACAAAGCCGCTATTTTGTCATACCCGCGCGGAGAATGAAGCGATCTGTTGTAAGATCCGGGCATATCTTTGGTTATATGGTTAAAAAAGGAACCGTACGGCATGCTTTTTACGCTGAAAAAGGTTTTAGGCGGTATGATGCTGCCGCTTCCCCTGCTGCTGCTGCTCATTGCGCTCGGCATAGCCCTGCTGTGGTTTAGCCGTTTCCAGCGCACCGGCAAGCTCTGCGTCAGCCTCGGCTGGCTGCTGTTGCTGCTGTTGAGCCTGCAACCGGTCGCCGATAGCCTGCTCAAGCCAATTGAAGATAAGTACCCGACGTGGAGAGGTGAAAAGCGCGTGCAGTACGTGGTCGTGCTTGGCGGAGGCTACACCTGGAACCCGGACTGGGCGCCCAGTTCCAATCTCATCAATAATAGCCTGCCGCGGCTGACGGAGGGGATCCGCCTGTGGTATGAAAATCCGGGCTCGAAACTCATCTTTACCGGCGCAGCGGCAAAAACAAATCCGGTCAGTACGGCAGAAGCCGGGGCCAGAGTGGCAGAGAGCCTGGGCATACCGCGCAGCGAAATCCTTGTCCTGGATAAACCCAAAGATACCGAAGAGGAAGCCGCTGCGGTGAAGATGGCGATAGGCGATGCGCCGTTCCTGCTGGTCACCTCCGCCTCTCATCTGCCGCGGGCGATGATTTTCTTTCGCCGCGCCGGGCTAACTCCCCTGCCCGCGCCGGCCAACCAGCTGGCGATTGAGTCACCGCTTAACCCATGGGAGCGGGCTATTCCTTCGCCCGTCTGGCTCATGCATAGCGATCGGGTGGGTTACGAAACGTTAGGCCGCATCTGGCAGTGGCTAAAAGGTTCTTCAGGCGAGCCAGGGCAGGATTGATTTTGCCGCCAGGTCAAACCGGACGCGGTCAAAGCGTCCGGTATTCACCAGATTATCCACTTCGTCCCACAGCAGATACAGCCAGCGCCGCCAGAGAAACGCTTCCGCCACCGGCGCCCGGCGCAGATAGTGCCACAGCAGCTCCTCTTCCTGACCGCTCTCGGCCAGACGGAAAAGCTCGTATTCCCGCGGCGCCCAGAGCATCATGCCCGGCCCCACCATCGCCAGCAGCTGATCGCTGCGCGGATCTTTAAGCATGCTGCGCAGCGTGAAGCTACCGTGTACCAGCACGCAGTTATCATTGAAACCTTTAAACAAATCCATAAGGCATTCGCGCGTGCGGAACAGGATGCGTTTGTCCTGCATCGTCAGGCCGGTATCCTGATAAAGATTCAGCGTACTCCATAGCACCTCCACGCGCTGGCGGTACCAGTAGGGCCAGAGATTTTCCTGAGTGCTATCGACCATCCCGACGCAGCCGCCGCTATCCTGACGATGCCAGGCCAGCAGCGCTTCCACGATCTGCTCCTGCAGCTGCTCCCAGCGCTCCGGCGTGCGGGCGGGGGCTTCAACCGAGACGCCGCGCAGTCGTTCAATCAGCAGTACATCGGGACCCGGATGCTCGTCGTGCGTCATCACGCCGTAGACAACCGGCATACGGACGGTGCCGCTTCGTGCCAGGGTTGATATCTTCCACGCCAGCTGACGCGCCACGCCCGGCGTCGTAAAGCTGCGCGCCAGCAGCGGCATTGGGTTTCCCTGCGCATCATATAGCGACCACAGCGCCGACGACGGTTTCTCGCTGACGCACTCCACGCGGCTTAGTTTTTCACCCAGCAGGTGGCTCAGCTCGGTACGCAACTGTTCCATTTCTGATTACCCCTATGAATACTACCGGTTTCATAATGAGCGCCTGGGCCGGGGTTGTCATCGGGTGAGATCAAAATTGACGTAAAAAAATATGGAATAACGGCCTGGGGATATCCCCTCCTGGCGGAGGGGATGGGGGGATTAACGCAGCTCCGCGCGAACGCGCTCCAGATCTTCCGGCGTATCGACACCTGTACCGGGAACCACTTCCGCCACCGCGACATGGATTTTCTCGCCATACCACAGCACGCGCAGCTGCTCGAGCATCTCTATTTGCTCCAGCGGGCTCGGCGCCCAGCTCACATAGCGACGAATAAAACCGGCGCGATAGCCATAAATACCGATATGACGCAGCAGCGAATCACCGATAGCCTCGCGGGATTTAGCGAAACGATCGCGATCCCACGGAATGGTGGCGCGGGAAAAATAGAGCGCGTAGCCCTCAGCATCCATGACGACCTTCACCGCATTCGGATTAAACGCCTCTTCCGCATCGTGGATTGGCACCGCTAAGGTTGCCATACCACTGGTGCTGGCAGCCAGATTCTCGGCTACCTGGCGCACGATCGCGGGCGGGATCATCGGCTCATCGCCCTGAATATTCACAATGATGGTGTCATCGCTGAAGGCGCATTTTTCAACCACCTCGGCCAGGCGTTCGGTGCCTGACTGATGATCTTCACGGGTCATGCAGACTTCACCGCCGGCGGCTTCCACCGCGCGGGCCACGTCCGGATGGTCGGTAGCAACGATAATCCGCTCGGCCCCGGATTCGCGAGCGCGTTCCAGAACATGGACAATCATCGGCTTGCCGTTGATATCCTGGAGCGGTTTCCCTGGCAGGCGGGTAGAAGCGAAGCGCGCGGGGATAATAACCACGAAACTCATGACTGGCTCTCTTCTACAGGAAGCGGGCGGGCTTCGGTTTCCAGCAGTACGGGAATGCCTTCACGCAGCGGAAAAGCCAGGCGATCAAGTTTGCAGATCAGTTCTTGCTTATCCTGGCTGTAATACAGCTTACCGTTACAAACCGGACAGGCGATAATTTCAAGTAAACGGTGATCCATGATTCCTCCAGATGGACCGAATAGATTCTTCAGCAGCATATCACACGTGGGCTCAGGCAGCGTCAATTTCCCAACCCTGTTGCCGCCCGGCAAAAAGTTCCGCCGGCAGCTTCCCGCAGCTCACCCGCGTGGCGTCCTGCCAGAGGGCAAAATCATCAATGGCGCGTTTTAGCCCGCTCTCCAGGCCCGACGTCACCTTGACGCCCTCCTCCAGCCACAGGGCGATAATTTCCAGAACGCCGGTTTTGCGGTGCATTTTGCTATCCATTCTGCCAACCAGTCTCCCCTGGTGCAGCAGCGGTAATACGAAATAGCCATACTGCCGTTTCGGCGCGGGCGTGTAGCACTCCAGGCGATAGGTAAAGTTAAACAGCTGTTCCGCTCGTTTGCGATCCCAGACTACCGGATCGAAAGGCGAAAGCACCGCGCTGCGGCTGGCGGCGAGCCTACCGCCGGGAGAAGACTCCAGCAGCGCCAGAGCATCACGGTGGAGCCACATTTCGCCCAGCGCTTCAACGTTAACCGGCACCACCAGCCCCTCCTCCTGCCAGCTCGCCAACAGTAGCGGCAGCGGGGGCTGACGCAGACGATAATAATCCGCCAGCCACTGCGCGCGAAAAATCCCCAGGCTGCGAGCACTACTACGTAACATCATGGCTTCAGCCTGCTCCTGAGAGAGCCCGTCGCGCTCATCGTCCCAGTCCGGCATGACCCGCTGCGTCAGATCGTAAACGCGCTGAAAATTACGCCGCTCGATAACCATCACTTCACCGGCGGTGAATAAGCCTTCAAGATGGCGCTTATGCGGTTTCCACTCCCACCATCCGCTGGCGCCTTTGCGCGGATGCTCGAAGTCGGCCGAACGAACCGGGCCATTTTCGGCTATATGCGCCAACAGCGCCTGAATGCCCTCGGCGTGTTCGGTCATCCACGCTTTGTGATATTTCCAGCCCATTTTATCCGGCGTCAGCATGCGGTGACGCACCAGTGAAAAGTCGCTGCGCGGTAAAAAGCAGGCTTCGTGCGCCCAGTACTCCATCAGCTCGCCGGCGCGGAGCGCCTCGTCCAGCCAGCGCTGCGGATAGTGGCCGAGGCGGCTGAACAGCACCAGATAAGGACTGCGCGCAACAACGTTGATGGTATCGATTTGCAGCAGGGACATCTGCTTAATGGTCTGCAGAATATCCCCGGGCTTTGCGCGGCGACGGGGCTTTTTTAGCAGCCCCTGAGCGGCAAGGTGAAGATGGCGGGCTTCTTTAAGCGAGAGGGACAATACCGGCATGCAGCTTCTCCGTTAAGGGTTCCGGCGCAAGCGGTGATACGACGATTAGCGTTGCGCCAGGGTAACTAAGTCCGTGAGCAACCGCTGCGCGCGTTGGTCAGTCATTATCGCGTCGACCGGAAGATACCACCAGTTTGCCTGAGCAAATTCGCGGCACTTCACCGCATCTTTTTCGGTCATCAGCAGGGTTTGCTGCGACGTCGCCAGCGCGGCGACTGCGCTCTGCGCCAATGCCTGATGATCGGCTAAGGCGACGGTTTTTACCGGACTGACGCCGCAGCTTTCAAGGGTGGCGAAGAAGCGCGGCGGGTGGCCGATTCCGGCCATCGCCACCACGTTGTCCAACGCCGCCACATCCCGGCGTTCGCCGGTCAGCAGATTTACCGCCTGCCCGGGGCGAAGCTGCATCGGGATCTCTCCCGGACGGGCGAGACCGCCGTTAACGATAACCGCATCCACGCTGCGTAAACGCGAAGCGCGCTCGCGCATGGGGCCGGCAGGCAGCCACCAGCCGTTGCCAAAACGGCGCACGCCGTCAATCACCACAATTTCTTTGTCGCGCGCCAGCTTATAGTGCTGCAGGCCATCGTCTGTGACGATAAGCTGCAGATCGTGGGCGGCGAGCAGGGCCTGTACCGCATCGCTGCGTACCGGCGAGACGGCAACCGGCGCGCCAGTACGCTGGTAAATCAGCACCGGCTCATCGCCCGCTTCCGCTGTGGGGGTAGCCGTATTCAGCAGCAGCGGATAGCTCGCCGCTTTACCGCCGTAGCCGCGTGAAACAACGCCAACGCGAATACCGCGCTGCTGGAGCTGTTCCACCAGCCAGACGACAACCGGCGTTTTACCATTACCGCCCGCGGTCAGATTACCCACCACCACCACCGGCACCGGCGCTCGCCAGGCTTTTTGCCAACCCAGTTTATAGCTCAGCCGTATCAACCCGCTCACCAGGCCATAGAGCCAGGAGAGCGGAAGCAGCAGCCGCCATAAGGGCGACTCACCGGACCAGATGCGTGCAATCATGCGCCGAACTGCATCTTATGCAGCTGGGCGTAAACGCCCCTGTGCTCAAGCAGGTCGGTATGGCTACCGCGTTCAACGATCTGGCCATCTTCCACCACCACGATCTCGTCGGCCTGCTCAATCGTCGACAGACGGTGGGCAATCACCAGCGAGGTGCGGTTTTTCTGCAGTTCGTCCAGCGCCGCCTGAATAGCGCGTTCCGATTCGGTATCCAGCGCCGACGTGGCTTCGTCGAGGATCAGTATCGGGCTGTTACGCAGCAGGGCGCGAGCGATAGCGATACGCTGGCGCTGACCGCCGGAAAGCATAACGCCGTTTTCCCCGATAATCGTATCCAGGCCATTGTCCATTTTGTTGATAAAGTCCATGGCATAAGCCATACGAGCGGCTTCTTCTATCTGCTCGCGGCTGTACTCTTCGGTACGCGCGTAGGCGATGTTATTCGCTACTGTATCGTTGAAAAGATGAACGTTTTGCGACACCAGCGCAACCTGATCGCGCAGGGAGCTCAGGGTGTATTCACGCAGGTCGTGGCCGTCCAGCAAGATCTGCCCATCATCGACATCGTAGAAACGCGTAATCAGGCTGGCGATGGTCGATTTACCCGAACCCGAGCGCCCTACCAGCGCCACGGTTTTCCCTTCCGGAATATTCAGGTCTATATTGCGCAGCGCGGCGACTTCACGTCCCGGGTATCTGAAGGTGACGTTTTTAAATTCGAGGTTGCCCTTCGCACGTTCGATAACCCGCGTGCCTTCATCTTTCTCCTGCTCGGAGTCAAGGATAGCGAAAAGCGTCTGGCAAGCGGCCATCCCGCGCTGGAACTGCGCGTTGACGTTAGTCAGTGATTTCAGCGGGCGCATCAGCGCGATCATTGAAGAGAAGACAACGGTGATGGTACCCGCCGTCAGCGTCTCCATTACGCTCGGGAAGCTGGCAGCATAGAGCACGAAAGCCAGAGCCAGAGAGGCGATCAGCTGAATAATCGGGTCAGAAATTGACGACGCGGAGACCATTTTCATCCCCTGCAGGCGCATTTTATTGCTGACTTTATCAAAACGTTTGGTTTCGACGGCCTGACCGCCAAACATCAGCACTTCTTTATGCCCTTTCAGCATCTGCTCTGCGCTGGTCGTCACCTGGCCCATGGTGTTCTGCATATTCTTGCTGATATTACGAAAACGCTTCGAGACCACGCGAATCGCAATAGACACGATCGGCGCCAGCACGATCAGAATCAATGACAGCTGCCAGCTGTAATAAAACATCATCGCGAAGAGGCCAATAATCGACGCGCCTTCGCGCACAACGGTAATCAGCGCGCTGGAGGAAGAAGACGCGACCTGCTCGGAATCATAGGTAATACGCGATAGCAGCGTCCCGGTGGACTGTTTGTCAAAGAAGGCAACCGGCATCCCCATCATGTGGCTGAATAAACGACGGCGCATCGTCATCACGACCTTGCCGGAAACCCAGGAGATACAGTAGCTCGAAACGTAGCTGGTAATGCCGCGCAGAACCATCAACCCGATCACCACCAGCGGCATCCATATCAGCACCGAGCGATCCGTTTTACCAAAACCATCATCCAATAACGGTTTAAGAAGCGATAGCATGAAGGTATCACTAGCCGCGTTAAGCACTAACGCTACCGCTGCCACGATTAGCCCGGGTTTAAACGGCGCTATAATCGGCCAGAGTCGGCGGAAGGTCTGCCACGTGGAGAGATCTTTATCGTTCTGCATTCAATAAACCAGCTTGTGTTGAAATAGCCGCATATTCTACCCGTTCTACGCCTTCCCGCCAAACCACTGATGATACCATCGCGGTAAAACTTGATCCCGTAAGCCATGGATTTGCCAGCTATCCGGAGAAAAAACCACCGTAATTTGCCCCTGATGCGGCGTGTCGAACCACTGATAACTCTGTTTTCGGTAGCGCTGAATCACTTTGGTTGATGGCATGCGCCACGCGTTATAGCGCGAAGCGGAAGCCAGCGCCGCTTCTCCGCCAACGCTACGCAGCAGGGCGATTCCCGACGAGGTATTACTGCCGTGGTGGGGGACCTGGATAAGTGTAGACGCAAGATGCTGCCAGTAGCGGCTAATCATCGCCCGTTCCGCGGGCGTTTCGATATCCCCGGTCAGCAGAATACTGTGTTTACCGTCATCAATACGCACCACGCACGAGCGATTATTCCCCTGCGCTGTCGCTCCGGGCAGCGGCCAGAGCGCGCGAAAGGTTAAACCCCGCCACTGCCAGGTTTCTCCGCGCTGGCAGGCTAAATGACCCGCCCAGCCTAAAGGGCTTCGCACCCATATCCGGGGCCACGCCTTTAACACCGAATTTAGCCCGCCGCGGTGATCGAGATGCTCGTGGCTGAGAACGACGCCTTCAAGCTGCAAATGATGCCAGCGTAGCCAGGGAATAATGATCTGCTGACCGCTGTCTCCCTCGGGCCAGGCCAGGCCGGTATCATAGAGAAGCGCCGCGCCCTCGCGTTCAATCACCATTGCCAGCCCCTGCCCGACATCCAGCATGGTGACTCGCCATTCGTTAGCAGCCGTACTCCGCCAGAAGGGCCAGCTCAATAGCCCGAGAAATGCTAAACAAAACGCGGGCAACGTGCGCCACGCATGAAAACGCCAGACGATTAACGCCAGCCACGGCAGCAAGCTTATCCCAAGCCAGCGCGCATCCAGCGACAGCCAGCCCGGCGGCAGCTGTCGTAAGAACCAGAATAGCGCGGCCAGAACACGGTCCGCCGATTGCCAGACCGCCATCTCAATGATAAACGGCGCGCAGAGGTGTAAAAACATCGCGGTCAGAATTAGCGGGACAACGACAAAGGTCACCAGCGGCACGGCAATCAAGTTGGCCAGCACGGACGTCAGGCTGATGCCGTGAAAAAGTGCGATCTGTAGAGGAGCAAGTAAAAACATTAAGCCGATCTGCAGATGACATAACGCGAGGCTTTGACGCAGTAGCCCGCTCCTTTTGCCGCCCGGCATCGGCGCCAGCTGATACCAGAAGATAAGCGCCGCAACGGCAAACGCGGAGAGCCAGAGGCTTTCGGACAGCACCGCCAGCGGATCGGCAAACAGTATTGCGCCAATGCAGCAGACCCATAGCTGCCATGGCGACCAGCGTTTTCCGGATAGCCGCAGCGCGCAGCCGGCGGCCAGCGCGACGCAGGTGCGCAACGCGGGTGGCTGCATGCCGGTCAGCCCGGCGTAAAAAATCGCGCTCGCCAGGCCAACGAGCAGCGGCGCCCGCCAGCCAAGCCAACGGCACGGGAGAAAAAACTGCACACCTCTGAGCAGCAACCAGCCCAATGAAGCCCCTAGCGCGATATGTAAGCCAGAAATCGCCATCAGGTGCGATGTCCCGGTTTCCTGCATCAGGGTCTTTATCTCGCGCGGTATCGCCAGACGCTCCCCCATGCCTAACCCTAGCATCACCGATTGCCACGGCAACGCGTTCAGCGTTTGATTCAGCGAAGCAAGATAACGCGCCCGCAAACTACAGTTCCGCACCCGAACGTCAGCGGTGATAAAGCGTCCGGTTAACGGACGATGCTGCGACAATGCATGACGCTGGCTATCAAACCCGCCATCGTTGAGCTGTCCGTGTACCGGACGCGCGCGCAGCGTCATCGCCCAAACCTGACCTGCGCAGGGCGTTTCTGGCAGGTAGCTGCCGTAGAGGCTAATCCCTGGCGCAGGAAACAGCCGTCGCCCATCCAGACGGATAATCTTCCCCTGATGCGTTGTCTGCCCGTCCGTTGCGGTTAGCTCAACGTCAACCTGGCGATTCCTGTCCGTTAACCTCTCCGTCGGCCACAGCACCTCGCCTGCGCTGAGGGCTCCCCAGATAAAAAACAGCGTTATCAATGCCGCGTATTGCGCAGGTCTGCGGCGACATTGCGCAATAAGTAGCGCCAGGGCCATGAGCCCCCAGATAACCCACCGCCCGGGCAGCACTGGCAGCCAGAGCAGCGGCAGAATACCGATAATCACACAGCCGGCAAGTTGTGGTAAACGCATTAGCACCTCCCTGTCAGAGGGAGTGTTACGCTAAACGGGGAGAGTGTCGCCAGGCAAGGAAAGGAACTGCGCCGCGCCATCCGCAAAATCTACTGCGTTAACGCAACAGAACCCGCGTTTTGCGAGGTCACTTCAAAGAGAGATTTAAAGGCATAAAAAAAGCACCCGAAGGTGCTTTTTTAACGTTTAAGTATGTTGTCGCCGATCGGCGAAACTTACTCTTCGTAAATATTGGCGCGGTCGCGTAATTCTTTGCCCGGCTTAAAGTGGGGAACGTATTTACCTTCCAGTTCAACTTTATCGCCAGTCTTTGGGTTACGCCCGGTGCGGGGTGCTCGATAATGCAGAGAGAAGCTGCCGAAACCGCGGATTTCAATGCGCTCGCCTTGAGCAAGCGTTGAGGCCATATGCTCCAGCATTTCTTTAACAGCATCTTCCACTGCTTTCGCAGGAATGTGAGATTGCTGGCTGGCAAGTCTTTCTATCAATTCTGACTTGGTCATTATTCCTCCGGTTTCCTTCAAGGCAAAATTAGCTAACAGCTTAAACAAGGGCGGCCGTAGCCGCCCTTTGTGCTTGATTACAGGACGAATCCTGCAATCTGTCAAGTAAACTCGTCGTAATTCAGGTTGTTGTAACCCGAAAGACTAAGATTACTCGCCTTTAGCTGCTTTGAAAGCTTCAGCCATTGCGTTGTTGGAGAAGTTTGCATCTTCCTGTTTGTTAACAGTTGCGATTGCATCTTTCTCGTCAGCTTCGTCTTTCGCACGAACAGACAGGCTGATTGCGCGGTTTTTACGATCAACGCCGGTGAATTTAGCTTCAACGTCGTCGCCAACGCTCAGAACCAGAGTTGCATCTTCAACGCGGTCACGGGAAGCTTCAGAAGCGCGCAGGTAACCTTCAACGCCGTCAGCCAGCTCTACGGTTGCGCCTTTAGCGTCAACTGCAGTGACTTTACCGTTTACGATTGCGCCTTTCTTGTTCAGTGCAACCCAGTTGTTGAACGGATCTTCTGCGAGCTGTTTAACGCCCAGAGAGATACGCTCGCGCTCTGCGTCAACCTGCAGAACAACTGCTGCGATTTCGTCGCCTTTTTTGTATTCACGAACTGCTTCTTCGCCTGCAACGTTCCAGGAGATGTCAGACAGGTGAACCAGGCCATCGATGCCGCCGTCCAGGCCGATGAAGATACCGAAGTCAGTGATAGACTTGATTTTACCTTCAACACGGTCGCCCTTGTTGTGGGTTTCCGCGAACTGCTGCCATGGGTTGTTTTTGCACTGCTTCAGGCCCAGGGAGATACGGCGACGTTCTTCGTCGATATCCAGAACCATAACTTCCACTACATCGCCAACGTTAACAACTTTGGACGGGTGGATGTTTTTGTTGGTCCAGTCCATTTCGGAAACGTGAACCAGGCCTTCAACGCCTTCTTCGATTTCAACGAAGCAGCCGTAGTCGGTCAGGTTGGTCACGCGACCGGTCAGTTTGGTACCTTCCGGATAACGCTTAGCGATAGCTACCCACGGATCTTCGCCCAGCTGTTTCAGGCCAAGAGATACACGAGTACGTTCGCGGTCGAACTTCAGCACTTTAACAGTGATTTCGTCGCCAACGTTTACGATTTCGCTCGGATGCTTAACGCGTTTCCATGCCATATCGGTAATGTGCAGCAGGCCGTCAACGCCGCCCAGATCAACGAATGCACCGTAGTCAGTGAGGTTCTTAACGATACCTTTAACTTCCATGCCTTCCTGCAGGTTTTCCAGCAGCTGATCGCGCTCTGCGCTGTTTTCGGATTCGATAACGGCACGACGAGAAACAACAACGTTGTTACGTTTCTGGTCCAGCTTGATGACTTTGAATTCAAGCTCTTTGCCTTCCAGGTGCAGCGTATCGCGCACCGGACGAACGTCTACCAGGGAGCCCGGCAGGAACGCACGAATACCATTCAGCTCAACAGTGAAGCCACCTTTAACTTTGCCGTTGATAATACCGACTACAGTTTCAGCGTCTTCGTAAGCTTTTTCCAGCGTGATCCAAGCTTCGTGACGTTTAGCTTTCTCACGGGACAGCAGGGTTTCACCGAAGCCGTCTTCTACTGCATCCAGAGCAACGTCAACTTCGTCACCAACCTGGATTTCCAGCTCGCCCTGGGCGTTTTTGAACTGCTCTGCCGGAATGGCAGACTCAGATTTCAGACCGGCGTCAACCAGTACTACGTCTTTGTCGATAGCAACAACAACACCACGAACGATGGAACCCGGACGGGTTTCGATTGTTTTTAAGGATTCTTCAAATAGTTGAGCAAAAGATTCAGTCATGTTTAATCTTCAGGTTTCATATTTAACGTCCACCTGGCTCCATGCCGGATGGGGTTGTTTAACATACCCGCTAACACTCCATTGCTGCGGGGGTACTGCTATAATTCGGAGGCTGTTGTGCTTTATCGATAAGACGATTAAGCGGAAGCCAGTTTTTCGCGCGCATAGTGTAGCGCTTTTTCAATCACTTGCTCAATGTTTAGTTCTGTTGAATCAAGAACTAAAGCATCGGCAGCCGGGATCAGCGGCGCGACTGTACGATTGCGGTCGCGATCGTCGCGCTCTTTTATCTCGGATAAAAGGCGATCAAAGTTAACACTAAAGCCCTTCTCCTGCAACTGAAGCATGCGGCGATGAGCACGTTCCTCCGCGGAGGCGTCAAGGAAAATTTTCACCTGCGCATCAGGGAATACGACGGTGCCCATATCGCGTCCGTCGGCAATCAGGCCTGGCAATTCGCGAAAGGCCCGCTGGCGGCGCAGCAACGCTTCACGCACGCGGGGAAAAGCCGCTACTTTAGAGGCCGTGTTGGCAACATCCTGAGTGCGAATCTCAGCGCTAACGTCCTCCCCCTCCAGTACCACTTCCAGGCTACCGTTAGTGGAGACAAAACGAACATCCAGGTGCGCAGCCAGCGGCACCAGCGCCTCTTCGGATTCAACATCCACATGATGATGTAGCGCAGCGAGAGCAAGCACGCGATAAATCGCCCCAGAGTCGAGCAGATGCCAGCCCAGCGTTTCTGCCATTGCCTTGCATAAGGTGCCTTTGCCCGCACCGCCAGGCCCATCAATGGTGATTACCGGAACTGTTGCCGTCATCTTTTTCTCCTTCAGCAAGGCGCATCAATATATAAACGCCGCGCATTATACGCATCTCTTCGACGGAAAGTGAGCATTGCTTGTAAATTACGGATAACAGGAAATCTCCTGTGGAAGAATTGTGCAATTATAGCGGGCTGACAGAGCAACAGCCCGGAAGATGATGCCGTTTTACCGTTAATCTGCGGCGATGCCAGCGCGAATGTACTGCGCCAGGGCTTGCCGGTTTAACTCGCGGGCATAAAAAAACGCCGACACGATGGCCGGCGTTTTTACCTTAAACGCGCGTTATTCAGGCCAACGTACTGATTCGCGCCAGCTGCTCAAAGTAGTCCGGGAACGTTTTCGCCGTACACTTCGGATCAAGGATGGTGACCGGCGTATCGGAAAGCGCCACCAGCGAGAAGCACATTGCCATACGGTGGTCGTTATAGGTGCCGATCTCAGCAAACTGGAGCTTCGCGGGCGGAGTAATGCGGATGTAATCCTCCCCCTCTTCCACCTCTGCCCCCACTTTACGCAGCTCCGTGGCCATCGCAAACAGGCGATCGGTCTCTTTGACACGCCAGTTATAGATGTTGCGCAGCGTCGTGGTGCCCTTCGCGAACAGGGCCGCCGTGGCGATGGTCATCGCCGCATCCGGAATATGATTCATATCCATATCGATGGCGTTCAGTTCACCATGGGTGCAGGCAATGAAGTCATCGCCCCAGGTGACGGTTGCGCCCATTTTTTCCAGCACATCGGCAAAACGGATATCGCCCTGGACGCTGTTGCGGCCAATACCGGTGACTTTCACCGTTCCGCCCTTAATTGCGCCGGCAGCGAGGAAGTAGGATGCCGAGGAGGCATCGCCTTCAACCAGGTAGTCGCCCGGCGAGCGGTAGTGTTGATTGCCGCGTACGATAAAACGCTGGTAAGACTGATTTTCAACCTCAACGCCAAAGGTTTTCATCAGGTGCAGCGTAATATCAATATAAGGTTTGGAAACCAGATCGCCTTTAATCGCGATGACGGTATCCTGAGGCGACAGTGGGGCGGTCATCAGGAGCGCGGTCAGAAACTGGCTGGAAACGCTGCCGTCCACTTCAACCTGGCCGCCGCTGAAACCGCCGCGCAGGCGCAGCGGCGGGTAGTTTTCCTGCTCCAGGTAATCAATCTGGGCCCCGCCCTGACGCAGCGCGTCAACCAGGTGGCCAATCGGCCGCTCTTTCATTCGCGGCTCGCCGGTCAGCACAATATCGTTACGGCCTAAACATAACGCCGCCGCCAGCGGACGCATCGCCGTTCCGGCATTACCGAGGAACAGTTCTAATGCTTCAGCCGCCTGCAGAGGGCCGCCGTTGCCGGTGACTTCACAGCGGGTACGATCGGAAGACAGGGTGTAATGAACTCCCAGCGCGCTCAGGGCATTCAGCATGTGGCGTACATCGTCGCTATCCAGCAGGTTGGTCAGCACCGTCGTGCCGCGGGCCAAAGCCGCCAGCAGCAAGGCACGGTTAGAGACACTCTTGGACCCGGGCAGGTTAATCGTGCCATCTACGCGTGCGATGGGTTGTAACGTCAGGGATTCCATTAAACTCAACTCTCAAACAAACAGAATAAAAACCCCGCAGACCGGCTGCGGGGATGAAAAACGCGGCGGCGATTAACCGTGACGGCGTTCGAAGTCCTGCATAAAGTCGGTCAGCGCCTTCACGCCCGCCAGCGGCATGGCGTTATAAATGGAAGCGCGCATGCCGCCCACGACGCGGTGGCCCTTCAGCGCATGCAGACCTGCGGCAAAGGACTCTTCGAGGAACAGTTTATCAAGCGCGCTGTCCGCCAGCTGGAACGGCACGTTCATGCGCGAGCGGTTCGCCGCAGCGACATCGTTGCGATAGAAACCGCTGTTATCGATGGTGCTATACAGCAGGTCGGCTTTCTGCTGGTTGATTTTATCCATAGCGGCAACGCCGCCCTGCTCTTTCAGCCATTTAAACACCAGACCTGACAGGTACCAGGCAAACGTCGGCGGCGTGTTAAACATAGAGTCATTGGCGGACAGGATGGAGTAATCAAGAATCGACGGGCAGGCTACGCTGGCTTTACCCAGCAGATCTTCGCGCACAATAATCAGCGTCAGACCTGCTGGACCGATGTTTTTCTGCGCGCCCGCGTAGATTACGCCATAGCGGCTGACGTCAATTTCACGGGATAAAATCGTCGATGACAAATCCGCCGTGACGACCACATCGTCGCCAAAGTTTGGCGCTTCTTCAATGGCAATACCGTCAATGGTTTCGTTCGGGCAGTAGTGCAGGTAGGCCGCGCCAGGGGTCAGCTGCCATTCGCTCATCGGCTTAACCGCGCGCAGGCCGTCAACGGTGATTTTGGCGTCGATCACGTTGGGCGTGCAGTATTTATGCGCTTCTTTTACCGCGCTGGCCGCCCAGTAGCCGGCATCGACGTAGTCGGCAACGGTTTTATCGCCAAGCAGGTTCAGCGGGATACCGGCAAACTGTCCGCGACCGCCGCCGTGGCAGAATAAAACTTTATAGTTGGAAGGAATATTGAGCAGGGAGCGAAAATCCTGTTCCGCTTCTTCAGCCACCTTAATGAACTCTTTACCACGGTGGCTGATTTCCATCACCGACGTCCCCAAACCGTTCCAGTCGCACAGTTCCTTTTGTGCCAGTTTGAGTACTTCCGCCGGCAGCATTGCCGGGCCTGAACTGAAGTTATAGACCTGAGCCATTTCCCCTCACCACTTGCTATGTTATTTACCCGCGAACCGTCGCGGGCATAAGTTATTCCTGTGGCTATCGGTTTTATCATTCAGTGACACGCACCGCAATGGCTAAAACTGAGCGTCGGGGAAATGCGGCCTCGCTCACACAAAAGAATCTGCCAGCTTGACGTCATAAAACCGACATAATTGCTGTCAGGTGACTCTTTTTGCCCGGCTGACCTTCGACCATTCTGCATTTGCGCAGCGAGGGCATAATTGTTTATCCCCGGCTCGTAGCGTAAGGATTGCGCTACAGCGAACGCAGGCATACTCGTCGTCCCGGGGTATAGTGGTAAAACGATCGGTAAAGCGGGAAGGAAGAATGGAGAGTCCGGCTTTAACATCGTCATCCTCATAGAAATAGAGGCTGATCTGCCCGTTGGTTTCCAGAATAGCCAGCCGCACCTGCCCCAGTTGCTCAACCCCGCTGATTCGCAGCTCCATAAAAAACTCAAATTCGGTCATGTTTTCCGCCTGCAGTTTCTCCCAGGCCAGCTCGCCGTTTTCCACAACAATAATCGGCTTACCCTCCAGCAGATCCTCCAGTTTTTCGCTATGCCCCATCAGCCACATAATCAATCGGTACAGCAGGGCCAGAGTGATAAAAACCGCCAGTACCGGCAGCATCGGAACGTCATCATAGAATGCGACGTCGCCCGCGGCCGAACCGAGGGTCAAAATGATGAGCACTTCGAACAGTGACATCTGACGAACGCCCCGCCGCCCGGTTATCTTGAGAAAAATAAATACCAGTACGAAGGTGTAGAGGCTCCGTAATGCCACCTCGGCCAGAAATTCCACGGGCACTTTATCCAGTGCCATACGATGCCAGTCAAATGTCTTCATGATTAACGCCTGAACAGTTATTGAGTGACATAAGCATAGCCAGACGATGGAGATAGCACCCGTCATCTAAAACCCGTATCATTGCGCGCTTTACGTACGATAAAAGTGACTGCCATGACTCAAACATTTATTCCCGGCAAAGATGCCGCCCTGGAAGATTCCATCGCTCGCTTCCAGCAGAAGTTGCACGACCTCGGATTCGATATTGAAGAGGCCTCATGGCTCAACCCGGTTCCGCACGTCTGGTCAGTGCATATCCGCGATAAAGAGTGCGCCCTGTGCTTCACCAACGGCAAAGGCGCCACCAAAAAAGCCGCGCTGGCCTCCGCGCTCGGAGAGTACTTTGAGCGTCTCTCGACCAACTATTTCTTTGCCGACTTCTGGCTGGGCGAGACTATCGCCAACGGTCCCTTCGTTCACTATCCGAATGAAAAATGGTTCCCGTTAACCGACGATGACGAAGTACCGGAAGGCCTGCTGGATACCCGCCTGCGCGCGTTCTACGATCCTGACGATCAGTTAACCGCCAGCATGCTGGTCGATCTGCAGTCAGGGAATGACGATCGCGGCGTCTGCGGTCTGCCGTTCACCCGCCAGTCTGATGGTGAAACGGTCTATATTCCGATGAATATTGTCGGCAACCTGTACGTTTCTAACGGGATGTCCGCGGGCAACACCCGCAACGAAGCCCGCGTTCAGGGCCTCTCAGAAGTGTTCGAACGGCATATTAAAAACCGCATTATCGCCGAAAGCATCAGCCTGCCGGAGATCCCGGCGGAGGTGATGGCGCGCTATCCGGGCGTAGTCGAATCGATCAATAAGCTGGAGGCCGAAGGTTTCCCGATTTTCGCTTATGACGGTTCGCTCGGCGGCAAATATCCGGTTATCTGCGTCGTGCTGTTTAACCCGGCTAACGGCACCTGTTTCGCCTCTTTCGGCGCGCATCCCGATTTCGGCGTGGCGCTGGAACGTACCGTTACCGAACTGCTCCAGGGTCGCAGCCTGAAAGATCTCGACGTCTTCACGCCGCCAACCTTCGATGATGAAGAAGTCGCTGAACATGCGAACCTTGAAACGCACTTTATCGATTCCAGCGGCCTGATCTCCTGGGATATGTTTAAGCAAGATGCCGACTACCCGTTCGTGGACTGGAGCTTCTCCGGAACCACGGAGGAAGAGTTCGCCACCCTGATGGCTATCTTTAAACAAGAAGATAAAGAAGTTTACATCGCCGATTACGAACACCTGAGCGTCTACGCCTGCCGAATCATTGTCCCGGGCATGTCTGATATTTATCCGGCGGAAGACCTCTGGCTGGCGAATAACAGCATGGGCGCGCCTCTGCGGGAAACGATTCTTTCCCTGCCGGAAAGCGAGTGGGAAAAAGAAGATTATCTGGCGCTTATCGAACAAATGGATGATGAAGGCCTTGATGACTTCACCCGCGTGCGCGAACTGCTGGGTCTGGCGACCGGCAAAGACAACGGCTGGTATACGCTGCGCATTGGCGAGCTGAAAGCTATGCTCGCGCTGGCGGGCGGCGATCTCGAGCAGGCGCTAATCTGGACCGAGTGGACCATGGAGTTCAACGCCTCCATCTTTAGCGCCGAGCGCGCTAATTACTACCGCTGCCTGCAAACCCTGCTGCTGCTGAGCCAGGAAGAGGAGCGCCAGCCGCTGCAGTATCTGAACGCTTTTGTACGCATGTATGGCGCCGATGCCGTAGAAGCCGCCAGCGCCGCGCTGAGCGGAGAAGCGCCTTTCTACGGCCTGCAGGCAGTAGACAGCGACCTGCTCGCGTTCCCGGCTCATCAGTCGCTGCTGAAAGCCTACGAAAAGCTGCAGCGCGCAAAAGCAGCATTCTGGGGTAAATAAGCGCGCTTTACTGCCTGAATAACCCTATTATGGGGGCCGGCGAAGGCCCCCATTTTTATGTTTTCCGCAACCCCAAAGCCCGATTGTAGCCATAAAGTTAATTAGTGGTGAGAAATAATAAAATCCCACCGCGAATATTGTTAATTTTAATAAAAATACCCCATTTTAATTAACCGAAAAACGGGGGTAAAATGAAAATAATCAACATTATTTGTAAATTTTAAAATTTATTTTTTCATTAAAAAACAATAAATTAAGTCAACATTAAGGCAAATCCACACACTCAAAAGGCCTATAGTTCCGGTAGGATATGATCTACATCAAATTCCCTTCTATAATGCTTTGTTAGTATCTCACCGCCAACTTACATAAAGAGAGAGTTAGTGTGAAAGCTGACAACCCTTTTGATCTTTTACTCCCTGCTGCCATGGCGAAAGTCGCCGAAGAAGCGGGTGTCTATAAAGCGACAAAACATCCGATAAAGACGTTTTATCTGGCGATCACCGCAGGTGTCTTCATCTCTATCGCTTTTGTTTTCTATATTACCGCGACAACCGGCACGGCCGGGATGCCATTCGGGGTTGCCAAACTGATTGGAGGCATCTGCTTCTCACTAGGTTTGATTCTCTGCGTTATTTGCGGTGCCGACCTGTTTACCTCAACCGTTCTTATCGTTGTCGCGAAAGCCAGCGGAAGAATCACATGGGGTCAACTGGCGAAAAACTGGCTCAACGTCTATGTTGGTAACCTGATTGGTTGCTTACTCTTTGTATTGCTGATGTGGCTTTCAGGCGAATATATGACTGCCAACGGTCAATGGGGACTTAACGTTCTGCAAACCGCCGACCACAAAATGCACCATACTTTTGTTGAAGCCGTGTGCCTGGGTATCCTGGCAAACCTGATGGTCTGCCTTGCGGTATGGATGAGCTACTCCGGCCGCAGCCTGATGGATAAAGCCATGATTATGGTTTTACCGGTGGCAATGTTTGTTGCCAGCGGGTTTGAGCATAGTATCGCGAACATGTTTATGATCCCGCTGGGTATCGTTATCCGCGACTTTGCAAGCCCGGAATTCTGGACCGCTGTCGGTTCAACTCCGGAAAGTTTCTCTCACCTGACCGTCATGAACTTCATCACTGATAACCTGATTCCGGTAACTATCGGGAACATCATCGGCGGTGGTCTGCTGGTTGGGTTGACATACTGGGTCATTTACCTGCGTGGCGACGACCATCACTAAGGGTTGTTTCAGGCAGTAAATAAAAAATCCACTTAAGAAGGTAGGTGTTACATGTCCGAGCTTAATGAAAAGTTAGCCACAGCCTGGGAAGGTTTTGCGAAAGGTGACTGGCAGAACGAAGTCAACGTCCGCGACTTCATCCAGAAAAACTATACCCCGTACGAAGGTGACGAGTCCTTCCTGGCTGGCGCAACTGACGCGACCACCAAGCTGTGGGACACCGTAATGGAAGGCGTTAAACAGGAAAACCGCACTCACGCGCCTGTTGATTTTGATACTTCCCTTGCATCCACCATCACTTCTCATGACGCTGGCTACATCGAGAAAGGTCTCGAGAAAATCGTTGGTCTGCAGACTGAAGCTCCGCTGAAACGCGCGATTATCCCGTTCGGCGGCATCAAAATGGTAGAAGGTTCCTGCAAAGCGTACAATCGCGAACTGGACCCGATGCTGAAGAAAATCTTCACTGAATACCGCAAAACTCACAACCAGGGCGTGTTTGACGTTTACACCAAAGACATCCTGAACTGCCGTAAATCTGGCGTTCTGACCGGTCTGCCGGATGCCTATGGCCGTGGTCGTATCATCGGTGACTACCGTCGCGTTGCGCTGTACGGTATCGACTTCCTGATGAAAGATAAATACGCTCAGTTCGTCTCTCTGCAAGAGAAACTGGAAAACGGCGAAGATCTGGAAGGAACTATTCGTCTGCGCGAAGAAATCTCTGAACAGCACCGTGCGCTGGGTCAGATCAAAGAAATGGCGGCAAAATACGGCTGCGATATCTCTGGTCCGGCAACCACCGCTCAGGAAGCTATCCAGTGGACCTACTTCGGCTACCTGGCTGCCGTTAAATCTCAGAACGGCGCGGCAATGTCCTTCGGTCGTACCTCCAGCTTCCTGGACATCTTCATCGAACGTGACCTGAAAGCCGGTAAAATCACCGAGCAAGACGCACAGGAAATGATTGACCACCTGGTCATGAAACTGCGTATGGTTCGTTTCCTGCGTACCCCTGAATATGATGAACTGTTCTCTGGCGACCCGATTTGGGCAACCGAATCTATCGGCGGTATGGGCGTTGACGGCCGTACTCTGGTCACCAAAAACAGCTTCCGTTTCCTGAACACCCTGTATACCATGGGGCCGTCTCCGGAGCCGAACATCACCATTCTGTGGTCTGAAAAACTGCCGCTGAGCTTCAAAAAATACGCCGCGAAAGTGTCCATCGATACCTCTTCTCTGCAGTACGAGAACGATGACCTGATGCGTCCTGACTTCAACAACGATGACTACGCTATCGCTTGCTGCGTAAGCCCGATGGTTGTTGGTAAGCAAATGCAGTTCTTCGGCGCGCGTGCTAACCTGGCGAAAACCATGCTGTACGCAATCAACGGCGGCGTTGATGAAAAACTGAAAATGCAGGTTGGTCCTAAATCTGAACCGATCAAAGGCGACGTTCTGAACTTCGACGAAGTGATGGACCGCATGGATCACTTCATGGACTGGCTGGCTAAACAGTACGTCACTGCGCTGAACATCATCCACTACATGCACGACAAGTACAGCTACGAAGCTTCCCTGATGGCGCTGCACGACCGTGATGTTATCCGCACCATGGCATGTGGTATCGCAGGTCTGTCCGTTGCGGCTGACTCCCTGTCTGCAATCAAATATGCGAAAGTTAAACCGATTCGTGACGAAAACGGTCTGGCTGTCGACTTCGAAATCGAAGGCGAATACCCGCAGTTTGGTAACAACGACTCTCGCGTCGATGATATGGCCGTTGACCTGGTTGAACGTTTCATGAAGAAAATTCAGAAACTGCACACCTACCGCAACGCTATCCCGACTCAGTCCGTTCTGACCATCACCTCTAACGTTGTGTATGGTAAGAAAACCGGTAACACCCCTGACGGTCGTCGCGCTGGCGCTCCGTTCGGACCAGGTGCTAACCCGATGCACGGCCGTGACCAGAAAGGTGCTGTTGCCTCTCTGACCTCCGTTGCAAAACTGCCGTTTGCTTACGCGAAAGATGGTATTTCTTACACCTTCTCTATCGTGCCGAACGCGCTGGGTAAAGACGACGAAGTTCGTAAAACTAACCTCGCCGGCCTGATGGATGGTTACTTCCACCACGAAGCGTCCATCGAAGGCGGTCAGCATCTGAACGTCAACGTTATGAACCGCGAAATGCTGCTCGACGCGATGGAAAATCCGGAAAAATATCCGCAGCTGACCATCCGCGTATCCGGCTACGCAGTACGTTTTAACTCCCTGACGAAAGAGCAGCAGCAGGACGTTATTACTCGTACCTTCACTCAGACCATGTAATGGTATTGACTGAAATCGTACAGTAAAAAGCGTACAATAAAGGCTCCACGCAAGTGGGGCCTTTTTAGCAATATCATCCTGCCCCAGTCTCTTTTGTCTGCTGTCTATACTTTATGGATAACAGCCAAAACAGACTCGACATAGCCTTTGAGCTGTGCATCTACATAGGCCCCGGATGGGCCAAATTCGGAGATATCACCGCAATGTCAACAATTGGTCGCATTCACTCCTTTGAATCCTGTGGCACCGTCGATGGCCCGGGGATCCGCTTTATCACCTTCTTCCAGGGCTGCCTGATGCGCTGCCTCTATTGCCACAACCGCGATACCTGGGATACCCACGGCGGCAAAGAGATTACCGTTGAAGAGCTGATGAAAGAGGTGGTGACCTATCGCCACTTTATGAACGCTTCCGGCGGCGGCGTGACGGCATCCGGCGGCGAGGCTATCCTGCAGGCCGAATTTGTTCGCGACTGGTTCCGCGCCTGTAAGAAAGAAGGTATTCATACCTGTCTCGATACCAACGGCTTTGTGCGCCGCTACGACCCGGTTATTGATGAACTGCTGGAAGTCACCGATCTGGTGATGCTCGATCTCAAGCAAATGAATGATGAAATTCACCAGAATCTGGTAGGCGTCTCTAACCATCGGACGCTGGAGTTTGCCCGTTACCTGTCAAACAAAAACATCAACGTCTGGATCCGCTACGTTGTGGTTCCGGGCTGGTCCGACGATGATGATTCCGCGCATCGCCTGGGTGAGTTTACTCGTGACATGGGCAACGTCGAGAAAATCGAACTGCTGCCGTACCACGAGCTGGGCAAGCACAAATGGGTAGCCATGGGCGAAGAGTACAAGCTGGACGGCGTCCATCCGCCCAAGAAAGAGACCATGGAACGCGTGAAGGGCATTCTGGAACAGTACGGTCATAAAGTGATGTACTAAAATCCCCGCCCGGTAGAGATTGCGCTACCGGGTGTTTCCCCAACAAAATCAGCGTCAGGACATAAAATATTCCGACAGCTTATTCGCCACGCTCTCAATCGAGAAAATGCGCTTCTGATGCGCTTTTCGGTATTCCGCATAGCGTTCATCCTGCTCTTCCAGCGCGCTGAGGATCCGGTCGGCCACCATCATTGCACCGGCGATTTCCGCAAACCCCGACTCCCCTTCCCCCTGTAAAGCCACCGCCGCCTGAAGATTCCAGTCAGATAAACGGGCCAGCGGCGCAAACGTCCCGCGGGTCAGCGATAAAATTTTAACGCCCTGCTGCTTTGCCAGCGACAGGGCCTGCATCATATCCGCCGATGCCTGTTCGCTGTGAACGACGATGATGCCGGTTTTTTGACTGTCAGCCAGCAGCGGCATCGCCGCCGGATAGGAGCGATCGATAAAGCTGGCCGCCTTACCCATATTGATTAAATTCATCTGCAGGAATAACGCCACCGGCACCGCCGTGCCCACGGCATAGATAGCAATGCTGTTCAGGGTGTTAAGCCAGTCGGCCGCGGCTTTCAGCTCCTGGTTATCGACAATGGCATTACTGTCGCGAATGCTCGCCAGCACCGGCGCAATCTCTTCGCTCTCGTTGATACCGTGGTCTTCCGAGCGCGCGGCGCCCTGCTCCATCGCCAGCGCGGTTCTGAAATCCGAGAAACCTTTAAAACCAAAGGCCCGACAAAAACGGGTGATACTCCCCTCACTGGTATCAATGGAGTCGGCCAGTTCTGAAATCGTGTGACGCATCACAAAGTCAGGATTTTCCGTAATAAAACGGCCAACTTTCTCCAGTATCGGGCTTAGCCCTGAAGCTCCGTTTCTTATGCTTATCAACAAGTTATTGTCTATCTGGCTCATGTTTTGCCTTATTTGCTCAAAATGCAAACACAGTCACATCTTTCGTCCTGCTGCAAAGATAATAATTATTATCTCATACAAATAAATAAAAATAATTATTTTTACAAACAGGAGAACATCGAATGAAAGGTCTCATAGTCTGTCGTACCGGTATGGGCAGCTCCTTAATGCTCAAAATCAAAGCACAAAAAATCATCGACAAGCACGGCTGGAATATCGAGCTGGAGCATGACGTCCTCTCAGGGTTACGCACCTGGCGAGATATTGATTTTGTCATCACTATGCGCGATCTCACCGACGAAGTCGAAGCCGCCGGATTCAGAGCGGTCGGCATCACCGACCTGATGAACAGTGAAGAGATGGAGTCTGCGCTCACCGACATCGTTCAAAGCAACTAACCTCTCCCGGAGGCAATATGGATTTCCTCAGATTTATTGTATTCGACATTCTGGGCGTAACCCCACTTTTAGTTGGCTTTATTGCATTAATCGGCCTGTTAATCCAACGCAAGCCGATTGAAAAAGTCCTTTCCGGCACCTTCAAAACCATCGTCGGCTTTCTGGTTTTTGCCGGCGGCGCCGGTCTGGCAGTCACTTCCCTGGGTAACTTTCAGACCTTATTCAGCGATGGCTTTGGCCTGAAGGGCGTCATGCCGCTGGCAGAAGCGCTAACCGGACTGGCGCAAACCAAATTCGCCATGTGCGTGTCGCTAATCATGGTGATTGGTTTTGGCTGGAACCTGTTTTTTGCCCGCGTGACGCCGTTTAAATATATCTTTCTTACCGGGCAACATAATCTTTATCTCTCCGCGCTGCTTACCGTAACGCTGAAGGCGCTGGGCTACAGCGACATGACGACCATCATTGTCGGCTCCGTGCTGCTGGGTCTCGCCGCCTGCCTCTATCCGGCCATTGCGCAACCGTGGATGCGAAAAATTACCGGTAATGATGAGATCGCGATGGGGCACTACGTCACGCTGGCCTACGCCGCCTCCGGCTGGATTGGCGCAAAGGTCGGCGATCCGAAACAATCCACCGAAAAGCTGAATCTTCCCGGCTGGCTGGGGATCTTTAAAGATTACATCGTCTCGGTGTCGATCTCGGTGAGCATCTTCTACTACATCGCCGCGCTCGCTGCCGGAAAAGCCGCGGTCACCGCAGCGGCAGACGGGATGCACTGGCTGGTTTACCCGCTCTTTCAGTCGCTGACCTTTACCGCTTCGCTGTACATCATCATTACCGGCGTACGCCTGCTGCTGTCAGAAATTGTTCCGGCCTTCCTCGGCATCTCGGAGAAGTTTATTCCTAACGCCAAACCCGCGCTCGACTGCCCGGTGGTCTTCCCCTACGCCCCGACCGCCACCGTGCTGGGGTTTATCTCTTCATTTGTCGGCGGGCTGGTGGTGATGGGCTTTCTGGCGATTCTTGGCCAAACCGTGATTATCCCGGTAGCCATTCCCTACTTCTTCATTGGCGCGACCGCAGCGGTATTTGGTAATGCCTCCGGCGGCTGGAAAGGCGCGATTGCCGGAAGCTTTATCACCGGGATCCTGATCGGCATCGGCCCGGCGCTGATTTACCCGATTATGGAATCCGTCGGTCTTTCAGGCACCAGCTTCCCGGAAACCGACTTCGTCGCTCTGGGTCTGGTCGTGTACTACATCGGTAAAATGCTGCCCTAAGAAGGAATGAACATGAACATTGATGAACTGAAATCCCACGCGCTCGCCGCCCGCCGCGAGATCGTCACTATGATTTACGAGTCCGGAATTGGCCATCCGGGCGGGGCGCTGTCGATAATCGACGTGCTTACCTGGCTCTATTACCAGGAAGTCGATCTGGCCGCCTCTCCCCGCTCGCGCGTGGTGATGAGTAAAGGCCACGCCGTCGCCGCGCAGTACGCCATGCTGTATCAACAAGGCAAGATCGAGCGCAGCGAGTTCAATACGTTCCGACAGATCAACTCGCGCCTGCAGGGGCACCCGAGCATTAAGTCGCTGCCGGAAGTCGATGCGACAACCGGACTGCTTGGCCAGGGGCTGTCGATTGCTTTTGGTATGGCGGTCGCCAAAAAGCGGCGCAACGGTCCGCACCGGGTATTTGCCATCGTTGGCGATGGCGAAATGCATGAAGGCCAAATCTGGGAAACCTTACAGCAGGCCGGGCATATGAAAATGGATAATCTGGTCGCCATCATCGATTACAACGGCTTCTCTTCCCACGATCCGGTCAATGACGTCATTAATCTCGAGCCGCTGGCGGACAAAATCCGCAGCTTTGGCTGGCATGTACTGGAACTGCACAACGGCAATGATATGCATCAGGTTGCCGATACCCTGATGCTATCCCGTCACCTGAAAGGTAAACCTGTCGCCATCGTGGCGCGCACCACCAAAGGTTCCGGCGTCAGCTATATGGAAAACAACGGCGACTGGCACTCAAAAACCCCGAGCAAAGAACAATTTCAGCAGGCGATGGAGGAGTTACAGTGATGAAAGCACCCCGTGATGAGATCGGGCATGCCCTGATTGCGCTAAAAGAAAAGGGCTATCCCGTTGTTGTTATCGACAGCGATTTAGCCAGCTCTACCCGTACCGACCAGTTTCAGGCCGTCTATCCTGAGGCCTTTTTCGAAATGGGCATTGCGGAAGGTTCCGCCATGAGCTTCGCGGTCGGCCAGGCGCTGGAAGGCTTTATGCCCTTCTATGTTAACTTTGCGATGTTCGTCACCGGCACCGCCTGGACCCAGCTGCGGCAGGCCTGCTATGCCAAAGCCAATATTAAACTCGTCGGTAGCCACCCCGGTATGGATGATGGCCCGGACGGCGCTTCGCACCATGCGCTGGAGGATTTAGCGCTGACCCGCGTCCTTCCGGGATTAACCGTCCTGACCCCGGCAGATGCGGAAGAAATCGCCGAGGCCTTCGAGCAGGCGGCAAAAATAAAGGGACCCGTTTATATTCGCGTGGCGCGCGAGCCGATGCCGGTTCGCGACAAAAGCGTCGTTCCCCGGGTCAGCGATATCGCCGCCATCGCCGACAGCGGCACGGATTTTGCGATTCTGTTTGAAGGAACGGTACTGGAACAGGCTACCGACGGCTATGAAAAGCTGCTCGCCAGCGGCAAAAAGGGCAAGCTTATTCACGTTGCAACCGTCAAACCCTTCAACCAGCAGACGTTTTATCGGCTGGTCGAAGGCTGCCCGCTTATCGCTACGCTTGAAAATCACACCGTCAACGGCGGCCTCGGCGGCCTGATCGCGGAAACCCTGGCGCAAAAGGCACATCCGGCGCGCCTTACGCGTCTGGGAACGCAGGACACATTTACCGAATCGGGTAATAGCAGGCAGCTAAAAGCGAAATATGGCATCTCGGGAGACGCGCTGTTTAACGCGCTACGCTAACCACCAGGCGAGCCGGTCAGTTGGCGGTCGGCACGCGCGTAAAGGGAACGTTTATGGAAGAGAGGCTATTTTCCGCCTGTCAGTTCACCAGCGACTGCCTGAGCTGGCGCAGCGCCGTTCATCTCGCCTGCCGCCCGCTTGAGGAGCAGGGAAAAATCACCGGGAGCTATGCCAGGGCTATTATCAGCGCCACGGAGCAGGATGGCCCCTGGTATATATTGAGCCCGGCGTTTGCGCTACCGCACGCGCGTCCAGAAGCCGGCGTGCTGAGCAGAAACAGCGCGCTTTCGCTGCTTTGCTGTAGCGAGGCCGTTGATTTTCCGGAGCATCCCGGCATTCGGCTGATAGTCGTACTGGCGGCGGCCGATAGTGAACAGCATATCCAGACCATCCAGCGGTTAGTCTGCTGGCTGGATGAGGGGGAGAGACTTCAGCGATACAGCACGGTGCAAAACCACGCACAGTTTATTGCGCTTCTTGCGTCGCATTAATCCATAGCCAGGGACGTGCCCTGGCTATGTTCTGAAAAATCAGGCGTGCGCCACCGGCGTAGGATGGTGCCCCGCTTTGCGCAGCAGCGTCAGCAGGTAGATGAATGACACGCTGGCAATCATGATAAACAACAGATTGTCAGAGAAGTTCTGCATCAGCATGGCGGTCAGCGTCGGCCCAAGCAGGCTGCCCACGGTATAGCTCATTAACAGCGCCTGGTTCATCGCCACCAGCTGATGACGCTCAACTTTTTCGCAGGCCCAGGCCATAGCCACCGGATAGAGCGTGAAGCCGGAAGCGCCCAGCACGAACAGCGCGGGCGCCATTGCGGCCTGGCTTAACATCGCCAGACAGCCGAGAATCACCACAAACACCTGAACGCGCAGGACCAGCAGACGGCCGTAGCGATCGGCGAGCCGGCCAATCGGCCACTGCCCCACGATACCCGCGCTCACCATCACCGCCATCCAGAAGCCGATGCCGGAATCGCTAACGCCCTGGTGGTTGAGCCACAGCGGCATCAGGCCATACAGCGAACCGAGCACAATGCCGGAAATAATGCAGCCGTTGACGCCATGACGGGCCTGACGCAGCCTTAACATTGGCCAGATACGCGCCGGTTCGTGCGGCTCATCGGCCTGAGTCGCCACGCGAGCAAACAGCAGCGGCAGAATGGCCGCCAGCGCCAGCGCCGTCACCCACGGCAGAACGCTCATCAGATCCGTCGGCAGCTTGCTGACCATTAACTGGCCCAGCACCGTGCCGACGTAATAAATCATCATATACGCCGCCAGCAGGCGACCCCGGCTCCGCGAAGTGCCGCTACAGACCAGCGCGCTCTCCACCACCACCCAAATCATCGCGCAGCCGACGCCGGCGATAAAGCGCCAGCTGAACCAGCTCCAGAAACCCAGCGTAATACCAAGACCCACGCAGCCCACGGCAAAAATAACCGATGCCAGGTAATAGCTGCGGTTAAAGCCCAGACGCTTAATTACCCATCCGGCAAGCAATGTTCCCACCAGATTACCGGTAAAATAGGACGAGCCCACCATCCCGACCTGCCAGGTCGGCATATTTTCATGGGCGAGCCAAAGCGGGACGAGCGTATTTAAAACCGCTATCGCCAGGGTCAACAAAAGCAGGCCACAGAGCAGCATTTGCACTGGCCGGGTGTAGATGGTCATGGATATAAACCGTGATGGAGTTCAGATTTCGTGCGCATCATGCCACTGCTGCAAACATTGTCAATCCGCCTGAAATCAGGCGTGACGCGGTTTGCGGGGGAACGATAGAAGTTTTTTATCCAGCGGATCGACAACAGAATAGCTATTTATATTATTCCATTGTTTTTATTAATTTATTGGAAAATAGCGGTGGGAATATCGGTAGAAATATTTCATGAATCGACCGCACTTTTTATCGCGCCAGAATAAGGGTTTCTGGCGCGATAAAGGGCGATTAGCTGGCGATTGCCATTCCAACGGTCATATGCAGGCCGTAGAAGACGCCGCGGCCGATCGTCTCGCCGATCAGCACCAGCACAAAAGCCAGCCCCAGCATCGGCAGCGCAGGCTGGTAGCCTTTGAGCTGGGGGGCAATCCAGCAGACCAGCGCCAACGCCAGCGCAACCAGGCGCCACGCCATCAGCGAGCCGTAGGCCGGCACCAGCGCCGAGGCCTGCTGAATAGAGCTATGGATTGTCGCCAGCTCGCTGCCTTGCATCAGCACCACGATGGCGCTAATCACCAGCGCCAGCAGGGTCACCGCCGGCAGCAGGCGCATCGCCCAGCCGTTGACATCGGCAACGCGCAGCAGCAGATATCCCAGCAGCGGACCGCCGATAAACATCGTCAGGAAGAAGCTAAGCGGCGTCCAGACCGTATACCAGGTGGGTACCGTATCAATAGTGTTATAGACGCGGACCATCATCCAGACGAAGATAATCCCCAGCACCATGGTAATGACCAGCCAGAGATGACGCAGCCCCGCCGGTAGCTTATTGACCACCGCCAGCAGCCAGCCAATGCCGCCAACGGCGAAGAAAAGCGCCCCGCTGGCGATTTCGTTACTGAGCGACGAGGCGCCTACGCGATTAAGCGAGTTAAACGCGCGCATGGGCGACCCAAGATGCAGGGTTGAGGCAATAAAGCCCACGCCCATCAGCACCCACAGGCCAAACATGCTCCACACGACGCGCTGTTGCTGTTCACGCGATAAGTCGCCTTTCATTAGCGCCAGAGCCAGCACAATAAAGCCGCCCACCACGCACTGACCAAAGACCGTGAAAACAATCAGCGGCCATTCATGCCATCCACTCCCCATCTCACACCTCCTTCGGGTTGGCCAGGTAGCCGGTGGTATCTCCACACGGTCGGCTGTTGGCGTTAGGTTTAATCACGATACTCGGTTTAGTGAAGTGGGCCGAAGGCAGCGGCGCAACGGCGGCCAGCTGGCCGTGTTTTTGGCGCAGCTCTTCAATCGGGCCGAAATCTAACGCGCGCAGCGGGCAAGATTCCACGCAAATCGGCTTTTTGCCGTCGGCGACGCGCTCGTGGCAGCCGTCGCATTTGGTCATATGACCTTTTGTCGCATTGTACTGCGGCGCGCCGTACGGGCAGGCCATATGGCAATAGCGACAGCCGATACAGACATCTTCATCGACAACGACAAAGCCATCTTCACGTTTATGCATCGCCCCGCTCGGGCAAACTTTGGTGCAGGCCGGATCCTCACAATGGTTGCAGGCAATAGAGAGGTAATAGGCAAAGACGTTTTGCTGCCAGACGCCGTTATCCTCCTGCCAGTCGCCGCCGGCGTATTCGTAGATACGACGGAAGCTCACTTCCGGCGTGAGGTTTTTATAGTCTTTACAAGCCAGTTCGCAGGTTTTGCAACCGGTGCAACGGGCGGAATCAATAAAAAATCCATATTGAGTTGTCATCGGTTACTCCTTACAGCTTTTCAACCTGGACGAGGTTGCTATGCGATGGATTGCCTTTCGCCAGCGGCGACGGGCGTTGGGTGGTCAGCACGTTAATGCAGCCAGCCTGATCCACGCGGCCTGCGTCCGGGTTATACCAGGCCCCCTCACCCAGCGCGACCACGCCCGGTATCATGCGCGGGGTCACTTTGGCCTCGATATGCACTTCACCGCGATCGTTAAAAATGCGGATCCGATCGCCATTGGCGATACCGCGCTTCTGTGCATCAAGCGGGTTGATCCACATCTCCTGACGGCAGGCGGCTTTCAGTACGTCAACGTTGCCGTAGGTGGAGTGTGTGCGGGCTTTATAGTGAAAACCGGTCAGCTGCAGCGGATACTTTTTCGCCAGCGGATCGTCATAGTTTTCAAACCCAGGGCTGTATATCGGCAGCGGGTCGATAACATCCTCTTCTTTCAGCTCCCAGGTCGCGGCAATTTCCGCCAGCTGCGCAGAGTAGATTTCAATTTTCCCTGACGGCGTCGTGAGCGGATTGGCGGCGGGATCTTCGCGGAAAGCTTTATAGGCAACGTGGTGGCCTTCCGGATCGCGCTGTTTGAAGATTCCCTGCTTGCGGAATTCATCAAACGGCAGCAGCGCCGGGATCGCTTTACGGGATTGCTCATAGAGGTGACGCAGCCACTCTTCCTGAGTGCGGCCTTCGGTGAAACGTTGCTCAACGCCCATGCGCTTCGCCAGCTCCGTGGTCATCTCATAGATGGTTTTGCATTCAAAACGCGGCTTGATGGCCCGATCGGCAAAAATCACGTATGACATGTTGCCGCAGGAGGCATCGAGGGCAAAATCCATCTGCTCCGAAGCCGTACAGTCCGGCAGCAGAATATCGGCATATTTCGCCGAGGAGGTCATATGGCAATCAATGACCACAATCATCTCGCACTTCTTGTCATCCTGAAGGATGTCATGGGTACGGTTAATCTCTGAATGCTGGTTGACCAGGCAGTTACCGGCATAGTTCCAGACCATTTTAATAGGCACGTCGAGCTTATCTTTGCCGCGCACGCCGTCGCGCAGTGCGGTCATTTCCGTCCCGCGCTCAATCGCATCGGTCCACATAAACATGGAAATACTGGTTTCCACCGGATTATCCAGCGTCGGCATACGTTCAAAAGGCAGGGAGTAAGAACCTTCACGCGCGCCGGTATTGCCGCCGTTAATCCCGACGTTGCCGGTTAAGATTGCCAGCATGGAAATCGCGCGGGAAACCAGCTCACCGTTGGCATGGCGCTGTGGGCCCCACCCCTGAGAAATATAGGCAGGTTTAGCGCTGGCGATTTCGCGCGCCAGCTGGACGATACGCGCCTGGGGAATGCCGGTAATCGTCGACGCCCACTCAGGGGTCTTCGCGATACCGTCTTTGCCCTGACCGAGAATATAGGCCTTATAGTGGCCATTGGCCGGCGCCCCTTCCGGCAGCGTTTTCTCGTCATAGCCTACGCAGTACTTGTCGAGGAAAGGCTGGTCAACGAGGTTCTCGTTAATCATCACCCACGCCAGCGCGGAGACCAGCGCGGCATCGGTTCCCGGGCGGATAGGGATCCACTCGTCTTCGCGTCCGGCGCCGGTGTCGGTATAGCGTGGATCGATAATAATCAGCCTGGCGTTGGATTTCTCCCGCGCCTGTTCCAGGTAGTAGGTCACCCCGCCGCCGCTCATGCGGGTTTCCCCGGGGTTGTTGCCAAACAGCACCACCAGCTTGCTGTTTTCGATATCCGACGGGCTATTGCCATCGGCCCAGCCGCCGTAGGTGTAGTTCAATCCCGCGGCAATTTGCGCGGTGGAGTAGTCGCCATAATGGTTGAGATAGCCGCCGCAGCAGTTCATCAGGCGGGCAATCAGGGTTTTCCCCGGTGGCCATGAGCGAGTCAAGGTTCCGCCGAGGGTTCCCGTTCCGTAGTTCAGATAGATGGACTCATTACCGTACTCTTTTATCAGACGCTGCATATTGCTGGCGATAGTATCGAACGCTTCTTCCCAGCTGATTTGCTCGAATTTGCCCTCGCCGCGTTTGCCCACGCGCTTCATCGGATATTTCAGGCGGTCAGGGTTGTAGACGCGTCGACGCATCGAGCGGCCGCGCAGACAGGCGCGAACCTGATGCAGACCGTCGTAGCTATCGTCGCCGGTATTGTCCGTTTCAACATATTTTATCTCACCACCCACCACATGCATCCGCAGCGGGCAGCGGCTGCCGCAGTTCACCGTACAGGCGCTCCAGGTGACCGTTTCGCTGGCGGGGTTGAGGTTGTCTGCGGCTTGGGCAATGCGCGTGAAGGGTAAGGTAAAAGCGCTGCTGGCCATCGCCAGCCCGCCAATCGCCGTGGTTTTCATTAAACCACGCCGGCTCACCTCAGCAGCCAGTAAAGCATCGGAGGTTTTGGTTTTCATAGATACTCGCTTTGGTTGCTCACAATTAACTTAATGCCGTTATATAGTTATATATACAACGAAATTAACCTTTATTAGTTTTTTATCCTGTTTAATCCAAAGGGAGTATCTTCGTAATCGCGAAGGCGATTATTGCCCGGTATCAAGAAGGGGGTAAAAAAAAAGCGCCCGCAGGCGCTTTTGAGAAGAGCGTTGAAAAATCAGCCGATAAATTCAAGGCCGCGCATATACGGGCGCAGAACTTCCGGGATCTCGATGCGACCATCCGCCTGCTGATAGTTTTCCATCACCGCGACCAGCGTACGTCCAACCGCCAGGCCAGAACCGTTCAGCGTGTGTACGAGGCGAGTTTTCTTGTCAGATTTGCTGCGGCAGCGTGCCTGCATGCGACGCGCCTGGAAATCCCAGACGTTGGAGCAGGAAGAGATCTCACGATAGGTATTCTGCGCCGGCACCCACACTTCCAGATCGTAGGTTTTGCATGCGCTGAAGCCCATATCGCCCGTGCACAGAGCCACTTTACGATACGGCAGACCCAGCAGCTGCAGCACTTTCTCGGCGTGGCCGGTCATCTCTTCCAGCGCCGCCATGGAATCTTCCGGACGTACAATCTGCACCATCTCGACTTTGTCGAACTGGTGCATACGGATCAGACCGCGGGTATCGCGGCCGTAAGATCCGGCTTCAGAGCGGAAGCACGGCGTATGCGCGGTCATTTTGATCGGCAGATCGTCTTCATCAATGATTTCATCGCGAACCAGGTTGGTCAGCGGAACTTCCGCCGTCGGGATCAGCGCGTAGTTGCTGCTGTCGGCTTCTTCTTCCAGCGGACGGGTATGGAACAGGTCGCCGGCGAATTTCGGCAGCTGACCGGTACCGTACAGCGTGTCCTGGTTAACCAGATACGGGACGTAGTTTTCGCTGTAGCCGTGCTGTTCGGTATGCAGATCCAGCATAAACTGCGCCAGCGCGCGGTGCAGGCGTGCCAGCTGGCCCTTCATGACCACAAAGCGAGAACCGGTCAGCTTCACGGCGGCGGCAAAATCCAGCCCTCCGTGCATTTCGCCCAGCGTGACGTGATCGCGAACGTCAAAATCGAACTCGCGCGGGGTTCCCCAGCGGCTGACTTCAACGTTGTCGTTTTCGTCGCGACCGGCCGGAACGTCGTCGTGCGGGATATTAGGGATAGCCAGCGCGATATCGCGGATCTCCGCCAGCAGCGCGTCCAGCTCGGTCTTAGCGGCATCAAGCTGCTCGCCGAGTTTGTTCACTTCCAGGCGTAATGGCTCAATATCTTCCCCGCGCGCTTTCGCCTGGCCAATGGATTTCGATCGGGAGTTGCGCTCCGCCTGCAGGTTTTCAGTTTGAACCTGCAGAACTTTACGACGCTCTTCCAGAGCGCGAAGTTTATCTACATCCAGCTTAAAGCCCCGGCGTGCCAGTTTTTCTGCGACTGCGTCTGGCTCGGTACGCAGCAGATTGGGATCGAGCATGCTTATCCTGTGCTTATCGAATTAATAAAAGAAAAATGGCCGCAGAGCGCGACCACGGAAATAGTGTGACAACCTTACCGCAACGCCTCAATTATCGGTAGCGTTTTATCGGGCTATTTTGATCCTGTTCGGTTAACCAGGCGAGCTTTTCGCCTATTTTGCCCTCCAGCCCCCGGTTTGTCGGCTTATAATAGCGCGTTTGCGCCATTTCCTGCGGGAAGTACTGCTCCCCGGCGGCATAAGCATTCGGTTCATCGTGAGCATAGCGATACTCTTGCCCGTAGCCCATCTCTTTCATCAGCTTCGTTGGGGCATTGCGCAAATGAACCGGGACGTCGTAATCGGGACGTTCACGGGCGTCGGCCATCGCCGCTTTAAACGCGGTGTAAACCGCGTTGCTTTTGGGTGCACAGGCAAGATAGACAATGGCCTGAGCAATTGCCCGTTCGCCTTCCGCCGGTCCGACACGGGTAAAGCAGTCCCATGCGGAGATCGCAACCTGCATCGCGCGCGGATCGGCGTTGCCGACATCTTCCGAGGCAATCGCCAGGCAGCGGCGGGCAACGTAGAGCGGATCGCCGCCGGCGGTAATAATCCGCGCGTACCAGTAGAGGGCGGCGTCCGGGGCGCTGCCGCGAACCGATTTGTGCAGCGCGGAGATTAAATCGTAAAAGCGATCGCCTTTGTTGTCGAAACGCGCGCTGCGCTCACCGGCAATTTCAGTCAGCAGCTCAACTTTCAGCACGCGATTGCCGGAGGCGTCGGCTTCGGCCATATCGGCCATCATTTCCAGCGTATTCAGCGCCCGGCGCGCATCACCGTTGACAAGGTCGGCGATGGCCTTGCGCGTCTCGTCCGGCAGGACGATATTTTGCCCGCCGTAGCCGCGAGTTTTGTCGCTCATCGCCTGGTTGAGCACCTGCTCGATGTCGTCGCTGGTCAGCGACTTGAGCAGATAAACGCGCGCGCGGGATAACAGAGCGGAATTGAGTTCAAAGGAGGGATTTTCCGTCGTCGCGCCGATAAAGGTGATGGTCCCGTCTTCAATATGCGGCAGAAAGGCGTCCTGCTGGCTTTTATTGAAACGGTGCACTTCGTCGACAAACAGGATCGTGCGGCGACCCGCGTTGCGGTTTTGGCGCGCGCGTTCAATGGCCTCGCGGATCTCTTTCACCCCGGAGGTCACCGCTGAGATACGTTCAACGTCGGCGCTGGCATAGCGCGCAATCACTTCGGCCAGGGTGGTTTTTCCTGTCCCGGGCGGCCCCCAGAGGATCATCGAGTGTAGATGCCCGGCCTCAATCGCCCTCGGTAAGGGTTTACCCGGCGCCAGCAGGTGCTGCTGGCCAATGTACTGCGCTAAATTTTCTGGCCGCATACGGGCGGCCAGAGGTTGAAACGCGTTATCGGAAAAATCGAGCGACAGGTTGCTCACGTTCGCCTCTATTTACGTTGATCGTCCACCGTAACCCCTTGCGGCGGCGTAAAGGTGAACTTAGATGCATCCACGGCACCATTTTGTTGCGATTTCAGCTGATAGCTGCTGCGTTGATCGTCCTGTTCCACGGCGCTGAACTGATGAATCGTACCGTCGCGACCCACGTTGATGGTGAACTGCTTCAGATTACCGCTGCCGTTTTTCGGCGTCAGAACAAAATCATCACCGTTCTGCTTAATATTATAGTTCTGCCAGTCGCTGGCCTGATTGCGGGCAATCAGCATAAACGGCGTGTTGCTGGTCGCATCTTTCAGCCAGGTAGCGGTAGCCTGCTCAACAAACGGGTTGTAAAACCACAGCGTTTTGCCGTCGGAAACCAGCACGCTTTCATCCGGCTGGGTCATATGCCAGTTGAACAGATTAGGCCGCTTGACCCACAGGTCCCCCTGCCCGTCCTGCACGGCATTACCGCTGCCGTCAGTGACCTTCTGCGTAAAGCTGGAGTGGAAGCTGCTCACTTTATCAAGGCGGCTTTTTAAATCGCTGGCGGCATCCGCCCATACCTGACTGACGACAAAACTGGACAGTAATGCACAGGTGATTGCGAGTTTTTTCATTGTTATTCCTTAATGTGCGTCACTCCCGACGCGGGAGCCTGGTCTGCTGCTAATGTAGAACGGCCAACGGCCGTAAAACAGCAGAACAGGCTGATTTTCACTTATTTACCCAACTTTGCGGTTACTCAAAAGGCGGCGGCGCCAGCACTTCACGGTTACCGTTATGCCCCTGCTCGCTCACGATCCCCTGAGCTTCCATTTGCTCAATGATACGCGCGGCGCGGTTATAGCCAATGCGGAACTGACGCTGTACCCCAGATATGGAGGCTTTGCGTTTTTCCGTCACAAAGTTGACGGCCTGATCGAACAGCGGATCGAGCTCTTCACCGCCCTCATAGCCACCGCCGCCGCCTTCGCTTTCGCTATCGGAGGTAATGCCATCGACATACTGCGGACGCCCGCGCGCCTTCCAGTCCTGAACGACGGCGTGAACTTCCTCGTCGCGTACAAAAGCGCCGTGGACGCGCACAGGGATCGTCGAGTTAGGCGCGGAGTAGAGCATATCGCCCATTCCCAGCAGTGATTCCGCACCGCCCTGGTCAAGGATAGTACGCGAGTCAATTTTACTCGATACGGTAAAGGCGATACGCGTCGGGATGTTAGCTTTAATCAGGCCGGTGATAACGTCAACCGACGGTCGCTGGGTCGCCAGCACCAGGTGGATCCCAGCGGCGCGCGCTTTCTGCGCCAGGCGCGCAATCAGCTCTTCCACTTTCTTGCCGACGGTCATCATCAGGTCGGCAAACTCGTCCACCAGCACCACGATGTAAGGCTCTTTTTTCAGTACCGGATGCGTCGCATCCATACTGTCGCCAGGCTTCCAGTAAGGATCCGGAATGGGCCGTCCCATACGTGCGGCTTCAGCAATCTTCTCGTTATAACCCGCGAGATTACGTACGCCCAGCGCAGACATCAGTTTATACCGGCGCTCCATCTCGTTGACGCTCCAGCGCAAAGCATTGGCCGCGTCTTTCATGTCCGTCACGACTTCCGTTAACAGATGCGGTATTCCCTCATAGACCGACAGCTCGAGCATTTTCGGGTCAATCATGATGAATTTCACATCTTCCGGCTGCGCTTTATAGAGCATGCTGAGGATCATGGCGTTGACCCCAACGGATTTACCGGAACCGGTGGTACCCGCCACCAGCAGGTGCGGCATCTTCGCCAGATCGGCAGTGACAGGTTCACCCGCGATGTCTTTCCCGAGGACCACCGTGAGCGGTGAAGGATTATCGCGGAATTTCGCATTATCCAGCACTTCGCGCAGGTAAACGGTCTGGCGCTTTTTGTTAGGCAGCTCCAGGCCAACGTAGGGTTTACCCGGGATCACTTCCACCACGCGAACCGCCGCAGTGGACAGAGAACGGGCCAGATCGCGCGACAGGTTGGAAATGCGCGCCGCTTTCACGCCCGGCGCCAGGTTAAGCTCAAAGCGGGTAATAACCGGGCCAGGTGAGTAGTTCACCACATCGGCTTTAATGCGGAAATCGGCCAGACGAGCTTCAACCAGACGCGCCATTTGCTCTAGAGCAAAGGTATCGATCGGCTCAACTTCAGCCGGTGGCGGCGTGAGCAGGTCAAGCGAGGGCAGCAGCGTCGTCGGCTTCTGTAACGGGCGACTGTCGCCATTGCGCATCAGCAGCGGGTGAATGAGACTTTCCTGCGGCTGCGGGATCGGCTGCTGCGGAGCCTGCTGCTGCGGATAGCTGCCAGGAGCCTGCTGCGGCATCGGCTGATGGTGAACCGGCTGCTGCTGCGCATGTTGCGGCGGCTGAGGCATCTGCTGGTGCGGCATCGGCTGCTGTACGGGCTGCGAATGCTGGGCCGGCTGCTGATACTGCGGGGCAGGCTGCTGTACTTCCGGCAACGGCGTGAAGACAGGCTCGCTCGGCGTATCATCAACTAACGTTTTCATTGGCGAGAATTCATAATCCGCCGCAGAGAACGGATGCGATCCCGGCGGCTGCTCGCTGGCGTAGCGCTGCTGCTGGGAAGCGGCAAACTGACGGGCAAGTTCGGCTTCAGCGGCAGAATCCTCGTCTACATCATCCTCTTCCGCAGCGTAGCTATCGCCATAGCGCTGATTTTGCGCAGCCGCGAACTGACGCGCCAGCTCACCCTGCTCAAGCTCTGCAACTTCCTCGTCCGTCAGCGCATCGTCATCATAGTGCTGATGCTCTGCCTGACGCGCACGTTCTTCAGCCAACCGCTGCGAAGGCAGCTTAATGCCATAGGAAGCCAGCTCACGGCGCGTGGGCACGCGAACGCGGTTTGGACGCGGCAATTTCGGGCCTATGCCCTCTTTTACCTGCGCACGCGGGCCGCCCGACGCCGGGCTAAATAGCGGCGCGGCGCTGGATGCGGCAGATGCGACGGAGGCCGCCGCGGTGCTAGCAGAGGCCGCCCCGGTGGCCTGATGGACGCCAGCCGCCAGCGCGCTCACCGCGGCAACATCAGCCGCCGGAGCAGGCGGAGGCGCGATCGGTTTTGTCGCAACCGGACTGACCGGCTCCGGAATCGGCTGATACCATGCGGCAAGCTGCTCGCGTTCACGCGCGCGTTTCTCTTCCACTTCTTCGAAGTAGTACATCGGCGGACGCTGAGGCTTCACCTCCTCTTGCGGAGGCTCAGGCTCAACGGAGGCGGCGTAAGGCTCAGGCTGCTGTACCGGGGCCTGTTCCGGCTGATATGCTGGCTGCTGTATCGAGGCCTGTGCCGGCTGGTACGCATGCTGCGGCTGGTAAGCCGGTTCCGGCTGATATGCTGGCTGCTGTACCGGGGCCTGTTCCGGCTGGTAAGCATGCTGCGGCTGGTAAGCCGGTGCTGGCTGATACGCTGGCTGCTGTACCGGGACCTGTTCCGACTGATACCCGTGCTGCGGCTGATAAGCCGGTTCAGACTGATATGCTGGCTGCTGTACCGGTGCCTGTTCCGGCTGGTAAGCATGCTGCGGCTGGTAAGCCGGTTCTGGCTGATATGCTGGCTGCTGTACCGGGGCCTGTTCCGGATGATAGACCGGCTGAGCCTCATACTCTGGCAGCGGTTCAGACCATGCCTGCGGCGCAGCGGTATCCTGCGCGGCCAAAGCCACCGGATCGGCAATGCTATGACCGTTTAACAGAGGATCGTAGGGGTCAAAATCGCCGGGACGTGCCGCACTGACGCCGGAGAACAGAACATCATCAGCATTTGCCGGACGCGCTGCGCTGGAGCCAGAAAAAAGGACATCGTCAGCGGCAACAGGCGCACCGCCGGCGCTGTACTGGACCTCGTCTTCGGCGTCATCCATCCGTTTACCCGAGAACAGCGCCGCATCGGTCTTACGCCCCATCGGATTAGAGAACTTCTCAGCCAGACGCTGGCGGCGAGCTAAGGCGCTGCGTAAAATTCGCGCGCGTCGAGAACCCTGCGGCTTCGCAGGTTCATCATCTTCATATTCTTCTTCATCATCTTCATATTCCCCTTCATCAACCCAGGTATCGTCACGACGGGTACGGTTGCTGGCAAACGTGAGAATAGAAAGAATCGCACCGCCGAGTTTTTCAGCAATGCTAACCCAGGACCAGCCGGTAAATAGCGTCAGTCCTGCCGCCCAGATGCAGAGCAGCGCGATTGTGCCGCCGCTGCTGTGCAGCAGCGGTTGCAGGGTGGTGCTCAGCAGGCTGCCGATCACGCCGCCGGAGGCGAAATACCAGATATCATCAGCGTTGATTGCCGCCAGACCGCAGGAAGTGAGGATCAGCGCCAGCGCGCCAATTAAACGCAGCGAGACGGCGAAATAGTCGATGTACTCGTCGTTTTCTTGATGACGCCAGGCAAACCAGCAGCCGCCGATAATGATGACCGGAATGGTATAGGCCATTACGCCAAAAATAAAAAATAGCGTATCGGCAAGCCAGGCTCCCGGCGTCCCGCCTATGTTGTGAATAGGCTCATGCCACGCCGTTTGCGACCAGCTAGGATCCGAGGGATTAAAGCTGAGTAAGGCCGCCATCAACCAGATGGCAAAAAGGGAGCAAAGAATGAGTAACGCCTCAAGGAGCCGGCGTCCGCTACTCAGCTTTGTGAATTTGACTTCTTTGTCTTCAGTGTATTCCTGGCTCAAGAAAGGCTCTCCAGGTATCAGGCTGTTTCCTGCCTTCGGCTAAAACGGACAACAGTGCCGGGTCTCCCCGGCACTGTTGCTGTATGGATTAACAGGAGTGTAATCAAACTACATCGATTTTGCACCTGTTCCGTGTTAGCGCGTCTTGATTACCAGACGATTACTCTGCTTGACTTCTTCCATTACCACATAGGTACGGGTGTCATTTACGCCCGGCAGGCGCAGCAAGGTCTCGCCCAGTAATTTACGATACGCTGACATATCCGGTACGCGGGTTTTCAACAGGTAGTCAAAATCCCCGGAAACCAGATGACACTCTTGAATTTCTTCAAGTTTTTGCACAGCGGAGTTAAATTGCTCAAACACATCCGGCGCGCCACGATTCAGAGTAATCTCAACAAATACCAGAAGTGATGCATCCAGATAGTGCGGGTTGAGCAGCGCTGTATAGCCCTGAATAAAACCCTGTCTTTCCAGTCGACGCACGCGCTCAAGGCAAGGCGTCGGAGAAAGTCCCACCCGTTTAGAAAGCTCGACGTTGGAAATACGCCCGTCTTTTTGCAATTCATTCAAAATATTACGATCAATGCGGTCGAGATCTTTGCCAGGGCGCTTCTTGCTATCTACCATTATTATTGTCTCTCTGTATTCCTTCCCTACTCCTGTTCCGACTCTGAGCCTTCACTGCCAGAGTCCATCCTGTTATCACCCGTACGACGTTGGGTAACCCAGGGGTACGTGAGAAGCCCGTTGCCTGACGGCAGTCACCGACATCACGCATGGCGTCTGTCCACACCATGCGTAGATTTCGCTAACCCGGATAAAAATGGCATTTGCGTGCATGAAAATTCGCCACACGCGAAACACTGCTTTTCTTCTTCCATGAATGTTTTCGCAAAAGCACAGGGGATTGTCAAAGCAAAACATCGATTTTTAGTACAAGATGCCAGATATTCATTATCCTCCCCGGTTGATTCTCATGTTTTCCTCTTATAATTGTCTCGCTAACAGTAGAATTAGTTATATTCTTCGTTCGTTAAATCGCCGATTAATCGGCAGCTTCTATTGCACATATCGTTAACAAAACCGCCGCGCTCTTTTTTTACGTCCACAAATTCCCTACAATCCAGCTCATGTATGCCAATAAATTATGAGGATCTCATGGGCACGGCCAAACACAGTAAACTGCTTATTCTTGGTTCTGGACCTGCGGGATACACCGCTGCGGTCTACGCAGCGCGCGCAAATCTGCAGCCGGTACTGATTACCGGAATGGAAAAAGGCGGTCAGCTGACCACCACCACGGAAGTGGAAAACTGGCCAGGCGATCCTAACGATCTGACCGGACCGCTGCTGATGGAGCGCATGCATGAACATGCCACCAAATTTGAAACCGAAATTATTTTCGATCATATCAACAGCGTCGACCTGCAAAACCGTCCGTTCCGTCTGGTCGGCGACAGCGGCGAATACACCTGCGATGCCCTGATTATTGCCACCGGCGCTTCAGCACGCTATCTGGGTCTTCCCTCGGAAGAAGCGTTTAAGGGCCGCGGCGTGTCTGCCTGCGCGACCTGCGACGGTTTCTTCTATCGTAACCAGAAGGTTGCCGTCATCGGCGGCGGCAATACGGCCGTCGAAGAGGCGCTGTACCTGTCTAATATCGCTTCCGAAGTGCATTTGATCCACCGTCGTGACGGCTTCCGCGCGGAAAAAATCCTTATCAAACGCCTGATGGACAAAGTGGAGAGCGGCAATATCGTGCTGCACACCCACCGTACGCTGGAAGAAGTGACCGGCGACCAGATGGGCGTAAGCGGCTTGCGTCTGCGCGATACCCAGAATGCGGATAACGTTGAATCCCTGGAGGTTGCGGGGCTGTTCGTGGCTATCGGCCACAGCCCGAACACGGCAATTTTCGCCGGTCAGCTGGAGCTGGAAAACGGCTACATTAAAGTCCAGTCCGGCATCCACGGCAACGCCACCCAGACCAGCATCCCGGGCGTCTTCGCCGCCGGCGACGTGATGGATCATATCTACCGTCAGGCGATAACTTCTGCGGGTACCGGCTGCATGGCAGCGCTGGACGCGGAGCGCTATCTGGATGGTTTAGCCGACGCTTGCAAATAATCTTTACAAGTCAGTAACAAAGGTAAAGAAGGCGACGAAAAGTCGCCTTTATTTTTGCCTCGTTGTAACATTGCCGTGCCCAAAAAACTCATAACTACACCTGCTAAGCGCGCAATGAATAAAACCCGTCAACAAGAGTTAACCCGTTGGTTAAAAGATCAAAGCATTATCTCCCGTCGCTGGTTGATGATTTCCCGCGTATTGGGCGTCGTTAGCGGCCTGTTGATCGTCGCCCAGGCCTGGTTCCTGGCGAGGATCCTCCATCGCATGATTATGGAAAATATCCCCGCGACGGCGCTGCTGCTGCCCTTTACGCTACTGGTGCTGGTCTTTGTGCTGCGCGCCTGGGTGGTCTGGCTGCGTGAAAGAGTGGGTTTTCAGGCCGGTCAACATATCCGCCTTGAGATCCGCCGTCAGGTTCTGGATCGTTTACAGCAGGCGGGACCGGCGTGGATACAGGGCAAACCTGCGGGTAGCTGGGCCACGCTGATCCTTGAGCAGATCGACGATATGCATGACTACTATGCTCGCTATTTGCCGCAGATGACGCTGGCCGCCTCTGTACCGTTGCTGATTGTTATCACGATTTTCCCCATCAACTGGGCCGCGGCGCTGATTCTGCTGGGTACCGCACCGCTTATTCCGCTGTTTATGGCGCTGGTGGGAATGGGCGCGGCTGATGCCAACCGGCGCAACTTTCTCGCTCTGGCGCGTTTAAGCGGCCATTTTCTCGATCGCCTGCGCGGTATGGAAACGCTGCGTATTTTTCATCGCGGCGAAGCGGAGACGGACAACATACGCGAGGCCTCGCAGGATTTCCGCCAGCGAACAATGGAAGTGCTGCGCCTGGCGTTTCTCTCCTCCGGTGTCCTGGAGTTTTTCACCTCGCTGTCGATTGCGCTGGTCGCCGTTTACTTTGGTTTTTCCTATCTGGGAGAGCTCAACTTTGGCCATTACGGCGCCGGGGTGACGTTGATGTCCGGTTTCCTCGCCCTGATTCTGGCTCCTGAGTTTTTCCAGCCACTGCGCGATTTAGGCACCTTTTATCATGCGAAAGCGCAGGCGATTGGCGCCGCCGATAGCCTGAAGACCTTTATGGAAGCGCCGCTGGCGCAGGCAGAGCGTGGGGAAAAGGCATTAAAAGATGATGAAACGGTAAGCCTTGAAGCTCGCGACCTGCTGATTAAGTCTCCCGAAGGGAAAGTGCTGGCCGGGCCGCTGAATTTTTCCCTGCGCGCCGGTGAACGCGTGGTGCTGGTTGGGCAAAGCGGCTCGGGAAAAAGCTCGCTACTGAATACGTTAACGGGTTTTCTTCCCTATGACGGCTCGCTCAAGGTCAATGGCGTCGAGTTAAAGAGTCTGGATGCCGACCGCTGGCGTCGTCTCCTGAGCTGGGTCGGGCAAAATCCGCAGCTGCCCGCGGCGACGCTGCGCGAAAACGTCCTGCTCTCCTGCCCTGAAGCCACCGAAGCGCAGCTGCAGCTTGCGCTGGATAAAGCCTGGGTTAGCGAGTTCGTCTCTCTTCTGCCGCAGGGTATTAATACGCCTGTTGGCGATCAGGCCGGCCGGCTGTCGGTCGGGCAGGCTCAGCGCGTCGCCGTCGCACGAGCGCTGCTGGTGCCCTGTCGTCTGCTGCTGCTTGATGAGCCTGCCGCCAGCCTTGACGCGCATAGCGAACAGCGCGTGATGCAGGCGCTGACCAATGCATCAACGCAGCAAACCACGCTAATGGTTACCCATCAGCTGGAAGGACTGGCGAGCTGGGATGCGATCTGGGTTATGCAGGATGGTCGAATTGTTGAGCAAGGCAGCTATTCGCAGCTGGCGGCCGCTGGCGGCCCCTTCGCGACCCTGCTCGCTCATCGTCAGGAGGAGATTTAAATGCGCGCATTATGGCCTTACCTGGCGCTGTACAAACGACACAAATGGCTGTTGCTGCTCGGTATCGTGCTGGCGATCGTGACGCTGCTGGCCAGCATTGGCTTATTAACGCTATCCGGCTGGTTCCTGTCGGCATCAGCCGTCGTTGGCGTGGCGGGCATCTACAGCTTTAACTATATGCTGCCAGCCGCAGGCGTGCGCGGCGCGGCGATTATTCGCACCGCTGGCCGCTACTTTGAGCGTCTGGTCAGCCATGACGCCACCTTCCGCGTTCTGCAGCACCTGCGGGTCTTTACCTTCAGTAAGCTGCTGCCGCTCTCCCCCGCCGGGCTGGCGCGTTTTCGTCAGGGCGAGCTGCTTAACCGGGTGGTTGCAGATGTCGATACCCTGGATCATCTCTATTTGCGCGTCATATCACCGCTGGTAGGCGCGCTGGTGGTGATCCTGGTCGTCACCGTAGGGTTGAGCGTGCTGGACGCCACTCTGGCCCTGACCCTCGGTGGTATTATGCTGCTCACCCTGCTGGTGATGCCGCCGCTGTTCTATCGCGCAGGTAAACCCGCAGGTGAAAGCATAACCCGGCTTCGCGGGCAATATCGCCAGCATCTGACCTCATGGCTCCAGGGACAGGCGGAACTCATGCTGTTCAACGCCAGCGACCGCTACCGGCAGCAAATGGAAAAAACGGAAGCGCGCTGGCTGGATGCGCAGCGTCGCCAGGCTGAGCTGACCGCGCTCTCTCAGGCGCTGATGCTGCTGATTGGCGGAATTGCGGTTATCGCTATGCTGTGGCTCGCCTCCGCGGGCGTTGGCGGCGATACTCAGCCAGGGGCGCTGATTGCGCTGTTTGTCTTCTGCGCGCTGGCGGCGTTTGAAGCGCTGGCGCCGGTAACCGGCGCATTTCAGCATCTGGGGCAGGTGATCGCCTCCGCAAAGCGCATCACGCAAATTACCGAGCAAGAGCCGGAAGTGACTTTCACTCATGGCGAAGGCCAGACGCTGGAGAACGTCTCGTTACGCTTACATCAGGTCACCTTCAGCTATCCGCAGCAGCCCTCCCCCGCGCTGGAGAAAGTGTCATTGCAGATCGAGGCCGGAGAGCATATCGCCATCCTCGGACGAACAGGCTGCGGTAAATCGACCCTGCTGCAGCTGCTGACCCGTGCATGGGATCCGGCTGAAGGGGAAATCTTACTCAACAATCAGCCGCTGGGGCAGTTTAATGAGGCGACGCTGCGCCGGGCGATGAGCGTCGTGCCGCAGCGCGTACATCTGTTCAGCGCTACGCTGCGCGACAACCTGCTGCTGGCTTCTCCCGGAGCCAGCGATGCCCGGCTTGCGCAAACGCTTGAACGCGTCGGCTTAGCGAAATTACTGGAAGATAGCGGTCTGAACAGCTGGCTGGGTGAAGGCGGTCGTCAGCTTTCCGGCGGCGAGCTGCGCAGGCTGGCTATCGCCCGCGCCCTGCTTCACGATGCGCCGGTCATGCTGCTTGATGAACCTACTGAAGGCCTCGATGCGACGACCGAAAGTCAAATCCTTGATTTACTGGCGGAAGTGATGCGTGAAAAAACCGTGTTAATGGTAACCCATCGCCTGCGCGGACTGGCGCGTTTTAATCAGATAATAGTCATGGACAACGGGAAGATTATTGAGCAAGGTAGTCACGCAGAACTGCTGGTTGAACAGGGGCGTTACTACCAGTTTAAGCAGCGCCTGTAGGCTACTATTGAATCATTGCCTGATGCGTTGAGGTAAAAATGCGGCTGGTTCAGCTCTCTCATCATTCCATCGCCTTCCCCTCCCCGGAAGGCGCTTTACGCGAACCTAATGGCCTGTTAGCGCTGGGCGGCGATCTTAGCCCGGCGCGTTTACTGATGGCCTATCAGCGCGGTATTTTTCCGTGGTTTTCGCCCGGCGACCCTATTTTGTGGTGGTCCCCCGATCCGCGAGCGGTACTGTGGCCAGAGAAATTTCATCTCAGCCGCAGTATGAAGCGTTTCCATCAGCGCTCGCCTTATCGCGTCACGCTGAATCACGCCTTTGGTCAGGTTATCGAGGGCTGCGCCGACCACCGCGATGAGGGAACATGGATAACGCCGGGGATCGTTCAGGCGTACCACCAGCTGCATGAGCTGGGACATGCTCATTCTGTTGAAGTATGGCAGGGAAAGGAATTAGTCGGCGGGATGTACGGCGTCGCGCAGGGCGCGCTGTTTTGCGGAGAGTCGATGTTCAGCCGTGCCGAAAACGCCTCTAAAACCGCGCTGCTGGTCTTTAGCCAGATATTTTCGCAGGATGGCGGAAAATTAATCGATTGTCAGGTGCTGAATAAGCATACGGCGTCGCTGGGCGCAGTGGAGATTCCCCGCCGCGATTACCTCGACTATCTTTCCGTGCTGCGGACGTATCGTCTGCCGGAGCGATTCTGGGTACCAAGGGTGCTATTTGCAGGAGAAGCATAAATGTTTTCAGCACATTTTGTGTTGGGATGTTATAATTGCGCGGTAGAGTAGCTTCTGCCCGTTGCCCCGCCGCCGTTTGGGAATAATAAGAGTCAGATAACACCCATTGTTCTGTCACTCCCCCTTTACGTTTGCGCCTGTCACCCGGTTTATCCGCGTGAATTACGGGTAATGCGCCAAAACTACTTCGGCGATTTGACGTAAAACTTTACATACTTGCTGAACTTCGGCATTATCTTGCCGGTTCAAAACTACGGTAGTGATACCCCAGAGGACTAGATGGCCAAAGAAGACAATATTGAAATGCAGGGCACCGTACTTGATACGCTGCCTAACACTATGTTCCGCGTAGAACTGGAAAACGGTCACGTGGTAACTGCGCATATTTCCGGTAAAATGCGTAAAAACTACATCCGCATTCTGACGGGCGACAAAGTGACTGTTGAGCTGACCCCGTACGACCTGAGCAAAGGCCGCATTGTCTTCCGTAGTCGCTGATCGTTTTCGCGCTTAGCGCGCCAGATGCTGAAGGCCGGGATAATTCCCGGTCTTTTCATTTCTGCGTCATTTACAACTTAAAGCGCGCAGATAAAAAAACCGGCCCTGAGGCCGGTTTTGTCACTGAGTACCGAAACTTAATGCGCCGCTTCCGGTTTGTGCTTCTGCGCACTCTGGAAGTTGTAGGTCAGCGCATTTTTCTCTTTATCCAGTTCAACGGTCACCTGTCCGCCGTCAACCAGTGAGCCAAACAGCAGCTCGTTGGCCAGCGGTTTTTTCAGGTTGTCCTGAATCACCCGCGCCATCGGACGCGCGCCCATGGCCCGGTCGTAGCCTTTCTCGGCCAGCCAATCGCGGGCTTCCTGGCTGACTTCCAAAGAGACGCCTTTCTGATCCAGCTGAACCTGCAGCTCGACGATAAATTTATCCACCACCTGATGGATAACCGTCGTAGACAGATGATCGAACCAGATAATGTTGTCGAGACGGTTACGGAACTCCGGCGTAAAGATCTTTTTGATCTCATCCATCGCATCCGGACTGTTGTCCTGATGGATGAGGCCAATGGATTTACGCTCGGTTTCACGCACCCCGGCGTTGGTGGTCATCACCAGCACCACGTTGCGGAAATCCGCTTTGCGGCCGTTGTTGTCGGTCAGCGTCCCGTTATCCATCACCTGCAGCAGCAGGTTAAAGACGTCCGGATGCGCTTTTTCAATTTCATCCAGCAGCAGCACCGCGTGCGGATGCTTAATAACCGCATCGGTCAGCAGCCCGCCCTGATCGAAACCGACGTAGCCCGGAGGCGCACCGATTAAGCGGCTGACGGTATGACGTTCCATATATTCGGACATATCAAAACGCAGCAGCTCAATGCCCAGCGACTTCGCCAGCTGTACGGTAACCTCGGTTTTACCGACCCCGGTAGGCCCGGCGAACAGGAAAGAGCCGACGGGTTTGTGCTCATGGCCAAGCCCGGCGCGCGCCATCTTGATCGCTTCGGTTAAGGCCTCAATCGCCTTATCCTGGCCGAAGACCAGCATTTTCAGGCGATCGCCGAGGTTTTTCAGCGTATCGCGATCGCTGCGGGAAACGCTCTTCTCAGGTATACGCGCAATCCGCGCCACCACGGACTCAATATCCGCCACGTTAACCGTTTTCTTACGTTTGCTCACCGGCATCAAGCGCGCACGCGCTCCGGCTTCATCAATCACGTCAATCGCCTTATCCGGCAGATGACGATCGTTAATGTACTTCACCGCCAGCTCTACCGCCGCACGTACCGCTTTCGCGGTGTAACGAACGTCGTGGTGCGCTTCATACTTCGGCTTCAGGCCGTTAATAATCTGCACCGTCTCTTCCACGGAAGGTTCGGTGATATCAATTTTCTGGAAACGCCGCGCCAGGGCACGATCTTTTTCAAAGATGTTGCTGAACTCCTGATAGGTCGTCGAGCCAATGACCCGAATCTTACCGCTGGAAAGCAGCGGTTTAATCAGGTTAGCGGCATCGACCTGCCCGCCGGAAGCCGCCCCCGCACCGATAATGGTGTGGATCTCATCGATGAACAGAATACTGTTGGTGTCCTGCTCCAGCTGCTTAAGCAGCGCCTTAAAGCGTTTTTCAAAGTCGCCGCGGTATTTGGTACCTGCCAGCAGCGAGCCAATATCCAGTGAATAGATAGTGCAATCGGCCATCACTTCCGGCACGTCACCCTGCACGATACGCCAGGCAAGACCTTCAGCAATAGCGGTTTTACCAACGCCGGATTCCCCCACCAGCAGCGGGTTGTTCTTGCGGCGGCGGCACAGAACCTGAATAGCACGTTCCAGCTCTTTCTCGCGGCCGATCAGCGGATCGATACCGCCTACGCGGGCAAGCTGGTTGAGGTTGGTGGTGAAGTTTTCCATACGATCCTCCCCGCCTGCTTGCTCTTCGCTGCTGCCAGGCTGACTTCCGCTGTTATCGGAAGACTGGCTCGGCTCGTCTTTACGCGTACCGTGAGAGATGAAATTCACCACATCAAGTCGGCTGACTTCATGTTTACGCAGCAGGTATGCCGCCTGAGATTCCTGTTCGCTAAAAATCGCGACCAGAACGTTGGCGCCGGTGACTTCGCTGCGGCCGGAAGACTGGACGTGGAAAACAGCACGTTGCAGCACGCGCTGGAAGCTCAGCGTCGGCTGAGTGTCGCGCTCTTCTTCCGTTGCAGGCAGTACGGGTGTGGTCTGTTCGATGAAGGCTTCAAGCTCCTGACGCAGCGCGACCAGGTCCACTGAACACGCTTCAAGCGCTTCGCGGGCCGAAGGGTTGCTAAGCAGCGCCAGCAACAAGTGCTCGACGGTCATGAACTCATGACGGTGCTCGCGCGCTCTGGCGAAAGCCATGTTTAAACTGAGTTCCAGTTCTTGATTGAGCATAGGCACCTCCCCCAAGTTTATTGCCTGCATTCAGGCTTTTTCTAGCGTACACAACAACGGATGTTCGTTCTCCCTCGCATACTGGTTCACCATCGATACTTTGGTTTCTGCGACTTCTGCGGTAAACACCCCGCAAATCGCTTTACCTTGATAGTGAACCGTCAGCATCAGTTGCGTTGCACGTTCAACATCATAAGAAAAGAATTTTTGTAACACGTCAATAACAAACTCCATTGGAGTGTAGTCATCATTGACTAATATCACTTTATACATAGATGGCGGTTTAAGCGCATCTTTAACTTCGTCCTCAATTAGCTGATCGAAGTCCAACCAGTCTCTCTTACTCATCGTCAGTGTTCATCATCGGTTGCTGTTGCCAACAGGCGGTGGCCTGTCGATGACCAGAGGCTATGCACATCACAAATCTACAATAGATCATAGATAATTATCATCTATTACTTCCATCCGCGACGTCTGTCACATTCCCCGGCAATAGCGTTAACTGCTTCAAATTTTGACGCATTTTTCACCGTCCCCTGGCGTCAATCGCTTGACGCATTTCCTGATTTCTCTAAATTGTAGTGGCGAGAGTTGGCGAGCAAATGAACAACTCGTCACTCCACTACCGGTTCATTCCATCTTACTTATAAGATTTACGAAGGATGTCGAAGTATGGAAATGGGTACTGTTAAGTGGTTCAACAATGCCAAAGGGTTCGGTTTTATCTGCCCTGAGGGCGGCGGCGAAGACATTTTCGCCCATTACTCGACCATCCAGATGGATGGTTACAGAACGCTAAAAGCCGGACAAGCGGTTCGGTTTGATGTTCACCAGGGGCCAAAAGGTAACCACGCCAGCGTGATTGTCCCTGTTGAAGCTGAAGAAACAGAAACAGCCGCATAACTCTTTTGCTTCATTGTGTACATCCCGCCAGCAAAATGCCAGTCCTTCTGACTGGCATTTTTTTATCGCTACTCGCGCGCCAGGGCGTCGACGGGGTCCAGTCGAGCCGCATTGCGCGCCGGTAGCCAGCCAAACAGCACCCCGGTCAGCGTGGAGCATAAAAACGCGGTCAATAGCGCCAACGGTGAAAAACCGATCTCCCAGCCGGGTAAAAACAGCTGTAATACAAAGGCAATCAGCAGCGAAAGCGTGACGCCCAGCGCCCCGCCGACCAGGCAAACCAGCACCGCCTCGATCAAAAACTGCTGTAAGACATCGCTGGCCCGCGCCCCGACCGCCATACGGATACCGATCTCCCGCGTGCGTTCGGTGACTGAGACCAGCATAATATTCATCACGCCAATCCCGCCGACCACCAGCGCAATCACCGCCACCAGCGTAAGAAACAGCTGTAATGTATGTGTGGTCCGTTCCGCCGTTTTCAAGATGCTGTCCATATTCCAGGTGAAAACATCTTTCTTACCGTGACGCAGTTCCAGTAGACGCAACAGCTGCTGCTCGGCAACCGCGCTGTCGTAGCCTTCATTGACGCGCACGGTGATGGAATTCAGCCACGACTGCCCCATCACCCGGCCAGCCATCGTGGTATAGGGCAACCAGACGCGCAGAATTTTGCTGCTGCCGAACATTGACTGTTTTTCATCCGCCACGCCGATCACCGTCGCGGGCATATTGCCGACCAGAATCACTTCGCCGACGACCCGCGCTTTGTGCGGAAATAGCTGTCGGCGCGCGTTGCTGTCGAGCACCACCACCTGCGCGCGGCTATTTAGCTGAAGCTCGTTAAAGGTGTTGCCTTCGCTAAAGGTCATGCCGTAGACGTTAAAGTACTGCGCCCCCACGCCCTCGGCGCTGGCGGCAACGTCGATGTTATCCGCCCGCAGGCGCAGGCTTTTTGATACCGCCGGGGTCGCCGAGCTCACCCACGGCTGTTTCTGAATAGCAAGCAGATCGTCGTACTTGAGCGATTGCTGATAGCGGGGATCGTCATCGCCGAAATCCTTGCCGGGATATACATCAATGGTATTGGTGCCGATGGCGCGGATATCGGCCAGCACCATCTGCTTCGCGGCATCGCCCACCACCACAATCGACACCACAGATGCGATGCCGATAATAATCCCGAGCATCGTCAGCAGCGTACGCATTTTATTCGCCGCCATCGCGCGCCAGGCCATGATCAGCGCTTCGCGAAAGCCGCTGCTGAACTGACGCCACGCCGACGGTTCGGCCGCCGTGCGCTGGCGCAGTACGCCGCCTTGCGCCGGACTCAGCGCGGGCGGATTACGCACGATTTCACCGTCGTGTATCTCAATCACCCGCTCCGCCTGGGCCGCCACCTGCGGATCATGGGTGACGATAATCACCGTATGCCCCTGCGCTTTTAGCTGGTGAAGTATCCCCATGACCTCTTCGCCGGAGCGGCTGTCCAGCGCACCGGTTGGCTCATCCGCCAGAATCACTTCCCCGCCGTTCATCAGGGCGCGGGCGATACTCACCCGCTGCTGCTGGCCGCCGGAGAGCTGCGAAGGCTGATATTCAGCTCTGTCGCCCAGCCCCAGCCGAACCAGCAGCTCATGGGCCCGGGCCAGGCGCGCTTTGCGCTCGGCGCCAGCATAAACCGCAGGAACTTCCACGTTCTGCGCCGCGGTGAGATGCGATAACAGGTGATAGCGCTGGAAAATAAAACCGAAATGTTCCCGCCGCAGGCGCGCCAGCTCGTCGCCGTTGAGGCGAGCCACGTCCGTTCCCGCGACCCGGTAGGTACCGCCGGTCGGTTTGTCCAGACAGCCGAGAATATTCATCAGCGTGGATTTCCCGGAGCCGGACGCGCCGACGATTGCCACCATCTCACCGGCGGCAATGTTCAACGTAATGCCTTTCAGCACCTCAACGTTGCCATCGCCGGAGGGGTAGCTGCGGCGAATATCACGCAGTTCCAGTAACGCCGTCATTTCGCCGCTCCGGCCGCACCTTCGCCGATAATGACTTCATCCCCCTCGTCCAGCCCTTTCACCACCGCCACATCGGTGTCGTTACGCGCGCCGATAACGATTTCACGCTCTTTAACTTCACCGGTACGCAGCAGACGCACGTGATAGCGGTTATCGCCGATGGCCTCACCCAGCGCGCTCAGCGGGATGGTAATAACATTTTTCACTTCTGAGAGCTGAATATGCACCTGGGCGGTCATCTCCAGACGCAAGATGCCCTGCGGGTTCGGCACTTCAAAACGGGCGTAGTAGAAAATAGCGTCGTTGACCTTTTCGGGCGTCGGGAGAATATCCTTCAGCGTTCCTTCATAGCGCGTCAGCGGATCGCCCAGTACGGTAAACCAGGCCTTTTGCCCCGGCTTAAGATGAATGACGTCCGCTTCCGAGACCTGCGCCTTCACCAGCATGGTGCTGAGATCGGCCAGGGTCAAAATATTCGGCGCCTGCTGGGCGGCAATCACCGTCTGCCCCTGCAGGGTGGTGATTTGCGTCACTTCTCCGGACATCGGCGCCAGAATTTTGGTGTAGTCGAGGTTGGTTTTGGCCGTATCCAGGGTCGCCTGATTGCGTTTGACCTGGGCTTCAATCGTGCCGATTTGCGCCTCTTTGACCGCTAAGTCGGTCGCGGCGGTATCGAGGTCCTGGCGAGAGACCAGCTGCCGCTGCGCCAGCTGCTGCTGACGAGCCAGCGTCGCCGCAGACAGTTTACGTTCCGCGCGCGCCTGGTTCAGCTGCGCCCGTAGCTCCATCAACGTCGCTTCGACTTCCTTTATCTGGTTTTCCGCCTGCTCCGGGTCGATAACCCCCAGCAGCTGGTCTTTTTTCACTTTGTCGCCAATCTCGACGCGCAGCGTTTTTAGCTGCCCGCTCACCTGCGCCCCGACGTCCACTTTTTTCAACGCATCGAGCTTACCGGTCGCCAGCACGCTCTGCTGAAGGTCGCCTTTACGCACCACCAGCGTCTGATACTGCGGCAGCGGCGCATTCAGAATTCGCCATCCCCAGACGGCGAGGGCCAGCACGACAATCGCCAGCAGCCACCAAACTTTCCTGCGCTTTCCATTTAATTTCATAACAATTCCTGATGTTTTAACCCGCAGAACCCGCGACAATTCTATCTAAATGCGGCAATAGAATAACGCGCATTTTTAGATGCGCTTCATTTTTGTTTAACTGAAGTTGAGGGTATGCAGATGAAGACCTGCCGGGATGGATAGCCCGGCAGAAAGAGAGAAACAGCGGCCAGCGCTAATCCGCGCGTCCGCGCGCCAGCCATAGCACGCGAGAGAACATTTTTTTCAACAGCGTCGGAATGGCGTCAACCCCGCGCCGTCCGGCCTCCATCGCCACTTCAATCGCCAGGTCGGGCTTAGACGAGCGATGAATCGCTTTGGTGATCACCCGCCGCATATTCATGGGTATATTCATCGGCAGCTGCGCGACCCGGTGATAAACATCGTCGAAGCCCTGACGGTACATAAAATGCTCCATATCCATCGCCGGTAGCGCGGTGAGATGGTCTCGCTCCAGCATTTTATCGTCATTCAACAAACTGCGAACGGTGGCGGCGTATTTCTTCCCGGCTTCATCGCCATCCACCAGCACATGCCACTCAATACCCATTCGCCGGGCGAATTTAATCAGCGGTTTCAAACCCGACTGGGCAAACTCAATGACCTTCACCCCTTCCGCATCAAAGTGATGGCCGCACTGGCGGGCCAGCTCGTTGATAACCCAGGTTTCCGTCTCCCCCTCCACCAGCAGCCAGCAGCGGGCAAACAGCGATGAAGCGCGGTTAAAGCGAATATGAAACGCGATGCGCCGGCTGTCTTCCGCATTCATCCCGCCGGGCCCCAGCCGCCAGGCCGACACTCGTGAAGATTCACGCACCAGCCGACAGACGTGCTCGACGGGCGTTAATGACAGCAGCTCGCCGGAGTTCGTTGTCGTCACCCGCTGCAGCGGCAGTAAATTGAGCAAATGCCAGGCCACCGACAGCATAATAGGATGCAGCCGGGTTTCCGGGTCCTCAATCAACAAGAGCGGCCGCGCATCGCGATCGAGTCTTACCGTGCCTTTCGCCTGCAGCAGAGTCGAAAACAGCCCCAATAAAATCACCCGATGGCTGCGCCCGCCGGGCTTGTCGATCATCCTGTTGATAATATCCAGGTAGCGCCAGCTGCGCTGTTCATCATGTGAATGACGGCGCATCAGACGATGGCGCGACTGCGCGCTGCTCTGCTCGGCAAAATAGTGCTCCAACAACTGCACCATAGCCGACAGCCCCTGGCGGATCTGCCCATCGGTTAAATTTTGCGGATGATGTACCAGTTCGCGAGAGAGGAAATCAAGCTGGCGAGCGGTAATTTCGATCTGCGGCGAGTGCGGAACGGTGCCGTTGTGGATCCGTCGCATAAAGCGGGCGTCGCGTAGCCGCAGAACCGGCATCAGCCGTACCAGGTGACGGGCGAGTTCATCAATATCGTCAAGCTCCAGCGCTTTCCCTTCACCATCAATAAAGCTGCGCAGAGTCATCACGCTGTCGTCATCGGCAAGCTCCCCCTCCAGGCGATAGAAAACGCGCTGATAGCCATCGTCGCAGGGAACCCAGCAGCTGCTGAGAGGACGATAGCGTCGAACCCGATGGCGACCGGGTTCATTTTCACGGAAGGTCAGGATGATATGCAGATGATGCTCGCGCCCCTGAATATCGCCGGGCGGAAACCAAAAATCTTCCCGAACAAAATGATAGAGGTCGAACTCCGGCGACAGGAGCAGCGTCAGGGCATCCAGCAGGCTGGATTTACCCCAGGCATTTTCGCCAATCAGCACGTTATTTTGTTCCAGCATCAACGATAATCGGTTAATGCCGCGAAAACCGACTATTTCTACGCGCTCAAGATGCATATGCCCTCCGCTCAGTGGCGACTATCTCCTTCAGTTATCAGCAGTATAGCGAGGTGAGCATCAACATGACACTCCGGGCGTCTGCGAATCGCTCATGGCTGCAGGGGGGAATGTGATGCGCCGTACTTCACTTAATTGAGAAACGCATTCATCATTGAAAGTCGTTTTTTTAACCGTTTTTGTTCTACACTTTTAAAAAATCCGACATGAAAAGGAATCCCAGCGCATTGTTCTAAATCAAATTACATCAATTTATTTAACTGGTCCCAAGGTGGCGATCGTCCCTAGAATAGCGTCGCTTTATTCTGGTCGTCATTCTTTGTGGCGAAAATAAAGGCCGGCACGAAAACTCGTGCGCGTTTACGTTTTTATTGAGGTGGTTATGTTTAGAAAATTAGCAGCAGAATGCTTTGGTACATTCTGGCTGGTATTTGGTGGTTGCGGCAGCGCCGTTCTGGCTGCGGCATTCCCTGAGCTGGGAATTGGTTTTGCCGGCGTCGCGCTGGCTTTCGGTTTAACCGTATTAACCATGGCGTATGCCGTCGGTCATATTTCCGGCGGACACTTTAACCCGGCGGTAACTTTAGGTTTATGGGCCGGCGGTCGTTTCCCGGCCAGGGACGTGATTGGTTATATTATCGCCCAGGTTGTCGGCGGTATTATCGCCGCCGCTATTCTGTACGTTGTCGCCAGCGGTAAAGCGGGCTTTGACGCCGCCGCTAGCGGATTCGCATCGAACGGCTATGGCGAACATTCTCCCGGCGGTTTCTCCATGCTCTCCGCTATTGTGATTGAGATCGTCCTGACCTGCGGCTTCCTGCTGGTCATTCACGGCGCCACGGATAAAAACGCACCTGCCGGCTTCGCTCCTGTCGCTATTGGCCTGGCGCTAACGCTTATCCACCTGATCAGCATTCCGGTCACCAACACGTCGGTAAACCCGGCGCGCAGTACCGCGGTAGCGATATTTCAGGGCGGCTGGGCGCTGCAGCAGCTGTGGCTATTCTGGGTGATGCCGATTATCGGCGGCATTCTCGGCGGCGTGCTCTACCGCACCCTGCTGGAAAAACGCAGCTAAACTTCCCCCACTTTTCTTGAGGCCCGGTGCTGCCGGGCCTTTCTTTTTTTCCACCACTTTACTCAGTCCGGCGATTTGGGTAGTGTCAGGGGCGCTATTTTCATTCTGCAAGGACCAGGTCGTTCATGTTTTCGGGACTTTTAATCATTCTGCTGCCGTTGGTTATAGGCTATCTTATTCCTCTTCATCGGCCATCAGCCCTTAAACTCATCGCGCGACTTCTGAGCTGGATTGTCTACGTTATTCTCTTTTTTATGGGTATTAGCCTGGCCTTCCTGGATAATCTGGCCAGCAACCTCCTGGCGATCCTTCATTATGCGGCGGTCAGCGTCGTTATTATTCTGCTGTGCAATATTGCCGCCCTGATGTGGCTCGAGCAAAAAATGCCCTGGCAAAATCATCATCGTCAGGAAAAATTACCCTCCCGTCTGGCAATGGCTCTGGAATCCCTTCAGCTATGCGGCGTGGTATTTATTGGTTTTATGATTGGTCTGAGCGGTATATCCTTTTTACAACACGCCACCGAGGCCAGCGAATATACCCTGATCTTCCTTTTGTTCCTCATCGGTATTCAACTGCGCAATAATGGCATGACGCTGCGGCAGATCGTACTGAATCGCCGCGGAATGATTGTCGCGGTAGTGGTCATGGTCAGTTCACTGCTGGGCGGTATCATCAACGCCTTTATTCTCGACCTGCCGCTAAAAACCGGGCTGGCCATGGCTTCCGGGTTTGGCTGGTATTCGCTCTCCGGGATCCTGCTGACCGAATCCTATGGCCCGGTAATTGGCAGCGCGGCCTTCTTTAACGATCTTGCCCGCGAGCTGCTGGCGATAATGCTTATCCCCGGACTGGTGCGCCGCAGCCGTTCCACCGCGCTGGGCCTTTGCGGCGCGACATCAATGGACTTTACGCTGCCGGTACTGCAACGCTCTGGCGGGGTGGAGATTGTGCCGGCGGCCATCGTTCATGGCTTCATTCTCAGTCTGCTGGTGCCCATATTGATGGCTTTCTTCTCCGCTTAATACCTCTCTGGCGGTAGTCTCCTGCCGCCAATTTTGCGCTAAATCAATCTCCCCGTAAGTTGTATCAGAAATACCTTTTCTCTTCTCGCGCTCGGGCATAACCTTAAACATGTATATTAAATATAACTTTAAAAAAGGTGTGACCATGTTTTGTGTGCAATGTGAACAAACCATCCGTACCCCGGCAGGGAACGGCTGCTCTTACGCGCAGGGTATGTGCGGGAAAACGGCCGAAACGTCCGATCTGCAGGATCTGCTGATTGCCTCTCTGCAGGGGCTCTCCGCCTGGGCGCTTAAAGCCCGTGAATACGGCATCATCGACCACGACATCGACAGCTTTGCGCCGCGCGCTTTTTTCTCCACGCTGACCAACGTTAACTTCGATTCCCCGCGTATCGTTGGCTATGCGCGCGAGGCCATCACCCTGCGTGAAGCGCTGAAAGCCCAGTGCCTGAACATTGATGCCCACGCGACGGTTAACAACCCGATGGCCGATCTGCAGCTGGCGAGCGACGATCTTGGCGACCTGCAGCGCCAGGCGGCGGAATTCACCCCGAACAAAGACAAAGCGGCCATCGGCGAGAACATTCTCGGCCTGCGCCTGCTGTGCCTGTACGGCCTGAAAGGCGCTGCGGCTTATATGGAGCACGCGCACGTTCTGGGTCAGTACGACAACGACATCTACGCCCAGTACCATAAAATCATGGCGTGGCTCGGTACCTGGCCTGCCGATATGAACGCGCTGCTGGAGTGCTCGATGGAAATCGGCCAGATGAACTTCAAAGTGATGAGCATTCTGGACGCTGGTGAGACCACTAAATATGGTCACCCCACCCCGACTCAGGTCAACGTCAAAGCGACCGAAGGCAAATGCATTCTGATTTCCGGCCATGACCTGAAAGATCTGTACAACCTGCTGGAGCAAACCGAAGGTACCGGGGTTAACGTCTACACCCACGGTGAAATGCTGCCAGCGCACGGTTACCCGGAACTGCGTAAATTCAAGCATCTGATTGGTAACTACGGCAGCGGCTGGCAAAACCAGCAGGTTGAGTTTGCCCGCTTCCCTGGCCCGATTGTGATGACCTCTAACTGCATCATCGACCCAACCGTCGGCGCCTATGACGACCGTATCTGGACCCGCAGCATCGTCGGCTGGCCAGGCGTCAATCATCTGGAAGGCGAAGATTTCGCCCCGGTTATCGCCCAGGCGCAGCAGATGGCGGGCTTCCCGTACAGCGAGATCCCGCACCTGATCACCGTTGGCTTCGGTCGTCAGACCCTGCTGGGCGCGGCTGATACGCTGATCGACCTGGTGAGCCGTGAAAAACTGCGCCATATCTTCCTGGTGGGCGGCTGCGACGGGGCGCGCGGCGAACGTAACTACTTCACCGATTTCGCCACCAGCGTACCGGACGACTGCCTGATCCTGACCCTGGCCTGCGGTAAATACCGTTTCAACAAACTCGAATTCGGCGATATCGAAGGTCTACCGCGTCTGGTCGATGCCGGTCAGTGTAACGACGCTTACTCTGCCATCATCCTGGCGGTCACCCTGGCTGAGAAACTGGGTTGCGGCGTGAACGACCTGCCGCTGTCTCTGGTGCTCTCCTGGTTTGAACAGAAAGCGATTGTTATTCTGCTGACCCTGCTGTCGCTGGGCGTGAAAAATATCGTCACCGGCCCGACGGCGCCGGGCTTCTTCACGCCGGACCTGCTGGCCGTTCTCAACGAGAAATTCGGTCTGCGTTCCGTGACCACCGTTGAAGAAGACATGAAGCAGCTGCTGAGCGCGTAAGGAGTAAAGAATGACAATGCCAACTCATCAGTGCCCATGGCGGATGCAGGTTCATCACATCCATCAGGAAACGCCGGATGTATGGACAATTTCGTTGCTGTGCCACGACTATTATCCGTACCGTGCCGGGCAGTATGCACTGGTCAGCGTACGTAATTCAGCGGAGACGCTGCGTGCTTACACCATTTCATCGACGCCGGGAGTAAGCGAGTACATCACGCTGACCATCCGTCGGATTGACGATGGCGCAGGCTCACAGTGGCTGACCCGCGACGTGAAGCGCGGCGACTATATCTGGCTGTCCGATGCCATGGGTGAATTTACCTGTGAAGATAAGGCTGAAGATAAGTTCCTGATGCTGGCTGCTGGCTGCGGCGTTACGCCAATCATGTCAATGCGTCGCTGGTTGGCAAAGTACCGCCCGCAGGCCGATGTGCAGGTGATCTTTAACGTTCGTTCACCGCAAGATGTTATTTTTGCCGACGAATGGCGCGAATATCCGGTGACCTTAGTCGCTGAAAACAATGCCACCCACGGTTTTGTTTCTGGCCGACTGACGACCGATCTGCTGAAAAGCGTACCGGATCTGACCTCTCGTACCGTGATGACCTGCGGCCCGGCGCCGTATATGGATTGGGTTGAGCAGGAGGTGAAAGCGCTGGGCGCGACGCGTTTCTTTAAAGAGCAGTTCTTTACTCCGGTAGCCGAAGCCGCTACCAGCGGCCTGAAGTTCACCAAACTGCAGCCGGCGAAAGCGTTCTACGCGCCGGTCGGCACCACGCTGCTCGAAGCGCTGGAAAGCAATAAGGTGCCGGTTACCGTCGCCTGTCGCGCAGGCGTCTGCGGCTGCTGCAAAACCAAAGTGGTTTCCGGAGAATATACCGTCAGCAGTACCATGACGTTAACCGATGCGGAAATCGCTGAAGGCTACGTGCTGGCCTGCTCCTGCCACCCGCAGGGTGATTTGGTACTGGCTTAACCCTCAGCTGCCGGATGGCGCAACGCCGTCCGGCAATGTTTACCGCCAGGCCGAATTGCCGCCGATGGCATAGCGCCCTGCCCCGAGGAAGGCAATCGCCAGCGCGCCAACAAAGAAATAGACCAGGCTCTCAATCGCCCACGCGCCTACCGCATCCAGCGCAAAGGTTTTGCCCGTCCCCACCATCAGCCAGGCCACGACCATCGTAAACGCCAGCACCAGCGCCGCCGGACGCGTAAGCACTCCCAGAATCAGCAGGCAAGGCGCTACCACCTCGCCCACTAAAACCCCATAAGCGATAAACCCCGGCAATCCTTTTGCTACCAGCATATTGCTGATTCCCCCTACGCCATCAAATAGCTTATGCAACCCGTGAAACAGCATCAGCCCGCCAACGGCAAGTCGTAACAAGAGTTTGCCGAAATCGTCATGGGATAGCAGTTTATTAACAGCATTTAACAGCGATTTAACCATTTGAAATGATTCCTGTTTACCACTTTATGTGAGCTCAGATTATGCGAAGTTTTCGCTGAAAAAAACCAGCGGAAAATGAGAGGTGAAAGCGAGCGTAACTGGCAGTTTCATCTAAGCTTGTAAGCGTTATCACAAAAAGGAGATGGAGAACCATGAAACAGACCGTGGCGGCATACATTGCCAAAACTCTTGAACAGGCTGGCGTTAAACGTATTTGGGGCGTAACCGGGGATTCGCTCAACGGCTTAAGCGACAGCCTGAACCGTATGGGGACCATCGACTGGATGCCCACGCGCCATGAAGAAGTGGCCGCCTTCGCCGCCGGGGCGGAAGCGCAGCTTACCGGCGAACTGGCGGTCTGCGCAGGCTCCTGCGGGCCGGGCAACCTGCATCTGATTAACGGCCTTTTCGACTGCCACCGCAATCACGTTCCGGTTCTGGCCATCGCCGCCCATATTCCTTCCAGCGAAATCGGCAGCGGCTATTTTCAGGAAACGCATCCACAGGAGCTGTTCCGGGAATGCAGTCACTACTGTGAACTGGTCTCCACCCCGGAACAGATCCCGCAGGTGCTGGCCATCGCCATGCGCAAAGCGGTGATTAACCGCGGCGTCTCGGTAGTGGTGCTTCCCGGCGACGTTGCGCTGAAAGCCGCGCCGGAAAGCGCCAGCAGCCACTGGTACCACGCGCCGCTGCCGCAGGTGACGCCGGCGGAAGAAGAGCTGAAAAAGCTGGCCCAGCTGCTGCGCTATTCAAGCAACATCGCCCTGATGTGCGGCAGCGGCTGCGCCGGGGCGCATAAAGAGCTGGTAGACTTCGCCGCGAAGCTCAAAGCGCCTATCGTTCACGCGCTGCGCGGCAAAGAGCACGTAGAATACGACAACCCTTATGATGTGGGGATGACCGGACTGATTGGCTTCTCCTCCGGCTTCCACACCATGATGAACGCCGACACCCTGGTGCTGCTCGGCACCCAGTTCCCCTATCGCGCTTTCTACCCGACGGACGCGAAAATCATTCAGATTGATATCAATCCCGGCAGTATTGGCGCCCACAGTAAAGTGGATATGGCGCTGGTCGGCGATATTAAATCGACCCTCAGCGCGCTGATGCCGCATCTTGAGGAGAAAACCGACCGTAAGTTCCTCGATAAAGCGCTGGAACACTATCGCGACGCGCGCAAGGGGCTTGATGACCTGGCGAAGCCCAGCGAAAAAACAATTCATCCGCAGTATCTGGCGCAGCGCATCAGCCACTATGCCGACGACGATGCCATCTTTACCTGTGACGTGGGTACGCCGACCGTCTGGGCCGCGCGCTATTTGCAGATGAACGGTAAGCGCCGCCTGCTCGGATCGTTCAACCATGGGTCAATGGCTAACGCCATGCCGCAGGCCATCGGTGCGAAGGCCACCGCCCCTGACCGTCAGGTTGTGGCAATGTGCGGCGACGGCGGCTTCAGCATGCTGATGGGGGATTTTCTCTCGCTGGCGCAGATGAAGCTGCCGGTGAAGATCATTATCTTCAATAACAGCGTCCTGGGCTTCGTGGCGATGGAGATGAAGGCCGGGGGCTATCTGACAGACGGCACTGAACTTCACGCCACCAACTTTGCCCGCATCGCCGAAGCGTGCGGCATCAAGGGCATACGTGTTGAAAGCGCGTCAGAGGTTGATGAAGCGCTGCAAACCGCTTTCGCTACCGATGGCCCGGTCCTGGTAGATGTGGTCGTCGCCAGTGAAGAGCTGGCGATGCCGCCGCAAATTAAACTGGAGCAGGCCAAAGGTTTCAGCCTTTATATGCTGCGCGCGATTATCAGCGGCCGCGGCGACGAAGTTATCGAACTGGCGAAAACTAACTGGCTAAGGTAAAAATATCCTTTTCAATTCATACGCAAAATTATTCGTGTTGCCTCAAGGCGGCAAGGCCGAAAACCCCCGGGCGCAGAGATAACTCTGTGACCGGGGTTTGAGGGAGCAGCCAACGCCGGGGCAGCGCGAAGGATGAAGTGTATAAGGATATGACATGATAGATTTACGCAGCGATACCGTTACCCGTCCGGGCCGCGCCATGCTGGAAGCCATGATGGCCGCCCCGGTCGGGGATGACGTATATGGCGATGACCCGACCGTTAACGAACTCCAGCGCTTTGCCGCCGACCTGGCGGGCAAAGAGGCCGCTATCTTCCTGCCTAGCGGCACCCAGGCCAACCTGGTCGCCCTGCTCAGCCACTGCCAGCGCGGCGAAGAGTATATCGTCGGCCAGGGCGCGCATAACTATCTCTACGAAGCCGGCGGCGCGGCGGTGCTTGGCAGCATCCAGCCGCAGCCAATCGATGCCGCAGCGGACGGTTCCCTGCCGCTGGATAAAGTCGCGGCCAAAATCAAACCGGACGATATCCATTTCGCCCCTACCCGGCTGCTGTCGCTGGAAAACACCCATAACGGCAAAGTGCTGCCGCGTGAATATCTCAAAGATGCCTGGGAGTTTACGCGCCAGCGCGGCCTGGGGCTGCACGTTGACGGGGCGCGTATTTTTAACGCCGTCGTGGAATACGGCTGCGCGCTGCGCGAGATCGCCCGCTACTGCGACTCCTTCACCATCTGCCTGTCTAAAGGACTCGGCGCGCCGGTAGGCTCACTGCTGGTGGGGAGCGAAGAGTACATTCACCGCGCTATCCGCTGGCGGAAAATGGTCGGCGGCGGGATGCGTCAGGCCGGGATTCTGGCGGCCGCGGGCCTGTATGCCTTGCAGAACAACGTCGCGCGCTTAAAAGAGGATCACGACAACGCCGCGTGGATGGCGGAGCAGCTGCGCGCCGCCGGCGCCGAGGTGACGCGTCATGATACCAATATGCTGTTTGTTCGCGTCGGTGAAGCGCGCGCCGCCGCGCTGGGCGAGTATCTGCGCGAACGCGGGGTGCTGATCAACGCCTCGCCCATCGTGCGCCTGGTGACGCATATTGACGTTAACCGCCAGCAGCTCACCGAGGTGGTTAGCCACTGGCAGGCATTTTTAAACCGTTAAGGAGTCCGGCGTGTCACAGCGAATTCTGGTGCTTGGCGCCAGCGGTTATATCGGCCAGCATCTGGTGAAAAGGCTCAGCGAGCAGGGCTTCACCGTGCTGGCGGCGGCACGCCACATCGACAGGCTTAAAAAACAGCAGCTCCCCGGCGTCGAGTGCTATTCGCTCGATTTAAACCAGCCGGACGCGCTACCCGCCCTGCTGGCGCAGGCTGATACCGTTTACTATCTGGTGCACGGGATGGGCGAAGGCGGGGACTTTATCCGCCACGAACGGCGGGTCGCCCTCAACGTTCGCGACGCGCTGCGCAAGTCGCCGGTGAACGAAGTCATCTTTCTCGGTTCCTTACAGGTGGAGAAGCAGGAGCAATCCGATCATCTGCGCGCCCGCCAGATCACCGGCGATCTGCTGCGCGAATCAGGCGTTCCGGTAGCGGAAGTTCGCGCCGGCATTATCGTCGGCGCCGGTTCCGCCGCCTTCGAAGTGATGCGCGATATGGTCTACAACCTGCCGGTGCTGACGCCGCCGCGCTGGGTGCGCTCGCGCACCACGCCGATTGCGCTGGAAAATTTACTCTACTATCTGCTGCAGCTGCTAAACCATCCGGCCCGCGAGCATCGGGTGTTTGAAGCCGCCGGACCGGAAATTTTGAGCTATCAGCAGCAGTTCATCCGCTTTATGGCGGTCAGCGGCAAACGCCGCCCGCTGATCCCCATCCCTTTCCCGACCCGCTGGATTTCGGTGTGGTTTCTCAACGTCATTACCTCAGTGCCGCCAACCACGGCCAAAGCGCTGATCCAGGGGCTAAAGCACGATCTGATTGCCGACGATCGGGCCCTGCGGGCCTTAATTCCTCAACCGCTTATCGCGTTTGATGAAGCGGTGCGGCTTACGCTTAAAGAAGAGGAGCAGCTGGTGAACTCCAGCGACTGGGGCTACGATGCGCAGGCCTTCGCCCGCTGGCGGCCAGAGTACGGCTACTACCCGAAACAGGCAGGCTGTACCGTTAACACTTCCGCAAGCCTTGCCGCGCTATGGCAGGTGGTCAACCAAATTGGCGGTAAAGAGGGCTATTTCTTCGGCAACGCTCTGTGGAAAACGCGCGGGGCGATGGACCTGCTGGTCGGCCATCGGCTGGCAAAAGGTCGTCCGGAAAAGGCGTATCTGCAAACCGGCGACGCGGTGGACAGCTGGAAAGTGATTATCGTCGAGCCGGAAAAGCAGCTGACGCTGTTATTCGGCATGAAAGCGCCCGGCCTTGGCCGCCTGAGCTTTACCCTGCGCGATAAAGGCGATCATCGCGAACTGGACGTGCGCGCCTGGTGGCACCCGCACGGTATGCCGGGGCTTTTCTACTGGCTGCTGATGATCCCGGCGCATCTGTTTATTTTTCGCGGTATGGCGCGACGCATCGCCCACCTGGCGGAGCAAATCACCATCAAATAGAGTATAGGTGCAGAATTCTTTCATGATTCTCATTGCATCGTAGTCAGAATCACGGAAAAATGCGCACGAAATTCTTTTGTTAAACAGTGGATCGATATGAAGGTACTGGTTACCGGTGCGACCAGCGGATTGGGCCGCAACGCGGTGGAATATCTGCGTAACAGGGGCATTAGCGTCAGAGCGACCGGGCGCAACGAAGCGATGGGCAAGCTTCTGAGCAAAATGGGCGCAGAGTTCGTCCCTGCGGACTTAACCGAGCTGGTCTCTTCGCAGGCCAAAGTGATGCTCGCCGGTATCGATACCCTGTGGCACTGTTCCAGCTTTACCTCGCCGTGGGGCACCCAGCAGGCCTTCGATTTAGCTAACGTGCGCGCGACCCGGCGTCTCGGCGAGTGGGCGGTTGCCTGGGGCGTGCGCAACTTCGTGCATATCTCTTCGCCGTCGCTCTATTTTGATTATCACCATCATCGCGATGTTGCGGAGGATTTCCGCCCGCAGCGTTTCGCCAACGAATTCGCCCGCAGCAAGGCGGCAAGCGAAGATGTGATCAATCTGCTGGCGCAGGCCAACCCAAATACCCGTTTTACAATCCTGCGTCCGCAAAGCCTGTTTGGCCCGCATGATAAAGTGTTTATCCCGCGCCTGGCGCAGATGATGCAGCACTACGGCAGCGTCCTGTTGCCGCGCGGCGGCAGCGCGCTGGTGGATATGACCTACTATGAAAACGCGGTACACGCGATGTGGCTCGCCAGCCAGCCGCAGAGTGACCTTCTGCCCTCGGCCCGCGCGTACAACATTACTAACGGCGAACCGCAAACCCTGCACAGCATTGTGCAGAAGCTCATCGACGAGCTGGGGATTAAGTGCCGCATCCGTTCGGTTCCCTATCCCATGCTGGATATCATCGCCCGCAGCATGGAGCGCTTTGGCAATAAGTCAGCGAAAGAGCCCGCCTTTACCCACTACGGCGTCTCTAAGCTGAACTTTGATTTTACTCTTGATATCTCCCGCGCCCAGCAGGAGCTAGGCTATCAGCCGGTCATCACGATGGATGAAGGGATTCTCCGCACCGCCGCGTGGTTGAAGGACCACGGCAAGCTGCACTATTAACCGCGCCCGTACTTTTCCAGCAGCGCTTCGGCTATCGCCAGGGTTTGCGCATCGGCAACCCCGTCCCAGCGCGCGGGACGGAAGTGCATCTGGAAAGCCATAATGACCCGCTTCTGCTGCGCTGGCGTCATTTCCGGCGTCACCTGATAGCCGTAGCGCGCCAGGACGTCCAGCAGCGCTGCGGCGTCTACCGGCTCGTATGACGGACGGCCCTGCAGATAAAATGCCACGCGCCGGGCATCAGGCCATGCGCCAATCCCCTGCTCGGCCAGCCTGCGCCACGGGAACAGCGGCCCCGGATCGTCTTTGCGCTGCGGCGCGATATCCGCATGGGCGACCACGTTCTGCGGCGCGATGTGGTAGCGGGCGATAATATCTTTCGCCAGCGGGATCAGGGCGTCAATCTGCGCCGGATTAAACGGCGTAAAGCTTTTCACCCCCGCCGTTTTTTGCCAGCCGCGGTTCTCCAGCTCGATGCCAATCGAAGTGTCGTTAATGCGCGTGCTGCCGCGCCAGAAGCTGACGCCCGCATGCCAGGCCAGTTCCTCTTCCGGCACCAGCTGCCAGATCCGCGGTTTACCTCCGTGCAGCGGCGGTTTCTCCGGGATCAGGTAGTGAGAGCTCACCTGATTATCCGTCAGCGTCGCCAGCGAAACGTCGAAATCGTCGGCGGTGTAGTGAATCACCAGCACTTTGATGCGCGGATATGCCGCCTGCGCCGGATGGCGCGTATCCAGCTGATAGCCATCGCGATCGATAATACCTTTTTCGCTGGCGCAGCCCGCCAGCAGCAGCGCCAGCAGTACGCCTGCCCGGCAAGTTCTCATCGGCGGGTCTTCACCGCGGTGCCGCTAACGCTGACCATCAGCATGCTGCTATCTTTACCGACGGTTTCGTAGTCAATATCAATCCAGACCACCGCATTGGCGCCCAGCGCCTTCGCCTGCTCGCTCAGCTCTTCAAACGCAATTTCACGGGCCTTACGCAGCTCCTTTTCATAGGCGCCGGAACGACCGCCGACGATATCGCGGATGCTGGCGAAAAAATCGCGGAATACGTTGGCGCCCAGAATCGCCTCCCCCGTGACGACGCCGCAGTATTCAATGATGGGCTGACCTTCGAGGGTCGGAGTGGTGGAAAATTGCATGATGAAACTCCTTCTTTAGCGTTCAATGCGTTAGCTCTAAGGGTCAAGCACAATCCCTATCTGATACACTATGCTTGAAAAGATATTCTAACGTAGTGAGCTCATAAGGAAATCATCATGCGCTACAAAGTTCTTGCATTAGTCCTCCCCTGCGCGCTGGCGCTCAGCGCCTGTACTACCGTCACGCCTGCGTACAAAGATAACGGCACCCGCAGCGGCCCCTGCATCGAAGGCGGCCCGGATGACGTAGCGCAGAAGTTTTATGACTATCAGGTACAGCACCGCAACAGCGATTTAACCGCGCTGCGCCCATACCTGAGCGACGGTCTGGCAAAACTGCTGAACGACGCGCGTCAGGACCCGTCTAACAACGCCCTGCTGCAGTCAAATCTTTTCTCCAGTAGCACAACGCCAGCCGACAGCGCCGATGTCGCCAGCGCCTCCACCATCCCTAATCGCGACGCGCGCAATATTCCCCTGCGCGTGGAGCTGAAACAGGGCACCCAAAGCTGGAAAGACGAAGTGCTGATGATTCAGGAAGGCCAGTGCTGGGCCGTGGATGACGTGCGCTACCTCGGCAACAACGCCCATGCGCCGGCGGGCACCCTGCGTCAGAGTCTGGAAAAACGCTAATCCAGGCGTTGGGCCGCTCGGGCCGAATGAAATAACCCCGGTAAAATGTCGGCATCTCCGCTGGTAATGCCGACATTGACTTATCCCACCTTCACGAAGCCATATTTTGTGCTAACTTTAAATGTAAACATGGTTTACATTTAACTTTTAACGCATAAATATTGCATAACTATTCTGCCAAAGGTACTATTTGCGGCCTCAATTGCTATATGTATCAGACTGCCCAGATGAGCATAAAATTAAACGGCATTAATTGCTTCTACGGCGCACACCAGGCGCTGTTCGACATCACGCTGGATTGCCCGCAGGGGGAAACGCTGGTGCTGCTCGGCCCAAGCGGTGCCGGTAAAAGCTCGCTGCTGCGCGTCCTTAATCTGCTGGAGATGCCGCGTTCCGGTACGCTGCATATCGCCGGAAATCATTTCGACTTTACCAAAGCGCCTTCTGACAAAGCCATTCGCGAGCTGCGCCAGAACGTGGGTATGGTGTTCCAACAGTACAATCTGTGGCCGCATCTGACCGTGCAGCAAAATCTGATTGAAGCTCCCTGCCGCGTGCTCGGTTTGAGCAAAGATCAGGCTCTCGCCCGCGCTGAAAAGCTGCTCGAACGTCTGCGCCTGAAACCCTATAGCGATCGCTACCCGCTGCATCTTTCCGGCGGCCAGCAGCAGCGCGTCGCCATAGCCCGCGCCCTGATGATGGAACCGCAGGTTCTGCTGTTCGATGAACCCACGGCGGCGCTCGATCCAGAAATCACCGCCCAGATCGTCAGTATTATCCGCGAACTGGCTGAAACCGGTATTACGCAGGTTATCGTCACCCACGAAGTGGAAGTGGCGCGCAAAACAGCCAGCCGCGTGGTCTATATGGAAAATGGCCATATCGTTGAACAAGGTGATGCCGGCTGCTTCGCGCATCCGCAGACCGACGCGTTTAAAAACTATCTTTCACATTGATGTTTTCGGGGAAATGACGATGAAAAAAGTACTGATTGCCGCTCTTCTTGCGGGCATGAGCCTCTCCGCTACCGCAGCCCAGACCATTCGTTTCGCTACCGAGGCCTCCTACCCTCCGTTTGAATCGATCGACGCCAATAACAAAATTGTCGGCTTTGATGTCGATCTGGCGAACGCGCTGTGTAAAGAGATTGATGCCACCTGCACCTTTACCAACCAGGCTTTCGACAGCCTGATCCCCAGCCTGAAGTTCCGCCGTTTCGACGCGGTCATGGCAGGGATGGACATCACTCCTGAGCGTGAAAAACAGGTGCTGTTCACCACCCCGTACTATGAAAACTCCGCGCTGTTCGTCGGCCAGCAGGGTAAATTCACCAGCATTGACGCCCTGAAAGGCAAGAAAGTCGGCGTGCAGAACGGCACCACTCACCAGAAATTCATCACCGACAAACACCCGGAAATCACGACCGTTCCTTACGACAGCTACCAGAATGCGAAGCTGGACCTGCAGAACGGCCGTATTGATGCCGTATTCGGCGATACCGCCGTGGTGACCGAATGGCTGAAGAGCAATCCGAAGCTGGCCGCGGTGGGCGACAAGGTGACCGATAAAGACTACTTCGGCACCGGTCTCGGCATTGCGCTGCGCCAGGGCAATACCGAACTGCAGCAGAAATTTAACGCTGCGCTGGAAAAAGTGAAAAGCGATGGGACTTACCAGTCTATCTATAACAAATGGTTCCAGAAGTAACGCTGAATGAACGAATTTTTTCCATTAGCAAGCGCCGCCGGGATGACCGTCGGCCTTGCCGTTTGCGCCCTGATCATCGGCCTGGTGCTGGCGATGCTGTTTGCCGTCCTCGAGTCGGTAAAGCTGCGTCCGGTCGCCTGGCTCGCAACCGGCATTGTCACCCTTCTGCGCGGACTACCGGAAATTCTGGTGGTTCTGTTTATCTATTTTGGTTCCTCACAGCTGCTGCTGACCCTTTCTGACGGTTTTACGATCAATCTCGGCATTGTGCAGATCCCGGTACAGATGCAGATTGAAAACTTCGACGTCAGTCCGTTCCTCTGCGGGGCTATCGCGCTTTCTCTGCTGTATGCCGCTTACGCATCGCAGACCCTGCGCGGGGCGCTTAAAGCCGTTCCGCAGGGGCAATGGGAATCCGGTCAGGCGCTGGGATTATCGAAAGCCGCTATTTTCTTTCGCTTAGTGATGCCGCAAATGTGGCGCCACGCGCTGCCGGGACTCGGCAATCAGTGGCTGGTGCTGCTGAAGGATACCGCGCTGGTGAGCCTGATCAGCGTCAACGATCTGATGCTGCAAACTAAAAGCATCGCCACCCGAACCCAGGAGCCGTTTAACTGGTATATCATCGCGGCGGCAATCTATCTGGTCATCACCCTGTTGAGTCAGTACATTCTGAAACGTATTGACCAGCGTGCGACGCGCTTCGAACGGAGACCAGGCTGATGCTTGATTACTTACCCGAACTGCTAAAAGGGCTGCATACCAGCCTGACGCTGACCGCAGCCTCTATCGTCGTGGCGCTGATTCTGTCGCTGATCTTCACCATCATTCTGACGCTAAAAACGCCGGGGCTGGTGTGGATCGTGCGCGGCTATATCACGCTGTTTACCGGCACGCCGCTGCTGGTGCAGATCTTCCTGATTTACTACGGCCCGGGACAGTTCCCGTCGCTGCAGGAGTATCCGGTACTCTGGCATCTGATTTCCGAGCCCTGGCTCTGCGCGCTGATCGCCCTTTCTCTCAACAGCGCCGCTTATACCACGCAGCTGTTTTATGGCGCCATTCGCGCCATCCCGGATGGCCAGTGGCAATCCTGCGGCGCGCTGGGAATGAGTAAGAAAGATACGCTGGCGATCCTGCTGCCGTACGCCTTTAAACGCGCCCTCTCCTCCTACTCCAACGAAGTGGTACTGGTGTTCAAGAGTACGTCTCTGGCCTACACCATTACCCTGATGGAAGTGATGGGTCACAGCCAGCTGCTCTATGGACGTACCTATGATGTGATGGTGTTCGGCGCCGCCGGCATTGTCTATCTGGTGGTCAATGGCCTGCTGACGCTGCTGATGCGCCTGGTGGAACATAAAGCGCTGGCCTTTGAGCGACGCAATTAAAAACGCATAAAAAGCCAAACCAAGACGGATAAGCTCACTGAATTATCCGTCTTTTTTTTATTTTGATTAAAATAAATATCCATGATTATTGAATACAAATTCATTTAGTGGCATTGTTACTCCCAGCCGCAGACACGGCACAACATCATAAGATTGACCGACGGGAGTTCCACAATGAAAAAGTTAGTTCTGGCCGCACTGCTTAGCACTTTCGCCTTTGGCGCCGCTGCCGCAGAAAAAATCAGCTTTGGTGTTTCTGCAACTTACCCACCGTTTGAATCGATGGACGCCAATAACCAGATCGCCGGTTTCGACATCGATCTGGCAAACGCGCTGTGTAAGCAGATGCAGGCTGAGTGTACGTTTACCAACCATGCCTTCGACAGCCTGATCCCGGCGCTCAAATTCAAGAAATATGATGCGGTCATCTCCGGCATGGACATTACCCCGGAGCGCAGCAAGCAGGTGGCGTTTACCGACCCGTACTACGCTAACTCCGCGCTGGTTATCTCGAAGAAAGATGCCTTCCACTCTTTTGCCGATCTGAAAGGTAAGCGTATCGGGATGGAAAACGGCACCACGCACCAGAAATACCTGCAGGATAAACATCCGGAAGTAAAAACCGTGGCTTACGATAGCTACCAGAATGCGTTTATCGACCTGAAAAATGGCCGTATTGATGGGGTGTTTGGCGATACCGCCGTGGTCAACGAGTGGCTGAAAACCAACCCGCAGCTGGGTGCGGCAACGCCGAAAGTCACCGACGCGCAGTACTTCGGTACCGGCCTCGGCATTGCGGTACGCCCGGATAACAAAGCGCTGCTGGAAAAACTGAACGCCGCGCTGAAGGCGATTAAAGCCGACGGCACCTACGAGAAAATCAACAAGCAGTGGTTCCCGGAGTAAGCATTTCCCGGAGGCGGCGCTTGACGCGCCTGTCCGAGCTACCGGCCCGCAGACAACCGTGGCCCCGGAGCCCGGGCAAGCGCAGCGCGGCCCGGGAAGAAGCCGCACTAAAGCCTCAATCCCGGCTCATTCCCCGGGCTGCGGCGTAAACGCCTTACCCGGCCTACCGGCCCGCAGACAGTCGTGGCCCTGTAGCCCGGGCAAGCGCAGCGCGGTCCGGGAAGAAGCCGCACTAAAGCCTCAATCCCGGCGCATTTCCCGGGCTGCGGCGTAAACGCCTTACCCGGCCTACCGGCCCGCAGACAGCCGTGGCCCCGTAGCCCGGGCAAGCGCAGCGCGGCCCGGGAAGAAGCCGCACTAAAGCCTCAATCCCGGCGCACTCCCCGGGCTGCGGCGTAAACGCCTTACCCAGGCTACCGGCCCGCAGACAGTCGTAGCCCGGGCAAGCGCAGCGCGGCCCGGGACGAAGCCGCACCAAAGCCTCAACCCCGGCGCATTCCCCGGGTTGCGGCGTAAACGCCTTACCCGGGCTACCGGCCCGCAGACAGCCGTGGCCCCGTAGCCCGGGCAAGCGCAGCGCGGCCCGGGACGAAGCCGCACCAAAGCCTCAATCCCGGCGCACTACCCGGGCTGCGGCGTAAACGCCTTACCCGGGCTATCGGCCCGCAGACGGCGATAGACCGGTATCCCGATCGGCCAATCCGCCACCTTAAACCGGCAGGGTAAACTGGAAACAGGCCCCTGCGGGCGCTTCAAGCAGGCGAATATCGCCGCCGTGAAGCTGCAGCATCCGTCGCACAATCATCAAACCCAGTCCCCCTCGTGATGCGCTTTGCGCGCCAGGTTCAAGCACCGAAGGCCGTTCGAACAAGGTTGCCCGCAGCTCACCGGCAACGCCCGGTCCGCTATCGGCCACCTCGACGATAAATTCCGGCCCTGAGCGACGCGCCGTCAGGCGGATAAGCCCACCTTCCGGCGTATGGCGAATGGCGTTATCGAGCAGATTAGTCAGCACCCGTTCAATCATCGAGAGATCCGCCGTTATCGGCGGTAGCCCGGTGGCCAGATCCAGCTGTAAACCGATATTGCGCGTCGCGATTGCCAGGTCGAATTTTTGCGCGACATCCTGCACCAGCTCAGCCAGCACGAAGGTTTCCGGCTGCGGCTTAATCCCTCCGTGCTCCAGGCGAGCCAGCTCAAACAGCTGCTGAGAAAGATGGCGGACCTTGTTTCCCTGGCGCAGGGCGATATTCAGATACTGCTTGTTCTCCTCCATCGTCAGGCGATCGGCCTTCAGGCTTAACGTTTCCAGATATCCCAGCAAAGAGGTGAGCGGCGTGCGTAAATCGTGGGAGATATTGGCGACAAATTCTCGCCGCTGGCGATCGCTGTCGGCCAGACGGTCCCACTGCCCGGCAATCTGGCGGGCCAGTTCAATAAAGCGATTATGCAGCACGGCCACTTCATTCCCCGGGTTCACCTCCGGAGTTTGCGCCGCCAGCGCCTTGATCGCATGAATACTGTCCTGGCCGTCGGTTGCCACCAGCGCGGTGAGCTGACGCACCGGGCGCGTTACCCAGAACCAGGCAAGCCAGCCCGCCAGCCCGCCGAGACCGGCCACCAGCAGCAGAGTCCACAGCAGCAGGCTCCACAAGGTTTTCTGCCAGGCGCTCGCCGCCAGTTCATTAAAGGTTTCGCCCTGCAGGATAATGTAGAGATAGCCGCGCAGCTGGCCGTCCTGGCGCAGCGGCGCCACGCTAAACACCTTTTGCTTATCAAGGCTGCGCGGATCGTCGCCGTACACCGGCCAGGCGCCGCCGGAAAGAAACGTTTGCACCGGAGCCAGATCGATGCGCTGGCGCTTAATATGCCCCGGCGGCGCGGCGTCGGCCAGCAGCTCGCCGTCGGGCGAAAGCAGATACAGCTCCACGCTGGGATTGAAGGTCATCAGCCGATCAAAAAGCGGCTTCAGCATCCGGCGATCAACCTGCCCCTGAGCGTCCAACAGCGGCTCGCGGGCGGCGATCTGCTGCGCCAGCCCGGCGGAGAGACGCTGGACCATGACATTGCCGTACTGCGCGCTGCTGTACAGCTGGATCAGACAAACGGCTACGGCACAGAGCAGCAGCAGTGAGGTAAACACCAGCGCCAGGCGCTGGCTGAGGCTGAGACGGCGGATCATGGCTGCGCCTCTTTGCGCTCCACGGCAAATTTATAGCCTTTTCCCCAGACGGTCAGAATGATGTCCGGCTCCGCCGGGTCGCGCTCAATTTTGGTGCGCAGGCGGTTGATATGGGTATTGACCGTATGCTCATAGCCGTCGTGCTGATAGCCCCACACCCGATCAAGCAGCTCAAGGCGGGAAAAGACCTCCCCCGGATGGCGGGCAAAGTAGTAGAGCAGGTCGAACTCGCGCGGCGTCAGATCCACCGTCTCGCCGCACAGCTTAACGTCGCGCGACAAGGGGTCAATGCTTAAACCATGGCTGGCGATACGGCCGGCATCCATCAGCAGATTCTGCCCCATCGCCTCCTGACGACGGAACACCGCTTTGACCCGGGCGGTCAGTTCGAGAATCGAAAACGGTTTGGCCAGATAATCATCCGCTCCCATCTCCAGCCCCTGTACCCGCTGGGTTTCGCTGGCGCGAGCGCTGATAATAATCACCGGCAGATAGCGGGTTTGCTGACGAATGCGCCGACAAATTTCCAGACCGTCTACGCCCGGCAGCATCAGGTCGAGGATCACCGCATCCCAAAGCTCTTTTTCCAGCAGGCGCAGGGCCTGGGCTCCGTCCGCCACGTGGACAATCTGATAGCCCTCATCCAGCAGATTCAGGCGCAGCAGCGCGGCGATATCTTCATCATCTTCAACCAACAGGATTTTTTTTGCCACCGGCAGCACTCCGCTATTCTTACGTTCTGATTAGCCAAGCTTACCCGATCTTCAGCACCTGAAGAGTTCACATTTTGTTTATACTTCGCGAACCAGCAGGGTCAGCACCTCATAGTGGGCGGTATGGGGGAACATATCGAACAGCTGGACGCGCTCAATGCGATAACCGGCCAGGCGAGCGATATCTTTCGCCATCGTCCGGGCGTTGCAGCTGGAGTAGATAATAAAGCCTGGCGCCATACGGTTTAAATAGTCGCACAGGCCGTCGCCGATACCGCGACGCGGCGGATTCACCAGCACCAGATCGGGAATGTCGCCTTCGCCGGTCGCAAACTGCGTGGAATCGAGCGCCTGAAAATGCAGATTATGCAGCCCGAGCTGCGCCGCCGACTGCTTCGCGCAGGCGATCGCCTCCGGGGCAATTTCAATCCCGGTCAGGCGCATCTCAGGCGTTGCGCTGTGCAGACCAAAGCCGCCCACCCCGCAGAAGAGATCCCACATGTGGTTGACCGGCAGCTGGCGCACCCAGTCACGAGCGGTGGCATACAGACGGCTGGCTACCACAGGGTTGGTCTGAAAGAAGCTTTGCGGGCGGATCCACAGCGGCACGCCGTTGAAATTTTCCGCCAGCGCCTGCTGGTCGGTGAGGAAAATTTCCCGCTCTCCTTCCATGATGGCCATATGCACCGGCTGAATATTGGCGGTAATCACCTGCAGCTGCGGCAGCAGCGCCTGAAGCTCCGGCAGCGCGGCGCGCAGCTGGGCAAGCTTGGTCTCCGAACGCAGGACAAAGCGCAGCATCATACCGCCGTCGAGCCGGCTTTCGGTCAGCAGAATGTACTTCAGCTCTCCGCGCCTGCGGGCAACGTTATAGGGCGTGAGCCCGGCGCGGGCGATAAACGGCTTGAGCGCAGCGAAGACGGGCGCGAAGCTTTGCGGATAAAGCGGGCAGTCGGTCAGGTCTTCCGGGGCGCCATCACGGTGCAGCATCCCGAGCAGCGGGCGCTCCACGCTACCGCTGACCACCATTTTCGCTTTGTTGCGAAACCCGCTTTCCGGCCCGCAAACCGGTGCGCACCATTCAGCGACGGGCGCATCGGCGAAAAGCGCGCGCAGATCGGCCATTTTATCGGCGAGCTGTTGGGATACCGGCAGTTCCAGCCACTGGCAGGAGCGGCAGCGGCCCGCGTCATAAAGTGCGCATTGCATAACAAGACCTTCAAAAAAACAGGGGCGGGGATTGTATCACCGTTACTGTAAACGGAAAAAGCGTCGGCACGGGGCCGGCACAAACAGCATCGCCAGCACCAGCAGATCCGGTAGTTTTTGCAGCACCAGTGAGCGAAAGATTTCGCGCTTCGATTCCCCGGCAATACTAAACAGCTCGGGATAACCGTAGCCCAATGAAGCGGCCCACAGGTAGCCAATCACGATAATCTGCGTCAACAGGAACAGCCAACGCGCCCAGTTGCGCCCTTTTACCAGCGAAAACGCGCACCAGATTTCAATAAATACCAGCACCAGACTTGAGAGAAACACCAGGGTGAGCGCCCACGTCTGCACGCTGCGATGGACAAAATCCGCGATTCCCTGAACGCCAAGCTGATTGAGGATCATCAGCAAATCCAGGCCGCGGATTAAAATAATGGCGAAGGCCGCCACCTGCACCAGCGCAGGAACGTTAAGACGAGCATGAGACGAACGCGTTTTAGTAAACAATCCCAACGTAAAGTCTTCCATGAAAACGGCGCCACAAATGCGGCGCCGATGTTAACTCTATTGCAGATTTTAGGTGGTTCAGCCGCTTCTTGCACGCTGGATATCGCGCACCCGCTGCTTTTCCGCGCGGGCCATCAAATACCAGGCGATAAAACCAACAATCCCGACCACGCCGAGGATTAACGTCGCCAGGGCGTTAATCTCCGGGTTGACCCCCATGCGCACGCTGGAGAAGACCAGCATCGGCAGCGTCGTCGCCCCCGGCCCGGAAACAAAGCTGGCAATAACCAGGTCGTCGAGCGACAACGTAAAGGCCAGCAGCCAACCGGAGACCACCGCCGGCATAATCATCGGCAGCGTAATGACGAAAAAGACCTTCAGCGGCGCGGCGCCCAGATCCATCGCCGCCTCTTCAATAGAGTGGTCCAGCTCACGCAGGCGCGATGAAATGACCACCGCGACGTACGCGGTACAGAAGGTGACGTGCGCCAGCCAGATGGTCAGCATGCCGCGATCCGACGGCCAGCCAATTGAATGCCCCAGCGCGACAAACAGCAGCAGCAGCGACAGGCCGGTAATCACATCGGGCATCACCAGCGGCGCGGTGATCATAAAAGCAAAGCCGTTTGAACCGCGGAAGCGGCCAAAACGCACCATCACCACTGCGGCAATGGTACCGAGGATCACCGCCGCCGTCGCGGCGCAGGCGGCAATGGTCAGACTTAAGCCTACCGCGCTCATCATCGCATCGTCATGAAACAGCTCGCGATACCAGCGCGTCGACCACCCCGCCCATACCGTCACCAGCTTTGAGCTGTTGAACGAGTAAATCACCAGCATCAGCATCGGGGCATACAGAAAGGTAAAGCCGAGCAGCAGAATCAAAATTCGCCACGGCGAACGGACTACCGGTAAATTATTCATCCGTGTTCCCCCACCTGTTTTTGCTGATGCTTGTGGAACCACATGATCGGTACGATCAGCAGCAACAGCATCACGATCGCCACCGCCGACGCCACCGGCCAGTCGCGGTTATTGAAAAACTCCTGCCACAGTACGCGGCCAATCATAATGCTGTCTGGCCCGCCCAGCAGTTCCGGGATAACGAACTCCCCGACTGCCGGAATAAACACCAGCATCGACCCGGCAATAATCCCGCCTTTGGTGAGGGGAACGATCACCTGGAAGAAGGTCTTCAGCGGCCGGGCCCCCAGATCCAGCGACGCCTCCACCAGCGAGTAATCGATACGCGTGAGGGCGGTATAGATCGGCAGCACCATAAACGGCAGATAGGCGTAAACAATACCGATATAGACCGCCAGGTTGGTATGCAGGATCTCCAGCGGCTGGTCGATGACCCCCAGCCACAGCAGGAAGTTGTTCAGCACGCCGTTGCTTTTCAGCAGCCCCATCCAGGCATAGACGCGGATCAGGAAGGAGGTCCATGACGGTAGGATCACCAGCAGCAGCAGGATATTTCGCGTCGATGGCTTACTGTGCGCCACCGCCCACGCCAGCGGATACCCCAACAGCAGGCAGCAGAACGTCGAGATCGCCGCCACCTGAAGCGATTGCAGATACGCTTCAAAATAGAGCGGATCGTCGGTGAGCTGCAGGAAATTCCCGAGATTCAGCGTTAACGTAAGCTGACCGTCGGCCCACTCCAGCAGGTCGGTATAGGGTGGGATCGCCCGCGCCATCTCCGCCAGGCTGATTTTAAAGACGATCAGGAACGGCAGCAGAAACAGCAGGATCAGCCACACGTAGGGCAGCGCAATGACCAGCTTGCGCCCGTGGGCCATCTGCAGCCGCGCCAGCCACAGCGCAAAACCGCCAGGTTTTTTTACGCCTGACGGGGGTTCTAATGTACTCATCGCCCTCTCCTTACACCATCAACACGACGCAGCTATCGGCATCCCAGCACAAACGCACCTCATCACCCCAGGTGGGCGCCCCTTTACGGTAACGGTGTTCGTTTTGCAGCTGAGCGCTCAGCATCTGCCCGCTTTTCAGACGCACATGGTAGATAGACAGGTCGCCGAGATAGGCAATATAGATAACCTCGCCCACCGCGAAGTTATAGCCATCCGCGGGCGGGTCTTCGCAGAGCATGATTTTTTCCGGGCGCAGGGCCACCCACACCGGCACGTTATCGACGACGGAGGCATCGGGATCGACCTTCAGCGGATGGGTCAGGCCCGGAGAGTCCAGCACCAGACCATCTTCCTGCCGCTCTTTCACCAGCCCTTCAAAGACGTTGACCGAGCCGATAAACTCCGCGCTGTAGCGGGTGGTCGGGTGTTCGTAGATTTCCTCCGGCTCGCCGATTTGCACGAACTTGCCGCGGTTCATAATGGCGATACGCCCCGCCATGGTCATCGCCTCTTCCTGATCGTGGGTCACCATCACGCAGGTAACGCCGACGCGCTCAAGGATATCGACCACTTCCAGCTGCATCCTGTCGCGCAGCTTCTTATCCAGCGCCCCCATCGGCTCATCAAGCAGCAGCAGTTTCGGTCTTTTTGCCAGGCTGCGGGCCAGGGCCACGCGCTGACGCTGGCCGCCGGAGAGCTGATGCGGTTTACGCTTTGCGAACTCCTGCATATGCACCAGCGCCAGCATCTCCTGCACCCGGCTGGTGATTTCGGCCTTGGGCAATTTGTCCTGCTTGAGGCCAAAGGCGATATTCTGCTCCACCGTCATATGGGGAAACAGCGCGTAGGACTGGAACATCATATTAATCGGCCGCTGATACGGCGGCACCCGCGCCAGATCGACGCCATCCAGGACAATCTGTCCGGCGGTAGGCTGTTCAAATCCCGCCAGCATGCGCAGCAGGGTTGACTTGCCGCAGCCGGATGCGCCCAGCAGGGCAAAAATTTCGCCTTTATAAATGGTGAGATTGACGTCATCGACGGCGTGCTGGCCATCGAAGGACTTGGTTAAATTACGGATTTCCAGCAGCGGGGTCAGCGCTTTGGGGGTTTTCGCCTGCGGGCGAGGAATCACATCATTCACGGGGTGTTCTCCGGCAGAAATCAAATCATGGTGCAGGCGCACCATCGCGGTGCGCCTGTTGCCGGCAGCGCGACGCTTATCCGGCCTACAACTCACGGAGAATTACTTACCGCTTTTCACCTTCGTCCACGCGCGAGTACGCACGCGGTCGATTTTCGGATCCTGGACTTTCAGGGTGAACAGCTTGGCGAAGACGTCAGCCGGCGGGTAAATGGCCGGGTTATTGCGGATCGCTTCGCTGACCAGCGGAACAGAGGCTTTGTTGCCGTTAGCGTAATAGACATGATCGCTGATGTGGGCGATAACCTCCGGACGCATCAGATAGTTCAGGAACTGATAAGCCTCATCTTTGTTTTTCGCATCCGCCGGCATGGCGAAGACGTCGAAGAACGCCAGCGCGCCCTCTTTCGGAATATAGTAGGAAACATTCACCCCGTTTTTCGCTTCTTTCGCCCGGTTAGCCGCCTGCCATACGTCGCCCGCCCAGCCGATAGCGACGCAGATATCACCGTTCGCCAGGTCGTTGATGTACTGAGAGGAGTGGAAATAGCGAATATTCGGACGCAGCTTCAGCAGCAGATCGGTCGCCGGGCCGGTGTAGTCATCGGCTTTAGTACTGTTAGGATCTTTGCCGAGATAGTTCAGCACGGTGGCGAAAATCTCTTCCGGGGCATCCAGGAAGGAGACGCCGCAGCTTTTCAGCTTTTCCAGGTTTTCCGGCTTCATCACCAGATCCCAGCTGTCCAGCGGCGCATCTTTGCCAAGCACGGCTTTCACTTTATCGATGTTATAGCCTATGCCGGTTGTCGCCCACAGGTACGGGATCGCGTATTTATTGTCGGGGTCGTGCTTCGCGACCAGCTTCAATACTTCCGGGTCGAGATTTTTCCAGTTGGGAAGCTTACTTTTATCCAGCGGCTGGAATACCCCGGCCGCCAGCTGGCGCTCAAGGAAGCTCGCCGACGGCACCACCAGGTCAAAACCGGTGCTGCCCGCCATGAGCTTACCCTCCAGCACTTCGTTGGAGTCAAAGACGTCATACACCACTTTAATACCGGTCTCTTTTTCAAAATTCGCCACCGTATCCGGCGCAATATAATCAGACCAGTTATAAACATGCAGGGTTTTTTGTTCGGCTGCGAGCGAACCGGCAGAAACGGCCATCAGCGCACCCGTAACCAGACCTGTTAACCATTTTTTACCAAAGGCGGTCATATCTCTTATTCCTTCTCAATGCCCGTTAACAAGCGGGCTGAATATACGCACTTGTTCGCATGCAATAATCATGCATATTTTTTCATTGCCTAAGAAAAGGAGAGAGGACCTCTCCCGGAATGGTTGCCCGCAACTGGAAGCAGCGTCAGAATAACTGTAGCCAGAATAAGAGGCTATAGCCCAGGTAAAAAAACGGCTTTTATCAATTTTTTATGCAATAAGGGTCTATGTGATAAGCCGAAAGCGGGGGAATGGCGGTGAAAAATTCTTTTCCGGAAGGTTAATAGCAGAATAAAAGCATGTAATACGCAGCCGCTATGGCAGTGGCTGCGCTATTTTTCGACAGGCTTAGTGAAGAAAATGGTACTGAATATTCTCAGCCACCGGCTCTTCTTCCTCAGACTTATACAGCACCTGATTGGCGCTGGCTTCGAGGATGACCATCGATATCTGTTCTTCGCTCTGGCGGAAAAACCACGCGAACTGATCGATCGTCACGCCGACGCCGACGGTCAAGGCCTGGCACACCACCAGCTTCGGCAGATTATCATCCTGAATATCGAGGAAAGCTTTCACCGTCAACGAACTGGCGTTAATCGCAGAAAGATCGGCGGAGAGCGGCAGCAGCGCGGAGGGTTTCACCTCTGCCAGCGCGGAGAAAAGCACCACGTTATCCACCAGGTCAAGTTTGGCATCAAAAATGCCTTCGAAATTTTGCATATGCGGCAGGTGCAGTGCCTGGCAGGAATCACACTCAAAAAAGCTGATGCCCAATTCGTCGAGCCATTGACGTAACGTATCAAGACCCGGAACGACCAGTGAATCCATATGACCTGTGACCTCTTACTGTGAAAAATGCGACGCCATAGCTTACGCAAAAAAAGCGTCCTGTTCCATGACGGTGTCGTGAAAGGGAATTATCCGCCCATTTTCAGACAAAATCCGGGCGTGGCTTGTCGTTCGATCCAGGCGATCATTTTGCCGGCAATATCGACGCCGGTGGTGGTTTCAATTCCTTCCAGCCCAGGAGAAGCATTGACCTCCATCACCAGAGGACCGCGCGCGGCGCGCAGGATATCAACGCCGGCCACGTCCAGCCCGAGCGTTTGCGCGGCCTTAATGGCCATTTCACGCTCCTGCTCGCTGATATACGCCACCGACGCCACGCCGCCGCGATGCAGGTTAGAGCGAAAATCCCCCTCCTTCGCCCGCCGTTCAATTGCCGCCACCACTTCATTACCCACCACGAGGCAGCGCACGTCCCGCCCCTTCGCCTCGGCGATATACTCCTGCACCAGAATATGCGCATTCAGGCCGCGAAAAGCGTCGATGACGCTCTCTGCCGCCTGGCGCGTTTCGGCCAGCACGACGCCGATGCCCTGGGTACCCTCCACCAGCTTTACCACCAGCGGCGCGCCGCCAACCATGGCAATCAGGTCGCTGGTATCGTCTGGCGAATGGGCAATACCGGTGAGCGGCAGATCGATCCCCTGACGGGCCAGCAGCTGGAGCGAGCGCAGCTTGTCGCGGGCGCGGGTGATCGCCACCGATTCATTCAGCGGATAGCTGCCCAGCAGCTCAAACTGACGCAGCGCCGCGGTACCATAGTAGGTGATCGCCGTGCCAATGCGCGGGATCACGGCGTCGAAATGCGGGAGCTGGCGACCTTTATAGTGAATCGACGAGGCCACCGGGCTGACGTTCATATAACAGGAAAGCGGATCGAGGATTTCCACCTGGTGTCCGCGTTTTTGCGCGGCTTCGCGCAGGCGTCGACATGAATAAAGCGTTCCATCCCGGGATAATATGGCAATTTTCACCCTGCACCTCTGCGAAAAGACCCGCTCTGGCGGGCCTCTGGTAGTCAATTAGCGCTGACCTGCGGAATTTCCTTGCGTCAGACCGAGGGCAGTTTACACGCAATCAGCGCGTAGCCCATCCCTGCTTATGCAGATATTGCAGAATAAACGGACGGCTCTCTTTAACAATAGTCCGACGGATATGGTCGCTCCAGGTATCGCGACGCGTATTGCTGCCGCGAGAGAGATAATACTGCGCTATCTGCTCGTCATATTCCGCAAGCACCGCGTCGTCCACCGGCTGATAGTGATTTTCATGCACCAGCATCGCCGACGGCATGCGCGGTTTCACCTCCGGGTTATCGTCCGGCCAGCCAAGGCACAGGCCAAACAGCGGCAGTACGTGCTGCGGGAGCTTCAGCAGCTCGGTCACCGCATCGATATTGTTGCGCAGGCCGCCAATATAGACGCCACCGAGGCCAAGGGATTCCGCCGCCACCAGCGCATTCTGCGCCAGAATCGCGGTATCGACGCAGCCCAGCAGCAGCTGTTCGGCGAGGCCCAGCTGAGCGTCCGGGCAGATTTGCAGATTGCGATTGAAATCAGCGCAGAATACCCAAAATTCAGCGGCCTGCGCTACGTGCTGCTGACCGCCGCTCAGCGGGACCAGCTGTTGGCGTATTTCCGGGTCGGTAACGCGAATAATTGAGGAGCATTGTAAAAAACTGGAGCTGGAAGCGCCCTGCGCGCTGGCAATAATCGCGGCGCGCTGTTCGTCGCTTATCGGCGCGTCGGTAAAATGGCGAATAGAACGGTGGCTACGCAGCAGCTCAATGGTCGGCGTCATCTCGTTTTTCTCTGTCAGGCAATGAAGAAGGTGGGGTTTTCGTTTGCGTCAACTGCGGGGCAATCACTTTCGCCACTCGCCACATTAACGCCACGGCGGCCGGAAGCATCAGCAGGATCCCCGCGAAGATCATCAGCAGCGCCGCCGTTGGGCTGGAAAACGGCGCGGGCAGGCTGACGTACTGGTTGAGCGAGAGCCAGGCCAGGGTCAACAGCACCATGCCGATAATCTCGACTACCAGAATGCTTTTTGGTAATGCAGCGGGCGATCGCATAACGCTCCTCCGGTCAAAATCATGCACGCTCCCGGGCAAAGACCGGTCGCGTATCAGGGGAGTATAGCGGTTTCATCAGCAGAATATTTACCAAACATAGCCTTAAGCCATCGAAGCAAAAGGCAGAACCTTCTTTCCCTCCTCGACATAACGCGGCATGATACGCGGCATTCGCCATCCGGCTGAGGTTTAAGGAGAAGGACTATGTTTACGGTAATTTTTGGTCGTCCAGGCTGCCCCTATTGCGTTCGCGCCAAAGAGCTGGCGGAAAAACTGAGCAACGAGCGTGATGATTTTAACTATCGCTATATAGATATTCACGCAGAAGGCATCAGCAAAGCCGATCTGGAAAAAACCGTGGGTAAACCGGTTGAAACCGTACCGCAGATTTTTGTCGATCAGAAGCACATTGGCGGCTGCACTGACTTTGAAGCCTGGGCGAAAGAGAATCTCGGCCTGTTCGCCTGAGACGGCTCACTCCTCTGACGAGTGCCTGCGTCTGGTATCAAGCCAGGCGCAAATAAACAAAAAGCACAGCGCGCCAAGCGCGCACCAGAACACCGCGCTAAACAGCCACGCCAGTTCCTGCCAGAAAGAACGCTCGGTCACAAAGAAAAGCCGCATAACTACCAGACAGACAGGTGCAGCCAGCATCGCGCCGATAAGCGGACGCAGTACCCGCTGCCCGGGAGAGAGGCAGCTTGCCGCCGCACCGGGGAGCAAAAAGAACAGCAGCCCGAGCTCAGGGTGACCGGTAGCCCGAAAGGCGCCTTTCATATGTAACAGTAGTGATAAACAAACCACGATAAATAGAAAGAACCCACAGATAATACCGGCCCAAGCACGCTCAGATTTCACGACATCCTCCTGATTTTGCCTCTAACCAACTTCCACTTCGCCCAGTCAGATAAAGATTCTGGCAATCCATGCCAATAAAAGATCCCGTCAATGTAAACACGATTGTTACTAGCCGCAGCCTCCAGGAAAGATTAAACTGTCGACTATATTTTGCTGGTTATAACGGGATGCCAGAATAGCGTTCGGGACAATGCGAACACTGGACCAACCTTAGACCAAATAACCATTTCCTTCAACAACTTACTAGTAAATGAGAAGTTGGCTTTCGTGAATATAAACGTCGCAGATTTGTTAAACGGGAATTACATCCTGTTATTGTTCGTTGTGCTTGCATTAGGACTCTGCCTCGGGAAACTGCGTCTCGGGTCGGTACAACTTGGTAATTCCATTGGCGTTTTAGTGGTTTCCCTATTATTAGGGCAACAGCATTTCAGTATTAACACTGATGCCCTCAATCTCGGCTTTATGCTGTTTATTTTCTGCGTCGGCGTGGAAGCGGGGCCCAACTTTTTTTCTATTTTTTTTCGCGACGGCAAAAATTACCTGATGCTCGCGCTGGTGATGGTCGGCAGCGCGATGCTGATCGCCATGGGGCTGGGTAAGCTCTTCGGCTGGGATATCGGCCTCACGGCCGGGATGCTCGCCGGCGCCATGACCTCCACGCCCGTGCTGGTGGGTGCCGGGGATACGCTACGGCACTTCGGCATGCCCAGCGACCAGCTCGCCCTCTCGCTCGATCATCTGAGCCTCGGCTATGCGCTGACCTACCTGATTGGCCTGGTCAGCCTGATCGTCGGCGCCCGCTATATGCCGAAGCTGCAGCATCAGGATTTGCAGACCAGCGCCCAGCAAATCGCCCGCGAGCGCGGCCTCGATACCGACTCCCGGCGTAAGGTCTATCTGCCGGTGATCCGCGCCTACCGCGTCGGCCCGGAGCTGGTGGCGTGGGCTGATGGTAAAAACCTGCGCGAGCTGGGCATTTATCGCCAGACCGGCTGCTACATTGAGCGCATCCGCCGCAACGGCATTCTCGCGAACCCGGACGGCGATGCGGTGCTGCAGATGGGCGATGATATCGCCCTGGTAGGTTACCCGGATGCCCATGCCCGCCTCGACCCAAGCTTCCGTAACGGCAAAGAGGTCTTCGACCGCGATCTGCTCGATATGCGCATCGTCACCGAAGAGATCGTGGTCAAAAACCACAATGCCGTCGGCCGTCGCCTGGCGCAGCTGAAGCTGACCGATCACGGCTGCTTCTTAAACCGCGTTATCCGCAGCCAGATCGAAATGCCTATCGACGATAACGTGGTGCTCAACAAGGGCGATGTGCTGCAGGTCAGCGGCGACGCGCGTCGCGTTAAAACCGTCGCGGATCGTATCGGCTTTATCTCCATCCACAGCCAGGTGACCGACCTGCTCGCCTTCTGCGCCTTCTTTATCGTTGGCCTGATGATCGGCATGATCACCTTCCAGTTCAGCTCGTTCAGCTTCGGCATCGGTAACGCCGCCGGTCTGCTGTTTGCCGGCATTATGCTCGGTTTCCTGCGCGCCAACCATCCGACGTTTGGCTACATTCCGCAGGGGGCGCTGAATATGGTGAAGGAGTTCGGCCTGATGGTGTTTATGGCAGGCGTGGGGCTCAGCGCGGGCGCCGGCATAAATAACGGCCTCGGCGCCGTCGGCGGTCAAATGCTGGCGGCGGGCCTCATCGTCAGCCTGGTGCCGGTGGTTATCTGCTTCCTGTTCGGCGCGTACGTGCTGCGCATGAACCGGGCGATGCTCTTCGGCGCCATGATGGGCGCCCGTACCTGCGCGCCGGCGATGGAAATCATCAGCGATACCGCGCGCAGCAATATTCCTGCGCTGGGATACGCGGGGACCTACGCCATCGCTAACGTGTTGTTAACCCTGGCAGGTACGCTGATTGTCATCATCTGGCCAGGACTACAGTGAATTTTTTAAGAAAAAAAACGCGCATACGCAGAACTTTTTTTGCTGGCATCAGTCATAAGTAGTGCCACTGCTTTTCTTTGATGTCCCCATTTTGTGGAGCCCATCAACCCCGCCATTTAGGTTCAAGGTTGATGGGTTTTTTGTTGCCTGAATTTTACAGCCTTTAAAATCATTGAGTTACAAACTCTCTTTTTAAGTCATGGCGACAAAGTGGCGACAGCCTCAAAGAGCCAGCGCAGCCTGGCCTGAATTTGTGGGGTGAGGCTGCACAGGATGGGCCTCTTTAGGTGTAGAAATTGAGCGAACAAAAGTCTCATGCGTTACGAACGTATGGCTGCAATTGATATTCTGGCACTGGTTGTAACGTTCTTAGGTCATTGAAGAGACCTGGAAACTGCTGCGAGTATGGGCTGCACTTCCACACAATGGGCAAATCATCATTTTTACGTCCCCACCATTTTTCCTGAAATCGCAATAATGATACAATATTGTTTCATTTTGTGATTTTTAAGCTCTCTTTTGAAAACCTCAGTCCATTACTAAATCATCAATTTTCACTTCCAGCTCGATGCTGATTGTAAATCCGCTATCCGGGTTTACCGTGTACGTTAACGTTGTGATGGTCCAGCTGGCATCATCAATGGGTTGTTTAAAGCCGGTGACTTTCACGGGCATTTCCGTATAGAGATCCGCGCGGCCTTCTGCCAGCTGCAGTAAAAATGACGCCACACCACACTGCAGCCGCTCCCAGTTCATTTTTGCTGCGCGCTCCGCATTACTGCGGTTCGCATAGGTCCGGTTCAGAACCAAGACGTTCTCATCCGTCCCGATCAGGTAATCCCCCTGCTTTGCTTCTGGCTCTTTGGTTTTGTCGTTTTCCGGCGGCGCTTCACTTTGGTGGTTTCTTTTTTCTCCGGTTCGCGCGTATGCAACCAGTGAGCAATTACCCCGGTGTACGCTCCCCTGTCCGCCAGGCTGAATCGGTGACTGTCACCGTCCCGGCGGGTAATAGTGATGACCGGCAGTGCTTTACCGCTGGCCGTTTTCCCCTGCCCCTGCCGGATAAACAGCAGGTTACTATCCTTAACCGAAGCAATCGCGCCATACTGCCGCGCCAGCTTCATCAAAAAGCTGGCGTCGCTTTCGTTGGTCTGGTCTAGGTGATCCTGCGCCATCACTGCAATATCCATGCCTATAGCAACCTTAAGACTGTGCCGCGCGGCAAAGTCTTTCACCAGCTCGCCCGCCACATGGATGGCATACCAGCCCGGCACATCAGCGCCGTGCGCACTAAACACAGCGGAGTCGGTAAGGTCGCTGATGCTGTTGTATTTTTTGTCCTGGCGATAAGCGACCTAACCAGAGCTGGCATAAATGCGCGGAGACTGCGAGGACATATCGCCCACCTCTTTGCCGTCGGTACGGCGTCCAGTCTGAGTCACGTCTAGCGGGGACTTGCCGTACACCTACATATCAGCGCCTAGGGCTGTATCGGCTCTTCAAGGCCATTGTCTGCATCAGCGCCCACTCGACCGACGTATGCCGTGCCAAGTGCTGCCCATCGCCTTCAGTAACGGAATAAGGGTGGCGCTGGTTGCATCGCAGGCATTCGCATCCACGTTGGGCAGATGCAGGACATCACCGTTAAGCGCGCATCCCTTATAGGTTCCGACATACAGATACGGGATTTCCCTGTCGCCCTGCTTAAAGGCCGGATGTACGCCGAAAATACCCAGCACCGGTTTCAGGCTTTCGATACTGACCTTCGGGATAATATTTACAAAGGTCCGCCGTCCCTTCGGGGTATGCAGTACAGTCTGTTTTCCGCCCGAAGCCGCCTCAACGGAGGTCCGCAGTACATCTTTGACTCAAATCATGGTCATGATCATGGTGGTGTCCTTATCGGCGATAATTGAAAAAGTGGCTAGGTATTCAATACGCAGCCGGGTCCCGTCCATAACCAGGTGCAGACTGGTGATGTTCATGGAGGGCACATTCGACCATTTTTCATATTCTGCCTACATCAACTCCGGGGCATAGCGTCCCAGCAGGTCGCGGGCCAGCTCCAGCACGCCACGCTGTGAAAACAGGCCGTTATCGCGTAACTCCGCATAGCGGACATTCATTTCCGCCAAGAAGGTGTACGGACTTTACTTCCAGAACGTGCGGTTGACGTGCATGGCGATGCCGTTATCAAACAGATTCATGTTTGGAGGATAGGCAATAGACGTCCCTGTGTAATACAGACCAAAGGTGGTATCTAGGTCATAGGGCATGAAAAACCATTTCGAGCCGTCCTAGGAGATAAACGTGGTATTTTTCTGCACGCAGTCAGGGACATAGATAAAGCTGATGAAGACATAGAGATCCACCTCGTTATTTTTATCCAGATTGGTACCGGCGAGGTACTTCAGCCAATTAATCCAGTTGGTCTCGAGGTCGCCTGTTTTCACTCGTTATAGCCAGCCGTCCCGGTCCACTTAGGTCAGAATGCCGGTGTGGATCAGATTGTGATAAGGCGCATAATTTCGGCGAGTTGTACATTCATATGAAAAATCTGACAGAACGCATCGGTGAAATGAATTGGGATTAATTGTCGCGAAGCTAATACAATGGGGGCGTTCGCCCCCTTCCAGTTATGCGAATGCTTTACCTTGTGTTATACCTAAACCATCGCGATAGAGCATTGGTATTTTCCACGTGTCTTTTATTTCCTCCAAGAAACCAGTCTCCATAAGCTGTTTAATAGCATATTGCAACCTTTCCCCTTCTAACTCTAATATTGCTGCTAAAGTTTCAAGGTTATGCTCCGCTTTTTCTGCATTAAATTTATTTATATATGCAGATATCTCTGGCCCCACCTCAGCAAGTAATGTATCCTGGACTCGTTGATCACTTAATCTCGACAAAGCATTCCGAAGTGCTTCAGACATTATCAATCGTTCGTCTGATTTTATTACCCTTGACACCCTTGAATCAGCACGAACTTGCTCTTCTGTGGCTTTCCCCACTAAGTCAATTAAATTTCTAGGAGCTCTAATATCATTACCATCTCTAATACGAGACATTATCCAATTAAAAGTAGTTGGTTTTCGATCTGCGGCATCAACTTTCTCAGGGAAAATCTTATAAAACAAAGTTTCATCAGAGTCTGCCTCTGCCTCCATTGTTTCTATGAAATCAGAACTATCTCTAATCCTACGAGACAGGAGATTCAATAAGTCTGCTTCATCCCAAACAATCTCGACCTTTCGAGCATTAATATGTGTCAGATTAACAAATCCGTCCCCAATTATTTTCCTAAATAGATCTTTACGAACAAATATTTTCAATCTTAATTTATCAAAAGCCAATAAATCCAAGTATGTCCTTAGTAACGCTCTTAATGCAGGGACTTCAATATCAGGATATCCCTGAAATGCTTCATCTAGACGATCAAGAGCAACCCAGACCGAATAACCAACGTCGCTCAAACAATCATTTAATAACTCAAACGCTTCCTCATGGGTGATCTCTCTTATTTTAGCACTTTCACTTTTCCCAACATCCCCGAAGGTAAATTTTTGAGATACTATAGGTAAACCAGTCTCAGATATTGTAAATGTTGTTTCAGAAGAATCCGGTCTAAAGGTTTGCTTTAAAGAGTTAACTATCCTACTAAAAATTGTTTCAGGTTTATTGCCTTTACTTAACAAGTTCGTTTCATTAAATAGTTTTTGTAATTGATTTAAATTTTCGGAATAGTCGCCACCTACTATATCGATAAGCCAATTACCAATAAGCGATAAAATATAAGTTTTCCAAACACTAACATATTGCCCCTCAGTCAGAACATTAACATCCTGCTGCACTAGACGCTGAAAAACCGGATTCCATATAGGATTAAAGCCCGCGATTACTTCAACATTTTTCAATTCAGGGGTTATGGAATATCTTTTTTGCAAGATTCTATAAACTGCAGTCTTACCTGTTCCCTTGTCTCCAGCAATAAAATCAGCTCTATCATTAATTAAAGAGTGATAAGCTTGATTTTCAATGAAATATTTTTCTAATGAATCATCAAACTCCGCTACGGATTGCCCAAGCCGTAAAAGTTGTAAAGTAGATTTTGAATCAATCCCAGCTGATAAAGTACCCATATCACTCCTTAGCAGATACAATTAGTCGAAAGCATATTATTTACATCTTACTCAGCTTTAAATCAAGCGATTACGCAACCAAGCTCTATCACTTTGAAAAAAAATATGATTTTTCATCACATATAGAATTTACTCAAATTTTTGCCGACAACTAGCGCAATATGACGTCTCACGTGATGTCATATGTTTCATCATTGATGCCGAGTAATCGGTATTCAGAATATTTAACGTCCGGTCCTTTACGGCTGACCAGCTCACGCAAGCCATAGTGATACACGCGGGCTATGCGCTGTACCCTGCTGTCAAACTCGCCGCTAATCGCCACATTTCGAAACCGCCATAATTTATTGATTAATACATAAATAATTGTCTCCCCTACCCCATTTACATAAATGTTTTTGTTTTCTGCGCCCCGCTCACGCTCCCGCCAGCCGGTCTACCATTAGTCGAATCGCTTCTCTCGATAGCGGCGCTCTGTCAGTCACGAAGTGCAGCGTCATCCCCTCGATAAAGGCGTCAAGCCCGCGGGCCGTGGCCGGTTCAAACCACTGCTCAAGAGTCTGCTGGCTGCGCAGCATCCAGTTCTGCATGACCGCTTTTAAATTCGGCTGGCTGCTGCAAAAAGCATACAGCTGATACATCAGCTCCATATTGCGCGCGGTGGTCACCTGGGCGCTAAAAATCAGCTCCGCAATGGCGTCACAGGCCTCTTCGCGGCTATGCACATCGGCAAAAAACTGCTGATACTGCGCCGACATCTGGCCGGTAAACAGGCTGAACGCCTCTTCGACCAGCGCCTCAATGCCGCTGAAATAGTAGGTCAGCGAGCCCAGCGGCACGCCCGCGCAGGTGGCGATTTTCCGGTGCGTGACGGCGTGGATACCGTGTATCGCGATCGTGTCCAGCGTCGCCTGCAAAATCCGCTCCCGCCGCTGCGGGTCGTTTGGTCGACGGGCCATCCCCTTTTCCTCTTTCATTTAAACAGATGCTGAATCCCACGGCGTACGCGTCAAATATGCCTCAGGCTGAATCGAATCATAGAGGTCAATAAAAAAGCATTCCGCGGCAGCCTGCCTGGATGTACAAATGTACACAACCTTGCTACTGTTGTCTGCATCTCTTCACTCTCGGGCATTTACGGATGACAGCGCAAACCTCCCGCAGAGCCCTTCAGCTAAGGCTGTGGGCGCTCTTCATGTTCTTTTTTATTCCCGGATTACTCATGGCTTCATGGGCGACCCGCACGCCGGCGATTCGCGATCTGCTCGCGCTATCGACGGCGGAAATGGGGATTGTATTATTTGGACTATCAATAGGTTCGATGAGCGGCATCCTCTGCTCAGCGTGGCTGGTCAATCGATTCGGCACCCGTAAAGTGATTCGCGCCACCATGTCCTGCGCGGTGGTCGGCATGCTGGTGCTCAGCGCCGCGCTATGGTTTACCTCGGCAGTGCTGTTTGCTATTGGCTTAGCCATCTTCGGCGCCAGCTTTGGCTCCGCGGAAGTGGCCATTAACGTCGAAGGCGCCGCCGTTGAACGTGAGATGAATAAAACCGTCCTGCCGATGATGCATGGTTTTTACAGCTTCGGTACGCTCGTCGGCGCCGGGATTGGTATGGCGGTAACCGGCTTCGGCCTGCCCGCCGCGCCGCACATCCTGCTGGCGGCGCTGGTGGCCGTCGCCCCCATTGCTATCGCCATTCGCGCGATCCCTGAAGGCACCGGCAAAAATGCGGCGGAAGCGGCGCGCCATGAAGGCAAAGGCCTGCCGATATGGCGCGATGCCCAGCTGCTGCTGATTGGCGCGATCGTCCTGGCCATGGCCTTTGCTGAAGGCTCCGCCAACGACTGGCTGCCGCTGCTGATGGTTGACGGCCACGGCTTCAGCCCAACCTCCGGCTCGCTGATTTACGCAGGCTTCACCCTCGGCATGACCCTTGGCCGCTTTACCGGCGGCTGGTTTATTGACCGCTACAGCCGGGTGACGGTGGTTCGCGCCAGCGCGGTAATGGGCGCCCTGGGCATTGGCCTGATTATTTTCGTCGATAACCCGTGGGTCGCCGGACTCTCCGTACTATTATGGGGCCTCGGCGCGTCGCTGGGCTTCCCGCTGACCATTTCTGCCGCCAGCGACACCGGCCCCGATGCGCCGAAGCGCGTCAGCGTGGTGGCGATTACCGGCTACCTCGCCTTCCTCGTCGGGCCGCCGCTGCTGGGCTTTCTCGGCGAACACTTCGGCCTGCGCAGCGCCATGATGGTGGTGCTGGCACTCGTGCTGGTCGCGGCCATCGTCGCTCGCGCGGTAGCGAAGCCACAATCTGAACCCGTGATGGAGAACAGTTAATGAGCATCAAATTGATTGCGGTAGACATGGACGGCACCTTTCTGAGCGATGCCAAAACCTATAACCGTCAGCGCTTCCTCGCCCAGTATCAACGGATGCGCGAGCAGGGCATCCGCTTCGTCGTCGCCAGCGGTAACCAGTATTACCAGCTTATCTCCTTCTTCCCGGAGGTAGCGCATGAGATCGCCTTTGTCGCCGAAAACGGCGGCTGGGTGGTCAGCGCCGGAGAAGATGTATTTAACTGCCGGATGCCGCAGGAGCATTTCAATACCGTCATCGATCATCTCCAGACGCTGACCAACATTGAAATCATCGCCTGCGGTAAGCGCAGCGCTTACACCCTCAACCGCTATAACGATGCGCTGAAAGCGGTCGCGGCGAAGTACTATCATCGCCTCGAACTGGTCGACGACTTTAATCATATTGCTGATGATGAAATTCTGAAGTTCGGCCTCAACGTGCCGGACCAGCTGATCCCGCAGATACAGCCGAAGCTGCACGCCGCGCTTGGCGATATGGTGACCGCGGTCGCTACCGGCTACGGCAGCATTGACCTGATTATTCCCGGCGTACATAAAGCTAACGGACTGCGCATCCTGCAGGAGCGCTGGGGCATCGAGAACCATGAAGTGGTGGCGTTTGGCGATAGCGGCAACGATATCGAAATGCTGCAGCATGCCGGCTTCGGTTTCGCCATGGCCAATGCCGCCGCGCCGGTGAAGGCCGTCGCCGGCTACCGCGCGCCGCACAATAACGAAGAAGGCGTGCTGCATATTATTGATAAAGTGCTTAATCGCGAAGCGCCGTTCGCCTGAGGCCGCGCCTGCTGCGGCGCGTAACGTCGCAGCAGGGCATCTGAAGATTACTGCGGTTCGAGGGAGCTGCCTACGCGTTTATCCTTCAGGAAGTAGACCGTCATCGCCAGCCAGAGCACCCCGCTCAGCAGGTTGAGCAAGCTGAAGAGTCCGCTGCCGCCAGCCTCATAGGCGTGCTTGCTCACTTCGATACCCACGGTAAAGATCAGCATTTGCAGCATCCCCATCGCCGCCGACACCGTTCCCTTACTCATTTCGCTGGCAAACAGCGTCAGGCGTACCAGCCCGGCGTTAGCGAGCCCAATCCCGAAGGCGTAAACGCTCAGCCCGGCGGTCATCCACAGATACGCGTGGGTTGACGCCACCGTCGCGACGGCGGAGATCAGCAGGCCGATCATAATTGGCCAGCCGCCGAGAATAATCAGCGAACGCACCGTCTTGCGGGAAGTCTGGCGCGCCAGCACCAGGTTACCGGCAATCAGCGCGCCAAATATCGGCACCTGCAGCAGACCATACTCGTAGCTGGTCGCCTGCTCGCCGCTGATGATGATCACCGGCGATTGGGCAATCCACGCCAGCAGCGGCAGGCTGACAAAGCCGGTGGCCAGCGCGCCGGCGACAAAACGCAGGTTTTTCAGCACCTCACGATAATCACGCCCCAGCTCTTTAACCGATAGCTTCTCGCCCATGCGGGTGGCGGTTTCCGGCATCGCCTTCTGTAGCCCAAAAAAGGCGATAGCGGCCAGCACGGCAAACAGGACAAACATCATCTCCCACGGCAAGAGATGAACCCAGGCCGCGCCCACCAGCGGCCCAAGCAGCGGCGCAATCAGCGCGACGTTGGCCATCAGCGCCGTGATCTTGATGCACACCGCCTCTTCAAAAGACTCCTGTATCGCCGCATAGCCAACCGCGCCGATAAAGCACAGGCTGATGCCCTGCAAAAAGCGCAGCAGCGTGAACTGCTCAATCGTCTGCGCCAGCAGCGTCGCCAGGCAGGTCACGATAAACCACACCACCCCGGTCAGCATGACCGGACGGCGGCCGATGCGATCCGAAAGCGGCCCCAGCAGCCACTGCAAAAACATACCGCCGGCCAGATAGGCAGTCATTGAGGTCGGAACCCACTCATTGCCCACGCCAAACTCTTCCACCACCGAGAGCATTCCCGGCTGGATCATGTCATTGCCGATATAGGTGGCGAATTCGTATAACACCAGGCACAGCGGAAAGAGCAGCGCCTGACGTCCGAGGCGTTTGCCTGAAAGCGAAGAATTGTGCATGAAATCTCTTATTTAAATAAAACCGCGCAAAGTTTAATGAAAGTCGTGTCGGGGAGATAGTGAATTGTGAGCGATGAAGAGAAATATCGCCACGCAGAGACCGCGTCGCCCTCACCGAATGAAAATCCCGCTGTATATATTTCGTTTATGTTTCAATTAGATTACAGGCTATATACTCCTTTACTCAGTCTGTTAACGAAGCCACATACGCACTTTCATTCATAACAAACTGATAATTAAGACAATACTGCTTTACCTTATCGCCACCGTTTTTTAAGGTGGGCGGCTTGTTGCTAACGGACCCAAGAGCCTGGATGTATGCTGGAAAATATTAACTACTCGCTGTTTGCATTCCTCAATGCCACCCCCGCGTCGCCGTGGTGGGCAATTGAAATCGCGACGTTTATCGCCAAAGACCTGATTATTATTGTGCCATTATTGGTATTCGCCTTATGGCTTTGGGGGCCAAACCAGCGTCAGCTAGTATTTAAGGTGATGATGGCGCTCGCGATTAGCCTCACGCTTTCATGGATATTCGGCGTGTTTTTTCCGCATGAACGTCCGTTTGCCGCCGGTGTGGGCTATAACTTCCTGCATCATTCACCCAATAACTCCTTCCCAAGCAATCACGGTACTATCTGCTTTACCTTTGCGCTGGCCTTTATGTTCTGGCACCGCCTGTGGTCGGGCGCGCTGCTTATCGCCGTTGCCTGCGCGATTGCCTGGGCCCGGGTCTATCTCGGCGTTCACTGGCCGATGGACATGCTGGGCGGGCTTCTCACCGCGATGATCGCCTGTCTTAGCGCCCAACTGCTGTGGCAAAGCGGCGGAAAAACCCTCTATCAGCATCTGCAGCGGCTGTACCGCCTGTTCTTTTCGCTGCCGATTCGCAAAGGCTGGGTGCGCGAATAGACGTTCCTGACCAGCCGGTAAAGTTGCGGCAGCGCCCGATTCCTGCGCGTGACTAAGCCTCTTCCGGCAGGTAAAATCGCCGCTGACGCCCTGTCAATGCAGGGCGCTTTCAGCTTAGAGGGAATATGGAAACTCGTCGTGACGAACGCATCAGCCAGCTTATTCAGGCACTCAAGCGCAGTGATAAACTCCATCTAAAAGAAGCGGCCACCCTGCTTGGCGTGTCAGAGATGACCATTCGTCGCGACCTCAACGGCCACAGCGGCCCGGTCGTGTTGCTGGGCGGCTATATCGTTCTGGAGCCGCGCAGCGCAACGCACTATCTGCTGAGCGATCAGAAAACGCGCCTTGTGGATGAAAAACGCCGCGCAGCCCGCCATGCGGCAAAGCTGCTTGAGCCCCACCAGATGGCCTTTTTTGACTGCGGGACCACCACGCCGTGGATCATCGACGCCATCGATAGCGCCCTGCCCTTTACCGGCGTCTGCTATTCGCTCAATACCTTTCTTTCCTTACAGGAAAAGCCCCAGTGCCGCGCGATTTTGTGCGGCGGCGAGTTCCACGCCAGCAACGCCATTTTTAAACCGCTAAGCCTGCAGGATACGCTGAGCCACCTGTGCCCGGACATCGCGTTTTATTCCGCCGCGGGCGTCGATTGCGAGCAGGGCGCGACCTGTTTTAACCTGGAAGAGCTGCCGGTCAAACACTGGGCGATGAAAAGCGCTCGCTACCACGTGCTGGTTGTCGATCACAGTAAATTCGGCAAAGTCCGGCCGGCGCGGATGGGGGATTTATCGCAGTTTGACGTAATAACCAGCGACGTCTGTCCGGATGACGATCTGCTCGCGCTGGCGAAGGAAAAACAAATTTCACTGCTTTACTAACCGCGCCCCGCAGGGCGCGGCCTGCATTTTAAGAGAACCAACCGCCGAACCAGCCGTGCAGTTTCATCAGCACGAAATCGATCATCCGGCTAAAGAAACCGCCTTCGTTTACCGCTTCCATCACAATCAGCGGCCGCTGCTCAATGGTTTTATCATTCAGTTTAAAGTCGATGGTGCCGACCACCTGCCCTTTGGTCAGCGGCGCGGTCAGCTGCGTATCGTTCAGGGTGTAGCTGGCCTTGAGGTTTTTCAGCTGGCCTTTCGGCAGCGTGATGGAACCCGCCTCGCCCGCCCCCAGCTTCGCTTCACTGCTATCGCCAAACCAGACGCGCTGGGTAATGAAGGTGGCATCGGGTTTAATCGGCGTCACGGTTTCATAGAAGCGGAAGCCCCAGGTCAGCAGTTTTTCTGATTCGTTAAAACGGATACGGTCAGTTTTGGTGCCGAGCACGACGGCAATCAGGCGCATATCGTTTTGCGTCGCGGAAGAAACCAGATTGTAGCCCGCCCCGGCGGTGGTCCCGGTTTTCACCCCGTCAGCGTTGAGGTTCGTGCTCCACAGCAGGCGGTTGCGGTTCGGCTGGCGGATTTTGTTGAAGGTGAACTCTTTTTCTTTATGGATCGCATACTCTTCCGGCACGTCATGGATCATCGCTTTGGTGAGCAGCGCCATATCGCGGGCGGTACTGAACTGGCCCGGCGCGTCCAGACCGTGCACGGTCATAAAGGTGGTGTTGGTCAGGCCCATTTTCTGCGCATAGCCGTTCATCAGGCTGACAAACGCGTCCTGGCTGCCCGCCACGTAGTCGGCTATCGCGATGCTGGCGTCGTTGCCGGACTGAATGATGACGCCCTTGTTAAGATCTTCTACCGACACCTGCATCCCCGGCTTGAGGAACATCACCGAAGAGCCGCGCAGCGCCGGATTACCGGTGGCCCACGCATCGCGTCCGATGGTCACCATATCAGTAGACTTAATCTTACCCGCCTTTAACGCCTGGCCAACAACGTAGCTGGTCATGATTTTGGTCAGGCTCGCCGGGTCGAGTTTTTCGTCGGCATTGCCTTCGCTGAGCACTTTGCCGCTGGCATAGTCCATCAGGATCCAGGCTCGCGCGTCAATGGATGGCGCATCGGGGAGTTGTTCCGCAGCCTGCACCGCAGGCGCAACGAGAAGTAAAAGCGCGCAGCCTGCCGCGAGGCCGCGAAGGGAAAAAGCATCATGCGTCATAAGAGCCACCCAAGTATCCTTTCCAAACAAAAATATGCCGCCACACTCGTTCCGCGCCGCAGCAGCCGGTGAGTAAAGCGTACAAATGACCTTAAAGAAACAGCGAGTTGGTAAAGTTTTTAAAGTTTACGCAATAACCTCGTCCGGTGCTGCAAACAGCGCAATTTTTTTGATCGCGGTTGCCTAAATATTAACTTTATTATGGCAAGAAAAAAATTACCTTTCACAAATCAACCAACTAGCGTAATTTCAACAAGATACGAATTTTCAGTTCTAGCCAAATGCGGACAAATACGGACATTTGAATGCCCCAAATCGTGCCCCAAACGCTGTTTTGCCCCAAAATATGCCCCAATTTATATCATCAAATCGGGCAGTCATCCCGCCGTAGATCGTTAACCGAAAACGTCACCACGCCGTAAACTTCTACGCCTTCCCCCTCGATCGCCTCACCGTCTCTGGTGATAAACGAGCGCCCCATTAGCTGGCCAAAATCCGTCATCCCGTCATAGCGGATCAGAACGAAATCCCCCGTCCGCGGCCGTAGAGACATATCCAGAACCGCATAACCAGAGTCTGTTTTTACAACGCGCGAGTTGGCATCCATCCGGCACAATTTCGTGACGGTGAGTGTGTCCTCGACATAATCAGATGCCGGAGAAGGAAACCCCATATCACAGTCCTCCGTTCGGGTTATAGAGCTGGAACGTGCGATCGTCGCCTTCCTGGGTGGAAACGTCTTTAAACGTGGTCACGTAGCCCTCTATCCACTGGTTAGCCTGCCGCGGCGACCAGTGCCAGTTATACCGCTCCAGTTCCTGCAGAAACCGCCTGGTTGTGATGGTGCGCCTGCCGTTTGGTTCTATCTCTATCGCTGCCCGGCAGGCTGTTTCGATTTCGTATAAACGCGGCATGATCTGAACCTCTCAATGATACTGTTTTTATATACAGTAGTTATGTTCATTAATCTGATCAATAGAGATTACAGCTATCAATCAGGCACACCGACGCAAAGTAATGATTATTCAGCAGCTGGCAGGTACTTATAGATCGTCTTCACATCTACTCCGATCACTCCCGCTACCTGCTGACGGGTAGCACCTGCATCCAACATCCGGCGGCAGCGTTCCACTACTTCTTCGGTCATTACCCGGCGGCGGCCACCGATGCGCCCCTGCTCTCTCGCCGCTGCCAGTGCCAGAGACTTGCATGGTTTCAAAAAAATTCGTTTTCATTCTTAAATTTAAAGTATTATTTTATAGGTGATAGCTAAAGAGGGGGAGTGTCATGAAAAACAAAATCATTATACAAGATGGTGTTGCTCGCTTGAGCAAAGGCAGATTATCAATTAGTCATAACGAACTCAATAAGGGATTGGCTACTAAGATTTTATATTGGGATAATATAATAAACCTAAAATCCACCTTCATTAAACTTGATGATTCTGATATTGTAACACTATTAAAAAGCGAGAAAATATTTGAGGACGTGTATTATAAATCCTCAGAATTCGGACCAAGAAGCTCTGTAATGGAAAAGTCAATAACAGACAAAATGATGGAGTTATTATTGGACAAAACCATCAACTACATCGCTGACAACCTAACCATTTCAGCAGAAACCCACGACAACAAATTAATTCAAAATGGTGGTAGTATTTTGCAGATGATAAATGTGCTTCCAACCCCAGATGATGATACCGACATTCACAAGATATTAGAGTTCAGATTAAAAAGGAAGGACCACCTTAGAAATCTTTTAAACCATATAAACTCCCTGGAGATTAGAGTGAGTAATTCTGAAAATCAAGCACACGAGCTTAAAAAAGCATTAAATGAAATAGATATAGCCAGTTCTGAGCTCACACGCCTTTACAAAGAAAACATTTTTAAATTAAATTATTCAAACATAAAATTTAATTTTAACATGAAGGAAATAATAGCTGTATCAGCCGCTGTTTATGGTGGCTCAAGCATATTATTACCTCAGTCGGCAGCCGCTGTATCTGGCGTACTGGCAGGAGCAGCATCAGTTATAAAATGGGAGGATGCCATTAGCCTTAGAAATATAGACAAGAAAAGCCCATTCAATTACTCAGCGATGATTAGCAGGGATTTTATGTGATTGGATAGGTGAGATGCATTATCTCACCTTCTCTTAATCCCACATAAAAATGAAGCTAAGAAAAACAAAAAAATCGAACCACTTCCGAAACTAGTGTAAATAACAGCACCTAAAATAAGGCAGAAAAGACAATTCCTGAATCGCGTGCCTTCCCAGCATATCTTTAACATCGCAACCACCTTAAACCTGTAATTTATATTTATATAAACAGCATTAAAGCAAACAGTACCAAATGTAATTTAAGAGTCTATATTTTTGAGGATCGTCACTCATACTCTTAACTTATGATAGTTATTTACTCAACCTTTATGATGCCATCCCTGGCTGTTTTATTTAGATGACAGTTGCGCCAGAAAACTCATCCAACCCCATGATTTGCGCTTGCGCCTGGCTGAATGGAGATATTTTCAGCCAGGCGCAAGCGCAAATCATGGGGCTCCTTGAGTTTCCCGGGGCGAATGTTGTATGAGTATTCCGGCCATTACTGGCGGGGTTTCAACTGTACCAGCGAATCATAAAACCCAGCCAGCCCAACTTCATTACCATCCCGTATCCCTTTCAGTGTGTAATTTTCACCATCATCTGTTTTGGTTAGCACTGGTGCTTCAGTTACAGTGATTTCCATTCCCGGAACGGGGGCTATTACGTCCCCCACCTCCAGTCCAATAAATTTTTTAGTCGTCATATCAACCTCAATCAGTGGGCCGGGCGCAGACGTTCAAACGTAACATTCAGGCGGCGTGTGCCCACAGTTGGTGCTGTACCAAACGTGATGCCGAAATATGACGTGCCCCTGGTGCTATCCAGATACCTGACTGTCGTTAGCCAGTCCGGAACCACCGAAACAATGCGGTAATTTGCGTCAGCAACTTCCTGCGGAAGAGAAAGGGTAAATTCAACTGTCGTACCATCGCCAGCCAGGTTGTATGCCTGAGTGCGTGACGTGATATAACCAATGTTATTCCCGATTATTGGGTCGCCTAATGTTGCTGACCCGTAATAAATTTTCCCATCCCCGGCATTATCCAGAAATGTATTGTTCATAAACTGCAGAGACCCGATAACACCCGCATCACCCAGCGCCAGGTCATACCCTGCATTATTCAGGAACGTCATACCCTGAATGTCCGGGTTAGTACAGGCAGGGAGACCAGACAGATCAGACTGAATATGAATACCGATACCGGTACTCTGTTTCGTCTGCCCGTCATGGTTATCGAGATATGCGCGTTTAACCGAGTTAATTATCTGACCACCACGGATTTTAAAAACGGTAAATCCCGAGCAGTACACGCCGCTGCCACAGCCGTCACCGGTCAAATTATCCAGTAACACATTGGTCGCTGCCCCCATAGAGCCAACCGCAGAACGTCTGCAATTGATGGATACCTGATTAATAATTTTGCACAGGTTGAGGTTATTTTCACCGACATAAGCACCATCAAGGCAGTTAACCGATGTTCCGTTTTTAAACTGGGTGTCATAACATCCGTTCATATCTGCGCCATTATCGCCACAGTCCTCGCAGTAATAGTCCTCCACAATATGGTGAGCACATTTGCTGTTCGCGATACCAATATATCCGGCGCGGTATACCCGATCTCCGACAGATTTCCCCCTCACCGTTTGCCCGAGAGTATCGGCGCGGAATTTGATTCCGTTAGCGCCCACATCAGTGACCAGGTTGCGTTCTGAGTACGGTTCAATACAATTTGTAAAATAAATACCCCCGGCAGTTTCAACGTAGCCGCCTGTAATGTCGTGAACTGTCGACCAAATGCATGCAGGTCTGATGCAGTTTGAAAAATACGCCCCAAACCCTTTAAAATGCCCGACGTCCACGCCCTCAAGCCTGGGACTGGTTACACCCTCAGCCCAGAAGCCGTAATTTATCCCTCCCTGCAGCGCCTCCTGGCCGATAAGCCTCCCTGTTCCATCGGACTTGATCAGAATGTTATCGCCACCGGCAATCAGCATTTTCAGACCCGAGCCAGGAAGCTGAGAAATGGCTTTTCCGGGCATAATCTCCATTGTTAAATCACCTGGTAGGGTAACGGATGAGATCAGACAATCCACATCAACCAGGAATAGTTTTTTAGATAATGCAGCGAAATTTGCAGCCGTACTGAATGCTGTTGTTACGTCAGCACCTGCGGTGATTTTGTAGTTAGACAGTCTGACAGGTGAATTCCGGATGTATTCCCCTACGGAAATACCGTATTTCGTGAAGACTAAATCATCGCCCATCCCCTCTTCGCTTGAACTCAGGTTTTGGCGAAGCGTATCACCGTCCATCAGAACCAGGTGGGTTACATCGTTAGCAAAGCTTGTTTCATCAGTACCAGTAGTAGTAAACCCAGTATCGGTCTCTTTACTCAGTCGGAAAAATTGCCCCTGAAAGCGAATATATTGGTTGCGGGCACTGAACTGGAATGGGCCGGCTTCATAGTCACCCAAAAACACATAGCCAGAGCTATCAAGGAAATGAACAAAGCGAGCCTCTTTGTCAGCCTGCGCAGCATCAAATGCAGCTTCCTGGGTAGTAAGTTGGGTGGCGAAGCGAGATTCAAAATCCGTAAGTTTTACTGTGAATGCGGACTCCATCCCAAACCATGACATACGACTACGGCCGAGCCGGTCCATCCAGAACGCCGAAGTTATGTCGTTCAGAAAAAGGTCCAAATTTTGCGCATTATCAAAAACATTGCGCATGTCTGCCGACGGGACCGGATCCCGCGTTAAATAAAATGGCATAGGAGTATTACCTCAGGAACAGGTCAGGCAGGGATTTCAGGCCAGGCGATATCAGGGGCGGTAGTGGTATCAATGCGACTAAGAGCGACCCGGTATTTTTTCCACTCTGCCAACAGAAGTACTTCATCGTCAGTCTGAATGCCCAGTTCGACGGCATCATTCAGGGGGGCTATTTTTTCGTTAGCCTCCCGCATCAACTTAGTCAGCAGTTCACCTGCTGCATTAACATCGGCCTGGTGTTTGGCTTCCGGGTCACTAATCCAACCATCGCCATTCCATTTTTGGTAGCTGTCAGCAGGAGCTATTGCCGTCACATCACCCGGCAGGGCACCGAGCTCTGAAATCTCAACAGGTTCTCCAGATACGGTGCTGTATACGATTTTTCCGCGATGGTCCTCGAAAATAGACCATAAGCCCGCAGCAGTATTGAAAATCGCCGCTTCTCCTGTGGCTGTTTCGGGTGGTGAGCTTTGAGTGCTGCAGGCAGGCAAGCCAGTGTGAGGCGGGATCGACAATTCTTCAACGCCCACTAACTCCCCCGTATCGTCGCTGATATGATAAACGGTTACCACCTGAGTTTTGTCAGACATTTCAAAAGCCATTATGCGAGCCTCACGATGTAGTTAAATGCGATGTTTTTAACGGTGTTTTCTGCATTACCTGCAGCATCAACCGTGATGGTGTGCGAGTGGGCCCCAATAACCACGGAGTGAGTGTGCGCGCCTGCAGTGGATGTTGTGCCAAAGGTGCTACCACTGTTGCTACCAACCTCCTGATCGCTTCCGCCCTGCTTCTGCATTGCCGATCCCCACGTGTGAGTGTGGTCCCCGTTGCTGCTTGTCGTTTTGGTACCGAGATCGGTCGATGTAGCCGACGCTGTGTGTGAGTGGGACTTAACACCATCTTGCTCCTGAGACAGCACCGCACGCCCGGTAGCCGGCTTCCCCTTAATGGTCCAGTTTCTCATGTCTGGAATGACACCTGACGGGTAAGCTGTAGCCAGTAACGGGTATGCCGTAAGGCTGAATGTCTGCCCCTGCATGAAAGCGAAATCACCGTCTGCCGGCAAAGTGTCAGAGGGCCAGGGAATGGGGGTGCCAACTGGCAGAGCGCTCCGCGCAACCGTGTTAACGGAACTGATCAGCAGGGATACCAGTTTTGTGGTATCTCCATCATCAAGCACATCCTCTTCGGTTGTCTCAGCGATGAACTGAGCTAAGACGCTCGCCATCACCGTCCCCTGGCGCAGGGCTTTATTAATCTGTGCGGACCGGGCCAGCCCCGCTGTAAATCCTGTAGAAAGGGCGATCAAACCTTCCCATTCCGTCTGAGATGTCACATTTGAGCCAGATGCGATGGCAAACGGTTTAAAGTTATTAACTGGCATCAGAAGTTTTCTCCCCATGCGCCGGACTCAAAGCCAGCGATATAGTCATTTTCGACATCAAATCCAAAGAATTTATATCCATTAGAGGGCGTAACTGTTTCCCTGACTCTTACCCCGGCGGCCTTTACAGTAAGGAGTCCAGCACGTACAACAAAAACAAACTCAGCCGGGAGTTTATCTATTGGGTTAATGTCATATCTCGATGGTGTGTAATCATCAGGAAGAGAAATAAAAGGACCACGGTTCATTCCAGAATCAAATATCAACCGGTCTGTTACAGACATTAAATATTCAGAATCAATGACGATGAGCACTGAGATCGTCATATCCTGATTATCGAGGATGATCATTTTAATCCCGGTACCAGCAAGCGCTGTTTCCAGAATGTCAGGCAGCGTTCCGTTCTGACCATTCCAGTTATTAATCCCTACCCTGGCCTTTAACACGACCCGGTATACGTCATCGCTCAGGTAGGTTAATGCGTCAGAAGACTGATACGGACCAAGCCAGATCCCCTGGTCCCAGCCAACTCGTTCTTTGTCCCATTCAAGGAAAACACCAGATATCGGCGCGGCAACAGTCCGGGATACCCCAATCCATTTACCAAGAATATCAAGTTGTGCCCCTACGCCAGTATCTATATCGAACGCAGAGATAAGACCGGACACTGAACCAGACACATCAATTAGCGGCCTTGTCGACAGGTCAACATGTTTTACAAATTTTGGTTTTCCCGCATGGTAGTTGGAAATAAGATCGGTGTATTTGCTCATGCTGTCACCGTTATCTCTATATTCTCCACGCTACATGAAACGGCCTCGTCATATACGACTGTGACATTAGCTGCTGCGACAGACTCAGCCGACCGGCCTATTAACAGCTCCATAATGTCGTAATATCGCGCATTCCCTCCACTGACTACGCCGAGGTTCGCCGGGGAATAAACCCGGCTCAGCAGCACACTATCACCAATAGCGAGAGAGTTAATGTACGAAGCAACAGCGGCTTTCATTTCATCGCCAATGTCGGAGGTGTAGCCAGTTAACGCCTTAAGGGTAATTGACACATATACCGGAACATCTACTGGACGAGAGAAACGAATGGTATAAGGATTTCCATACTTATCTGTGACTACCACGGCCGTCGTGCCGTAGGTGGATACTCCCTGCCCCTTCACGCTTCGGATGGTATTGGCAATTTCTGTTGCATCCCCACCCTCAACGACAGCGGAAATAGAGTGCTCTGGTAACCCGTTAGCGTCCGTTGTCTCGGTATCATTCTCAAACAGCTTGTGACGGGTCACGCCTTCAACGTTAGCAATCGCACCATCGACCGCGTCAAACGGCGTGAGAGAGGCCAGCGCGACGCTTTGCGACTGCCTTACGCGTAGCTGCGCATCCGTCTCTGCAGCAACACCTACCGTGGCCGCCAGCGGGTTAGTCACCGAAGACCATCCACGCGTCGGCGTGTTGATGCCATTTACCGACCCCGCCACCGCAGCTATGGCGCCATCATTCGCGCACGTGGCCGTCGCCACCACGGTACCATCAGAGCCAATCACTACCGTCGCCGGCAGATTCCACACCACACTGTTTGTGTCGCGTACCGAACCATTTGTGATGGTCGTGCCGATAGTGCCGGTCAGCAGTAGATCGACCGTCGAATTAGTCGCTGCACGCCGGGTAATGCCGTTAATTTTGACGTTGCTCGTCAGTGCATCTGACAGGGCAGTCGCCGGCGAGAACGAACGGTAAACCGAAATGGCTGTGTTGTTAGCGTCATGAATGGCCAGCGCCACCAGCGCCACCATCTGGCCATCTTTGCTGTCAGGATCGAGATAGGCATCACTGCCATAAATCTGCTGGAAATAGCCGGTGATGGTGTCCAGCACGGTCTGATAGTCGGGCGCACTTATCCCCTCAGCGGTTACCGTTGCCGATAAGCCGAGTGTGTCGAGGTCCAAAGACATTACGCCTCCGAGGTTACTGTGGTTGTCCCGTAGATGGTTTCTACCGTTGCTGTGAACGTTACACGGCGCGTACGGCCGTCAACTTCGGTGTTAAATTCGGTGATTGCGCTCACGCCCTGCGTTTCCAGGATGCGCCGGCGGATAGCCAGGTTGTAGGTGTCGGGCTTTTGCTTACCCAGTACGGACTGAATCCAGGGCGTTCCCTCGGTGGTATCGAGGAACCACTGACCGTACCAGAGCAGGAAGCGCGTTTTAATGGCCTGCGCGACGGCCTCAGGAGAATTCACCAGCCAGGTATCATCGCCCTGACCAAAGGTGTAATCCCCGTCATCGTCTTCACGTCGGTATCGCATTATTCAGGCTCCCCGGTGCTGTCGTTACCATGCTCAACTCCGCCATGCGTGTGCGTCATAAGGCTCTTGCCACCTGCAGTCACGTCGTTGGTTACGGTGACCGGTCCGCGCATCGTTGCTGTGCCGCCACCGTCTCCCATGCCCTGCGACAGATTGCCGTTGATTGTCACGTTGCCGTTAAGGATGATTTCAGAGGCGTTAATGGTCGCATTGCCAGTCGTAGTGGCAGTGATATCCCCTCCGGCGGCCACCTCAATGAATGCGGTGCCGTCGTCGGTACGCAGCTGCGCGGCCGTAGTGCTGATGCCGCTTATTTTCTTCGCCTGCGACTGCGGGCCCACAATACAGAAGGCATCCGATAAATCGTGCATGCGCCCGTCTACTGGCTCCTGTATGCCCCCGCTCTGCCACCAGAAATCAATGCAGCGGTCAGCAAAGATAACCAGGCATTCATCACCAGCCGTAACGGGAAAAGTTAGCGTACAGCCACCACCGCGGGGGAAGACGACAGGAACATCTACCAGCAGCGGCAAGCTAACGGACACCTCAGCGCCTGATTCGTCATGCTCCACGCCTTTAATGGCTGGCTGAACAACAGCGGTGACGGCATCCGGATCAAACGACTGAATGATGCCGGGAATAGAGACGCGCATTGCGGACATGATCGCTTGCGCCAGCTGCGCGTCGGCCTGCTCTTTACTGCCGAGCTGTGCGTTAAGTGCTACGGGCATTTGGTTTACTCCGGGCATTAAAAAACCCGCCGTAGCGGGTTTAAATATTAATTTTTTTTCGGGGGTGGTATTACTGCTTCAGCCCAACATCTGCATTTGCCATCAGGGCAACACTTACCTTCCCCTGGCAATCCAGTTACTGGAGGCTTTTCCCACTTAAATTTCTTTCCGTTATTTTTTGCACACTCCGGGCAGCACCCTGCATCGCCAGCAGAATGCCAGATGAATTTTTTAGAACCCACCCTCTGAGATCTTATTTTTTCAAAGCGGGCATGCTCCGATGGCGTTCGTCGGTGTGGCGAATGAACCATATTCCGCATGAATTGGTCATCTGACCTCTTTTTAAGAAAGGTTTTTAGCCTTACGTATAATGAAATCAAAATCATAACTGCAAGGATAAGGGTTGCGGTCATTATTCTTATTTCACCTTCGCACAGTTATAAGTCCAGAACTGTCTCGGGTCATCCATGTTCTTGCGGATCACTTCGACGTTGAGAATTGCCTTATTGTTGCGCTTAACATAATCAAGGCCCAGCCAGCGACCGGTGTTTGGATCGGGCAGCATCCATTGCATCATGACGTTATCGAAATCATCCTTTTGCTTGAGGAAGGTCATTTTTTGTGTTTCAGGGGCTTGCCCGTTGATATGCATAAGGCCATCGTTAGCAGCTTCGAGTTGAAATGGTCCGCACTGCATACCTTTTGCTGAAACCAACAGAGGAGATGTTAATAAAAGCGCGAATAATGCCTTTTTAATCACGAGTGAATACCTTCGACAAAGTTCCTTGTGACTGCAACTCCGCAGCCCCTTTCGCCAGACAGAGCAAATCCATATACCATGCCTGCCCGCGAGTATCGCCAGTATAGTCAATGCTGCCGACAATGTAATCACCATCGGTATTGATTGCGGCAAGCTGGGATCCGGGCAAGCCATCGACATAGATATTACCGTCAGTGGTACTTTCGCCTAATACCCCTGGTGACTGCCCGATTTGGTCATTGCCGAGAGCCTGGCGATATACTGAGGCCTGATCCAGCCTGATGAGCCCCCCCAGCTTTATATTCGGGTTTATCAGGCAGCGAACGTTAACGCCCGCACCCATCGTCTGCTGTGGCATGCCAATGAGTCCGGTATCGGCGTTCAGCACGATCGCCTCCTGAATATATTTGTCATCAGGTAGGATATGCACCTGGTTGTTTTCATACCACCAGTTGGCTTTGCATTGCCCAGCCAGCCCGAACATCAGGCGCCCGGTATTCTGGTAAATAGTACGTCCGCGGGGGAAAACAGTTGAGCCGAAATCGGGCGTGCTGCCTTCAGATATTCCGTATGGCCTTAATGACTGCATGCCGAGATCAAACAGGTCTGCGTGCTTCCAGCCAGCCGCAACCGTCGTTTTCACGCTCGCGTTCAGATGCCCTTCCCAGCCATCGATACACTGGATGAGCACCCAACTATCGGTTACGTTCTCCTTCCCGGTAATGGTGAAGCGAATGTCACCATTGAAAATCAGACCGATGTTTTTATCAGGGTATTCCCCGCTGTCATCAGCTGCGCCGTTGTATCCGGCGATGGCTCTGATCCGGGTAAACTCCTTCCCCATTATCCGGTTCTGAGTCTCTGGCGCCAGATTGTAAATTTTGAAGTTACCGACGAACCCGTTAAAAATGGTGGCCGGCATCTTCTGAATGTTAAACGTCACCTTGAAATCTGACAGTGAGATGCCATCACCCTTATCGTCGATAAGCTGCAGCTCAAAATGCCGCATCCAGTTTTGAGACATGATCACTCCGTTACTACGTAAAGGTGGCTCTTAGTGCCGAGGTCTGCTGCCGTTGGGTTGTCATTCGCCGGGTCATCACAGACAACATAGAGCGAAAACCCGAGGCTCATGTAATGATATTGGGCCAGCAGATCAGCGCCGGTAATCAGGGGAATACCCTTGATCAAGTCGGCGCCGGCACTGTCCATGATATCCAGACACCAGAACACCGCCCGCCAGGTAACAGCCATTTGAAAGCTCTGACCCGCCAGCGCAACCGCGAACTGCTGGTTGTCGGGTGACAACGGGATTTCTGATACAGACATTTAACCTCCGGTGAAGAAACGCACACCCCGGCTTAGCAATGACTCATCCTTAGGCGTTGGAGTTTTAACGCCTGAATTTTGCACCGCTGAGGTGTTCACGCCCTCTTTCATATTTTCCTTTTCGGCTACACTGACTGTCTGCGTCTGGGTGGTGATAACCTCCCTCAGCGTAACGGTTGCCATCAGGACATTTTCGCTTGCGCGATCGGTGGTCACATCCAGAGTCCGGATCACCATATTGGTATACAGCCGCTTGCCTGTGGTTACGTCGATGAGTTGTCTTTCCTGCTGCATTTTAAGCAGCTCGGCATAAACCTCTTTCGGCCCCATGCTGTTGAGCGGCGTCGACAGTCCAATATTTCGGGTGTCATAGAAATCAAGCAGTGAACCACCACCAGCAAAGCCAATTTCCATTACCACTTCAGAGGGCCGGCGATAGGCATGGTCGGAGATAAAGCCAGTCCCGGCGTTGGTTGCCCTCTCCACCGGGTGTTCGGTTATTTCCAGCGCATCGCTATGCCGTTCAGTAACAACTACGTCGGGGATCATCAGTCCAATGCGCCGGCTCTGCTGCTGAAACAGCGTAGATAGAATATCCATCAGCTCGGCCCCCTCGCCAGTTGCTGGGTTGAGCGTGCATTAACATTCGCCTGATTATCTGCAACGATTTTACCGGCCTCCCTTGGGTCGCTGACACCAGAGATGTTGATGACCGTATTCTGGTTCAGCGTCGCGCCACCACCCGGCATATTGCTCATCACCCGGGGTATGTAGTTTCTGGTCTCCTGCGGCATCAGCGCCATGCCGTACTTCTGCACGTTACCGATCCCCCAGTTATATGAAGCCAGAGCCTTGCCGAGATCGCCGCCGTTCCTCTGCAGGAGCATCGAGAGATACCGCGCCGCCGCTTCCGCCGACTTCATCGGGTCAAACACGTCATTACCGCGCAGCCCCATATCGCGGGCGGTACCCGGCATAAACTGGAACATCCCTTTGGCGCCTGCGCCAGACACGGCAAACTGATTACCGCGTGATTCAGTAAGCGCCACACTACGTAGCAGACCCGCTGGTAGGTTATACAGCGCCTCCAGCTTACCCATCATTGGAGCCATCCAGCCCAACAGTTGAGCGCCTGCTTTAGTGGCCTGAGGTCGTTTAACAGACTGCCCGTATTGAGTAGCGTCACCGCCAAACCAGCCAGTAACGGCCTGCCCAATACTGCGCGGATCAAACCCGGTTTTATTCTGAATCCAGTTAGCCGCGCCGTTAGCACTGTCTGTCACCGCATCTGGTGGCGCACTATTGCCGCCTTGCTTTAAAAGCTGCCTGGCATAAGCTGCTGCGTCTGACCATCGGCCTTCGTCAATAGCATTGAGAAGCTTGCCGATGATATCCAGCATCTTGCTAAGTTCATCAAATTGCTTTTTCAGGCTGTCGAATTCGAACTTAATCGACCAGGTTTTGGGGTCGATACCGAAGAGCTTTATCAGCTCGTCTTTGAGGCGCTTAATGCCTGACCATAGCTTGTCAATGGCGTTCAGAGCCAAAGTTATCGCCGGTTCCCATGCCTTCCAGTCGATAAGGCTTTTGCCGCCTTCTTTCCATGTTTTGTAATCGTCGTACAGCAACAGGATTGCGCCAGCCAATGCCAGCACCCAGGTAATGGGAGACGCCATCATCGCCGAGTTGAGCAATCGCCAGACCACCACAAGCCCACCAAGAGTTTCGATGAGGGCCTTGGTATCGTCATTCAGACCTTTCCACCAATTCTTGACGTCAATGGCAGCCTGAATAAGCCGGTATACAATCCGACCTACTGCCTCCCCCATCCAGAGGATACCCTTAACCGTCGCGGTGATCGCCCCTTCGATTTTCGGGAAATTATCCAGAATCTGGCGACGCAGGCGGTCCAGCGAGCCCGTCAGACCATCGGCCAGACTGGAACCGATTTTGTCCCGCGCCATACCGGCCATCAGGCCGAATGACCGCAGCGAGGTCATGAACTTGTTTGAGCTAACAGCGGCCACGTCAGCGTTATAGCCGATCGCCTTCGCCATTGCGGTATATTCGGCGCTGAACTGGCCGATACCGCGACGCATAGCCATCAGGGTATTTTCATCAATTCCCAGCATCTGAGCGTACTGGTTAGCACGATAGTACGGCATGCTGCTGAGCCGTTGGCCGACACCGGTAAAGATCGTCGCCATATCCCGCATATTGCCTTTAGCATCGCGGGTCTGAACGCCCAGGCGGTTAAGGAATCCTTCGGCGCCGGGGTTGTTACGCACGAACCGTGACAGGCTTTCCAGTGAGCCGCGGGCGGCGTCCACGCTGCCTCCCATCTGGCTGACGGCATACCCTATCTGTTTGATGCCCTGCACCGTTGCGCCGGTGCGCTGTGACGCCCAGTAGAGGTTATCGAGACCGCTGGCGACTTTCGCGGTAAAGGCCACCACTGAAGCAGCAGCCAGTTCAACTTTGGTACCAAGCTCAATCGCCTTAAGCGTCGTCCCGGCAACCACTGCATCAAATTTTCTGGCGCCAGCCTCATCGACTTTGAACCCAAGCGAGATCAGAAAGTCCTTGAGCGTTTCAGCGTTCATTGTCCTCTCTCCATTTCGCTATTCGGTAATCGTTATCGGCTTTGAGCTCCAGCCAGTCGTTCATGCGGGCAATGTCGGCAAGGTCTACAGATCCGTCCTTCAGCGCGGTATAGGGGATATACCCGGCTTCCACCGGGCGCATCAGGAAGCTTTCGCCTTCCGGCAGCGATTCCAGCGTTAAGCCTGCGGCGACGGGTCCACCGTTTCGCTGACGGGGAGTTCTTTCAAAAAATTTCCCAGGCTATCGGCGACCACCCGCGCCACCAGCTGCAGCATAGTGAACAGGTCGATATCGTCGAACATCAGCACACCCTGATCGAAGATTTTCGCCCAGCCCTTTTCGTGCTGGCGTGAGACGACGCTCAGGCACGGAAAAATCACCGCGTTAACGTCATCGTCCGGCAGCGCTGCCAGCGTATCGGCAATTTTCGGCAGCACGCTTTCCAGCACGGCGCCGGAGTTACCGGCGGCGGCCTGCGCTTTCAGCGTGGAAAACTCACTGACCAGACCTGCCAGCACCGGAAGAAGCTTACGGCTGACCTTCAGTTGCTGGAAAACGTCGAGTTTGGCGGTACGGTAGTTGACGCCTTTGATTTCAAATTCCATTAGTTAGAACTCCCCCAGCAGTTGGTCAACTTTACCGGCGTCAAATACCCACGACACCGTATTGCCGACTTTGGCGTTAGCGTGATCCGGCTGTTTCTGGAATGCGCAGCTGCGCGCGGTGGTGATATCGCCTGACACCTTGTTTCGGATGACGATTACGTTATTACCCCAGGTCGCGGAGGACTGGCTCTGCGCGTTATACATCAGGGATAGCTTTTTGTTCACTGGGGACGTTTTCAGCAGGGTTACCGTGATGGTGCCGCTCTTACCGGCGTGTAGGCTGTGCATCACCTCACCATCAGCGCCGACGGTCATGGTGTTTTTCGCCTCGGTCATAGTGACCGTAATACCCTCTTCGGAGTTCGCCGAGCCATAGCCCAGATCGATACTCCCGGTCGGACCGGTAAGGGAGGCCGAGACGTCAATAAAACTGTAAGTGTTTCCCATTTATTCCCCCTTAACGAACCACGTTGATCTGTACGTCGCCATAGTGAATAGCGCCCGCCAGTTTGATCGCCGCCTGAATCACCGGCGACTTCCGCGCTTCACGGTCAGACTGCGCCTGACTGGATACTGCATCTGCGTAGACGTAGTACCCCTTCGTCAGTGTGTCACCGGACTGAATCTGTCCAATCGGGCCGCCGTTCCACACACCCGGTGCCACCAGACCGTTATTAACCGCCTGGTCAAGCGATGCTTCGACATTGGTCATTAGCCGGGTAACGCCCGCGTCGGTCTGCGGGATTTTGGTAGCCGAGGTGTACAGCAGGTTATAGATGTTGGTCTGTACGTAGTTCTGCAGCCAGTCCAGGCCGTGGCGCTCGTCGAAGAAGTCACCGTTCGCCATCACGCCCTGCTGGATAATCGCCGTATCGTTGGCGTAGTAGACGTAGACGTTACCGTTAATGGAATCAATAGCGGCTGCCTGTGTGGTCGTCAGCGTCTCGTACGTCACACCAGGCTCGGTTTTGAATTTCAGGGTGATCGTGGTGTTGTTGCCGGTGAAGTTCACCGTGAACGCGCGACCAAAGGCCGAGATAGCGGCGTATTTGCTGCTGGAGCTGTACTGCCAGAATGTACGTCCATAACCCGCGGCTTTCAGCTTGTAGCCGATATTGTCGGTATTGCCTGCCACCAGCACGTTCACGTCATCAGTGGTAACGGCCAGAATGCGGCTAAGGCTGGATGCCTCGATCGCCGCGGCGACGGAAATCACGTCAGCCTCAACCAGATCGGCGCTGTCGGCAATCGCCAGCCCATACCAGTTGGTATATTGCAGCGAAGCATTAACCGCCTGCAGCAGCGTTTCAACCGCCCCGGCTTCGCCTTCCGCCAGCGTTTTCGCCCAGCGTCCGATATAAACCAGCGTTGGTTTTGGTGACTGTGAAAAGAAGATGGTCGCCGCTTCGTATTCCGGGGAATCAACGCCAAAATCATCGCCGATATCTTCAATGGCCGAATACTGGCGAATGCGCTCGGTCACCGGAATAACGGTAGAGGTTCCCAGAATGAGGAGCGCACCGAAGTTTCGCCCCGTTGCCGCTACCGGTGACATGATGACGTCAACGTTAACGACATTGGAAACAGGTAAGCCCTGTGCCATGTTTTAATCTCCAAAAAATTGCACTGGCGCGTCGACCAGCGATTGAATGCCGTACTGGCGGATGATTTTGCGGCGCAGGTCAACGCCGATATCGTACCGGCGTACCCACTGGTTATTGATGAGTTCGGGAAGGTTGAGGATCCGGCCCATCTGCAGGAATGTCATCCCGACCCGGTTCAGTTCGCCGTTGTTTTGTGCCACCAGCAGACCGTCACGAAAGCGCGTGGCCGTCGCCAGCCCCTGTGGTCCGTAAAAGCACAGAATCAGGCTCACGGTCTCATGGGACCACTGCTCGGTGTTCTCTTCGCCCTGTACATAAGCTGGGTTGAAGTCTTCCTGAATACCGGTGATACCGAATGCGCACCAGGTGGTGCCGTTTTTGGGTATCTGCTTTTGTGGGTCGGTCCAGCGTGGATAAACCAGCGTGGCATCCAGCCCGGTAACGCCCCGTATCCAGCGACTAATTAGCCGTTCCAGATCTTCATCGTAGGGCGGCGAATCCCCGACAGGCGTCAAGTACCCCGCCGTTGTGCTGTCGTTACTCAATTGGCGTTCCCCCGTCGAATTCCAGCAGCTCGCAATGTGCCTGGACAAACCCGGCACCGTACGCCGTATACGGATCGACAAACGTCACACGGTAGTCACGCCCGCGATATGTCACGATATCGGCATCTAATCCGGGCTGGCCCTGCGTAAGCCTGAATTGAGTCACGATGAGGATTGCGCCGTTGATGTTTTGCCCTGCGGCCATTCGTTTAGCTTCCAGCGAGCGGTCAACGGTCACCACGCCAGTAAACGGGATATCCTGCGGTGTATTGACCGGGAAATTATCCTCGTCGACCGTCTGCAGCTGCCGGTGACATACCAGCGTCAGATCGACAAAATCCGGGTCCAGCAGAACTTCAGTCACATCGAGAAGCGGCATTATTTTTTCCTCACGATATAGGTGATCGATTCCATCATTTTGTGAGTGTCATACAGCGGCTTGAAGTCCTGCCCGTTCTTGCGACGTTTGGCTTTCGTTTTCTCAGATAATGGAGCCAGACGGTCACCAGCACCGATAACCGCCTGAGAGGCCACGCTTGCAATCTGTCCAGCGGCTTCAAGATGCTGCTCTGCCTGCTTCGCATTACCCTCAAGCGCAGCCTGCGCAGCGAGTTTTAAACGTGCGGTGGTTTTATCCCGTGAATCTTCAATACCCATGTCGAGAAATGGCCGGGGCGGAAGAGTCACGGTTTCGCCGTCGATCTCCACGGTCGCGCCAGTAGATTGCAGGTAGCCAATTTCAGCGTTGCTCAGCGGCGAATCTTCACGCGGTGGACCCGCAGGAATACCCACCAGCACATCAGTACCGGATAGCTGCTTCAGCGCATCGAGAACACCGGCGTAATTGTCCTCACGAACCGTTAACCCGCTTTTCATTACGGTGTCCCCAGTTGAATTGCTCCGGCACCGAAAATCATCAGATATTCCCAGAACTCAGAGCCGTAACGGGAGTTGTTCCAGAAACCAGCATTCGGGTCCAGCGTAGCGCTGGCGTCGTAGCTAACCGAAACCTTATCCACTGATTTTGATGTCTGTACGCCGCTATTTGCACCACCAGATGCACCTACAGCAACGCTACGCATATCAGCGGCGTACAGGTACAGGTAGTGCGCGACATACTGCCCAACAATGTAGGGGAAAATATCCTCACCAAACCGTGATTCGCTAAACAGAACATCAGCGAGATTAATGCGCATCTGAATCATGGCGGGGGGATACGTGGTTTCGTCAGCGTACTGCGGGAATGCCGCCCTGAACTGCTCAGGCGTCGGTAGACTTTGATTTCTTGCCATTGGTTGCGGTCTCCGGCAACTGCGCTTCCAGTTCGGCAATGCGCGCATCTTTCTCTACGATCTGCGCTTCCAGTTCGGCAATGCGGGGATCATCAACCACCGCCGGCGCTTCGCCATCTGGTGAGCAATGCGCTTTTACAAACCAGTGCTCTGCCACTGCGTCATCAACATCATGGAAGCCTGCAGCGAATGGCGTGATTTTCGCACCGTCGTTGAAATTGAACGCGGTCAGTACATAGATTTTCTTCATCGGTATTCCTTAGAAAAAAGCCCCTGTGAAGGGGCTATGCCTGGATTAAATGCCATCCATGTAGTTCAGGGTTTCCGGGTAAACCGGCTCAACCGCACCCAGCTTGCCGTAATAGGTCACCAGCTGATACAGGCCGCGATACTGGATCGGGACGCTCTGCAGCGGAACCATCGGGAAGCGAACAAACTTCTTATCGTTGGTGTAGGCCACCATGCGATCAGTACCGCCCACACCGCGACCTTTCATCCATTTAACCGGACGAATGTTCAGCGGCTTGCCGTTCTGGTGGTAGGCGATAGTGTTCGTTTCCAGGTAGGTCAGCAGAGACTGGTTACCGGCGCTGGAAACGATGGTGCTAGCAATGAACGAATACTGCTCAGGCGGGATCAGCAAATCTTCCGGCACTTTGGAGTAAGCGGAACGGGCCCATGCATTGCTCAGCACCTGGTTAATGCTGGCGCGGATTTCGTCGGCGGTTGAGGTAGCCCACGTTTTGGTCGCGTTGGTCGGTGTCACCTGTGACAGGTTAAGCAGTCCTTTAGCACCTTTCGCCGAGTCACCGATATAAACCTGCTCATCGGTGTCCATATTCCATTTCAGCTGCATACCATCGTATTTCTGGGTGTCGATGGGGCGACCTACCTGCGCTGCAGCATTAAGCTCAATAATGGTCCAGCCAAGCTCCATACCCCACAATTCGAGCGGGAAGCCTTTCTTCTCGATATCAACATTGATACCGGCAATTGCTGTTGCCAGCGGGCTGATCCAGTTCTTACCGTTGGCATTAGGCGTGCCAGCCGCAGCAAAGGTGGTGTTGGTGAAAGAACTAATTTCGTCAGCGATAGACACGTCTTCACGCAACTGAATATCGCGACTCCACGTCTGCGAGGTCAGCGGCAGATTCAGCGTCTGGTCGAGGCGCTCCAGTTCTCCGATGAGAAAGGCACCAGAACTGTCGACTGTTGCCTGGTCAAATGTCATTGGCATTTGCGATTTCCTTAAATATTAAAGGCCAGTTCAATGTTGCCGTTCGTGTCGCCAGGGCCATTGAAGTAAGCGTTGGTGATCTGCACGGTATTCGTGCTGTCAGCGGCGGCCAGGAATGCACCCAGCGGACTTGATGCTGTCGGTGTAGCCACGCGCATAAAAACAGCCCCGCCAAGCGTTACAGCACTGGCATCAGCACCGAGGTTTACCGTGACATAACCACGCTTCATGCAGTCGCCCGCGAAGTTGTAGCCACTCCCGATCTGGCGCACTTTGTCGGGCTGAGTTGTAGTTGGGTAAGGACGAACATAGATACCCACCACAACAGCAGCCGTATCAGCCGCCTCAATCGGCACAAACTTACCTGCCGAAAACTTCCCGGCAAGACCGTACGCGGCGAATGCCTTTGTGCTGTCCAGTGTCTGAGGTTCAACCGTCAGATCCTGCGGACGAGAGATTGCGCCGGCGATGCCTGCAGGCATCCGGTAAAGAAACGTGTTATCCATTGAATGCCCCGTTAGTGTTTAGCCCAGAGTTCCTTCGCGGCGGCGTTAATCTCCGCGATGGTTTTGGTGGTGTTGGAGTTGATAGAGCGGAAACCGTCAGTGGTTTTGGCTGCGGTATTGCGGTTTTTCGCCACTTCAGATACAGCATTAAAGGCCATATCCACAGTGGCTTTTTTCAGTTTGGTGATATCAGCATCACCCACGATAGAGCGAACCATCGCCTGGTCTGCGGTTGCCAGCACAGAGCGCTTGAACGCGGTAGGTTTTGCCGAAGATGGCAACTGGATACCAGGCTGAATCAGATCGGCACGATAAGCGGCGTCACCGGTAACCGCCCCCTCTTTTTCGTCCTTCTCTTCATCATCTTCGTCTGCATCGCCTATTGCGGCCGCCGGAGCAAGCTTGGCCACTGCCTCGATCAGCGCTTTGCCCCATGCAGGAATTTCTTCATCATCGCCAGTTCCCGGCAGGGTAGGTGCGGGTAACGGGCTTTGCGGAGAAAGGTTGATCACCACCCCGCCTGGCGTAAGCGAAGAACTCACATCATCATCACCCGTAACGCTCTCCGGCGGATTATCAATAAGATTCGCCATTTCGGCGGCGTCGTTGGTTTTACGAGCGCGCACAAGGCGCTCCCACCAGTTTTTGGCTTTATTTGGCATGCTATCTCCAAGTGCGCAGCGAGAACCAGCCCGCCCATTAGGGACAAGGGCCAGATGATTACCGGTTATTGCGTACTGCTCCGCGATACCCGGCGAGATTTGTCGGTAATCTGCGTCATATCCGCAGCTCACCTCGTCGTCACCATCCTCTACCGCCTGAATAGCTTCAGGGGTTTTGGCGATAACATCAGCCAGCAGAAGATCGGCATTGTCGCCACCTCCTTGCCTGACGTTCTGAATATGGCCATTCGCCAGCAGCCGCCAGTTCTGCGGCGTAACGAAAATAATGTTGCCGTTAAAATCTTTCGGATGGCCGATGGTGACAGCCATTCCTTCAAACGATGCAATCGTGCGCTCGCTAAACACCTCTTCAGGCGTTCTACGTACCACTATCAACCCTGAATCATCAGGGATAATGTCTGGCAACTCCTCGGCGCCATAGACCTGCTCGCCAGTGCGACCGATCGGCACATCTTTGAATAGCACCGAGCCATCAGCGAGCTGAAACCGCGTATTCCCAAGGCGGGTTTTGAAGAAATATTTCATGATTTACCTGCTGAATGGCGAGCATTAAAAAAGGCCGCTCAGCGACCTGTTATTTTCTCGGTTCGGGGATCTGGACTTCTGACCAGCATTTGCAGTTCGGTAGGCATCCTGCATGACCGGTCATCCCGTCAAGGGTCGGTGGGTTGTCCCAGCGTACAAACTTATCTTTCATCTTTCGATGTGATGGACGGGTTCCAGCACCTTCAATCCGCCACCAGTAACCCTCAGAGCCAACGGCCAGCGCTCGCGCCTGCGTCAATGCTCCGGTTGCACGCCCAATCTCCGTACGGGCTATCATCCGCGCCCTGCTGGCTGCGACATCTCCGGACTGCATGATCATCTCGTACAACTGATCCGGACGCTCACCATTGATAACCGCCTGTATAGCGCGTTCCTGAATTTCCCTTACCCGGCCTGCTGCCTCTATCGGCAAGGATTTCATGTACCGAATCTGACGATAAACGATATCCTGTGCGACCATGCCGACAGGCGTGTTATCCATCACGTCACGTAGACCTGCGGATATCTCCTCTGAAACAGACCGCCACTGGTTCCACTCTTCCTGCTCCACCTGGGCGAACATTTTCCTGCCGACCATTTCGGCCCAGTCATCAATCACGCCAGAGTAGTCGATGAGCGTTCTGGCAATGCTATCAGCGCTTGCCTGTGAACCATCGTATGAACCCGTGACGATTTGATTTATCTGGTCGACTATCGCCAGTAGGCTTTTCTGATACTGGCGCTCCGACCGGCGGCGGAGGTTCGGTTTCAAATTCAGCCTCCTGCCACTGTTTCGCCGCATTCTGAATATCCTCGTCGGTAATAGATGCGCCGATGCCTGTCACATCAGCCAACTCGCGTAAATCGGTAAGCGCCGCTGCTGGAGACATACCGATATCCCGTACAGCTGTTGCCAGTGCGGTAGTCGTGTTGGTTGCGACCGTTGAGCGGTCGGTGTCGCTCATTTGCCACAGGGGATTAAACTCAAACGTGAAATCCTCCGGCAACGGCTCTCCAAACTCCGAGCGATGCAGCACATCGAATAACAGGCGGATGTGAGGGCGTAAATCTCTCTCCTGCAGCGTACCCACATCGTCGTAATAGTTTGCGAGATCTGCATCACCGGTTGAGAAACCCTTCGGTGACTGACGGAACAGGCGGACCAGCGGAATACCCACGGCACCAGCGATATCTTCCTTAAATTCGCCCAGCAGGTCAGACAGGCCAGCAAAAGAATAAGAATGAGTTTCAAAAGTATCCTCCGCATCAAACAGGGACATTCCCTCGTTAGTCTGGAACTGGCGGACCATATCCATATTCTTGATCAACGCTTCGAACGGCTTACCGCCCATAGCGATAATCTCGCGCAGCTTTTTAATCTTTGCTGTGCGTAGGTGTGCCTTATACGCCAGCTGGGCGGCACCAACGCTGGTGCTGTCGTAGGAGGTCAGGCGGTCGAAAATACGCTCGACAATGGACATGCCCCATTCGTTTTCGGTGATTTTCTGCTGGTACGGCAGTTTCACACCATCCATACGGATCAGGCGGCTGTGATGAACGGTCCACGCAGGAAGCCCCTGCGCCGTCGTCACGATATCGTAGAATTCAGGCTTGCCGAGTTTAGGACCAAGAGCCTTTATGCGCCTGTTGAGCTGTGGGTTAATCATCCAGCGATCGAGAACTGCAAGCCCCTTAAAGCTCCCCTTCCCGACCTTATCGAGTACCAGGGGGGTTAATGGCGCCTGCCCTTCAATGAGAATTAGCGCAACAGCACCACCATACAGCCTGGACCACTTCAAGGTTTCATTGATGCAATCCCATAACTGCAGCTCATCAAATTTAGACTCCAGAACGCCACGCCGTTTCGGGTCAATTTCACTGGTGATGCGTACGCCCTTTTTCGTCATATCGTCCGCTTTAGAATCGACAGCTGCGCCGATGATCCAGGATGAGCGGTAAGCGTATTCAATCAGCAGCCGATTGCGGCTGGTATAGTTGGCCCGGTAGGTCGATGCAGCATGCTGGTTGGGCTGCTGCATGCCGACGCGGGCAATGAAGTTATCGTACGAATCCGCCGTGGCGACTCGTCCTGTTTTTTTCGCCATTGCGTTGATACTCCCGTTATTTTGATACCAGTGACGAAACAGATAATTTGTTAAAAAAAGACCCGATTTACCATAATGTACGTTATCGGCACTACGCGTGTAATGGCTCAATAGTAATGTCCGCCTGTGGCTCAATTCAGATGTCCGCGCTATGGTAAGCTTCACTGGTCCGTTT